>MEKT01000016.1:0-31861 GCA_001767435.1 Acidobacteria bacterium RIFCSPLOWO2_02_FULL_65_29 | reverse complement strand
TCGGCTGCCGGCGCTCAGCCAGACGCGGATGCTGCGTTGCTGGCGTGTGATCGACCCGGCCAGCGGCTCCTGCGCCACGACGCGATCGACCGGGACCTTCGGATCGGGACGCCGCGCGTCGTCGACGCGAACGGTCAGCTGTTCCGCAGCTGCCAGCGCCGAGGCTTCGCTCGCGGTGTGATTGACGAGGTTGGGCACCTGCACCTCACGGGCGCGCAACGCGAGACGCATCGAGGCCGTCGCAAACAACCCGTAGGTGCCGAGGAGCGCGGTGCCGAGCAGCAGGAGCTTGCCCACGCTCCACACGCGCGTTCCAAAAGCCATCTGCGGACAGATTACTACAAGTCCTTCTAGGGGCTAGGGACTAGGGGCTAGGGGCTAGGGACTAGGGGCCAGGGACTAGGGGCTGGGGACGAACTGAGACGGCGTTCGAAGACGGCGCCGAAGAACGCCTCGAGCCCGTTCCGATGTGGAGATGTTCGCAGGTATCCGCCTTCGTCGACGAGATCGGGTGTCAAGAGCGGATGGACCGTGCGCACATCGACGGGTTCGAAATCGGCCGCCTCACGGAGGAACGCGTGGGCGACGTCCTCGTTCTCCTCGGGCTCGCTCGAGCACGTGGCGTACACGAGCCGGCCCCCGGGCGCGACGAGGGCGGCGGCGTTCCCGAGCATGCGACGCTGCGTCTCGGCGAGCGGGGCCAGGTCGCGCTCTCGCCGCCGCCAGCGAATGTCGGGGTCGCGGCGCAGGGTGCCAAGCCCGGAGCACGGCGCGTCGACGATGACGCAGTCGAACCTCGTGTGGAACGGCAGCGGCGACAGGAGGTCGGCCTGGACGAGCCGCACGCCATGCGCCCGCGTCTGGGCCACAGTCTGGCGAAGCAACTCCATGCGTCTCGAGCGCACGTCGCACGCAACGACGTACCCGCCCGGCTCGATGGTGGCCGCGAGCGCGGTGGCCTTGCCGCCCGGCGATGCGCATGCGTCGAGGATCCGCGCGCCGGGGCGGGGCCCGGCGAGCAGGGTCACGAGCTGCGACGCTTCGTCCTGCACCACAAACCATCCCCCGGAGGCCGACGCGTCGCGAAGCGGGTGGCCCGATTCGACGATGAACGATCCCGGGGCGTACCGTCCGGGCGTCACCGTGATTCCGCGTTCCGCGAGTCGACTGCGAAGATCGGCCGGCGACAGGAGCAGCGTGTTGGTGCGCAACGTCAGAGGCGCCGGACGATTGTTGAAAAGGAGCCACGCCTCGGCGACGTCGAAACCGAAGCGGGCGAGCCAGCGCTCGGCAAGCCAGCGGGGATGCGACAAGGTGATGCTCAAGTAATCGAGCGCCGCGTGGAGGTCGGTCGGGGCCATCATCACTGGGGGTCGAGGCGGCAGCAGCAGCGACGATCGCGTGCGCGAGATCGCGCGCAGCACGCCGTTGACGAACCCCGCCGCGCTTCGTTTGCCCGCCCAGCCAGCCAGATTCACCGCATCGTCCACCACCGCCGAGGCGGGGACGCGCGTCAGATGGAGCAGCTGATACAGACTCAGACGGAGGATTTCGACGATCTCAGCGTCGAGACGATCGATCGGTCGCTTCGAGCATTGGACGATGAGGTGGTCGAGCGCCGCGCGAAAGCGCTGCACACCGGTCGCGATCTCGGCCGCGAGCGCGCGGTCACGATCGTCCGGGAGCGACGCCCGAGCGCTGGCGATGGCGCCGGGAAGGTCCGCGCGGCCGGCCGACACGGCGACAAGGATTTCATAGGCGGCAACCCTGGCGGGCGCAATCATGGGGTGATGGTGAACCGGTCGCCCGGCCGGACTCGATGGCCGGCGAGGAAGTCGCGCGCGCTCATCGGCCGCTTACCCTCGGTCTGAAGCTCGACGAGGTCGAGACCACCCTCGGCGGTTGCCACGCGTAGCATGTCGCCGCTTGCGACGATGATTTCGCCAGGTGGCGCGACGCTGCAGCTGATTAGCTGGCGCGTGCGGCGAACGATCAAACGGGCGCCATGGAGGTAAGAATGCGCGTGGGGCCACGGATGCAGCCCGCGCACCTGGTTGTGAATGCGGAGCGCAGGCGATTGCCAGTGGATGAGCCCGTCCTCTTTCGTCAGCCGGCGTGCGTAGGTAGCCGCACCCTCGTCTTGTGGCGTCTCCCGAGCGGTACCGCCCGCCAGCTCATCCAGCGCCGCCACGAGCAGGGGCGCGCCGAGACGCGCGAGATCCCGCTCGACCTCTTCGCTCGTCTCATCCAATCCGATGGGGCGTCGCACCGCGGCCAGCATCGGTCCCGAGTCCAGCGCCTTCACGACGCGCATGATCGTGACGCCCGTTTCCGTATCGCCAGCGAGGATGGCTCGATGGACCGGCGCGGCGCCGCGGTGGCGTGGCAACAGTGACGCGTGCACGTTGATCATCCCGAGCCGAGGAACCGCCAGGACGGCCTCGGACAGAATTCTTCCGTAGGCGGCGACCACTCCAATGTCGGCGTCCAGGGCCCCAAGCGAGAGACGAAACGCCGGATCGGCCAGCGTGGCCGGTTGAAGCACCGGTACGCCCGCCGCGACGGCGCGCGCTTTCACGGGTGAGTCGCTCGTCTTGTGGCCGCGCCCCCGGGGACGATCGGGCTGCGTCACGACGGCAACGACCTGATGATGCGAGGCGAGCACGGACTCGAGCGTCGGCACGGCGAAGGACGGCGTGCCGAAGAACACGACTCTGAGCGGCGCCCCGTTCACCATTTCCCCGCGCGCGTCAGCTTCCGGATTTTCCTGACGATCAGGTCCCGCTTGATGCCGCGGAGCTGGTCGACGAAGAGCTTCCCGTCGAGGTGATCTATCTCATGCTGGAACGCACGCGCCAGAAGATCCGTGCCTTCGCGCACAAAGGCCGTGCCGGAGCGATCGAGCGCCGTGATCACGACACGCGACGGCCGAACGACTGTCGCGTTGAAGCCGGGCACGCTCAGACAGCCTTCCTCCTCGAGCTGCATGCCGTCGCGCTCGACAAACTCCGGGTTGACCATCACGATGAGGCCCGAGGGATCGCGGCCGATCGAGACATCGACAACCGCGATGCGCAAGCCCATGCCGACCTGCGGCGCCGCCAAGCCAATGCCTGGGGCTGCGTACATCGTCTCGATCATGTCCCCAATCAGCTGGTCGACGTCGGGCGTGATCGCGCCGACCGCCGTCGCCGGCTCGTGGAGGATCTGGTCGCCGTACTTGAGAATCGGCCGAATCACGGCGTCAACGACGTCAAACGCAGAGACCGCGAAGACCGCAGAGAAACGGTGTCACCGACGTTTTACCGCAGAACTCGCAGAGCTCGCAGAAACGGACTAATCCGGGAACCCATTGACGATTCGGTTAATGCCTCCATCGAGCAGCCATTTAACATTGAAGTTGTAGAAGACCGACCTTGCAGCCGGAAAGCCGCAGATATGAAATCACTTGCGCCGTGTGGACGGGTTCCAGGCGCTCGACCGACTTGACCTCGACGATCACTTTGCCCCCGATAAGAAGGTCTATACGATACCCGCAATCAAGCCGCCTTCCGCGATAGATAAGCGGTAACTCTTTCTGCCGTTCGACGGCGAGCCCCCGGTCGATCAGCTCGAAAGTCAAGCAAGCCTCGCACGTTGATTCCAGCGTCCCCGGTCCGATTTCGTGATGAACGGCCATGGCTGCGCCGATGATCTTCTCGGTGAGGGCATTCAGTTCGTCTCTTTCGTCATTCACGCCTGGGGCGTATGCAATGTCTGTGACAGGCCGATCAGTTCTTGAATCTCTGCGATCTCCGCGAGTTCTGCGGTTTCTGTCGTCGTTGGGCTACGGTCGCTGGAAGCGGGCGGCGGTGCGGGCACGGTAGGCGGTCCAGTTCGCTCGCAGCTCCTCGACCGAGTCGCCGCCGAATTTCTCGAGCAACGCGTCGGCCAGCACGATGCCCACCATCGCTTCACCCACCACCGCGGCGGCCGGCACGGCGCAGACATCGCTGCGCTCCACGGTCGCGGGACTGACGGCCATCGTCGCCAGATCAACGGAGCGGAGCGGCTTCATGAGCGTGGCAATCGGCTTCATGTACGCGGTGAGGCGCAGATCCTCGCCGTTGGTGATACCTCCTTCGAGACCGCCCGCGTTGTTGGTGGGCCGCGTCACGGCCATGCCGCTTGGCGACGACCCGGTCCGCGGCAGAATCTCGTCGTGAATGCGAGACCCAGGCAGCGATGCCACGAGCGGGCCACGGCCGATGCCGACCGCCTTGATCGCCTGAATCGACATCAGCGCCTGGGCGAGGCGCCCGTCGAGCTTGCGATCCCACTGGACATGGCTGCCGAGTCCCGGGGGCACCGCATGAGCGATGACCTCGAAACTGCCGCCCATCGTGTCGCCCGCGTCCCGCGCCCGATCGATCTCCGCAATCATCCGACGCTCGACCTCTGCGTCCACGCAATGCAACGCCGATTGGTCGCCGATCGCTCGCGCATCCTCGAAGCTCACGGCCAGTTGATCAGAAATTGCCACCGACCCGATGGACACGACATGACTGACGATGTCCGTCTCGACCTGTTGCAACAACTGCCTCGCGATGGCGCCGACCGCGACGCGGGCAGCGGTTTCTCTGGCGCTGGCGCGTTCGAGCACGTTGCGAATATCGTCGTGCCCGTACTTCACGACGCCCGCCAGGTCCGCATGCCCGGGACGAGGACGGGTCACCACGGGTCGATCGACGCCGCCAGCGTCGGAGGGCGGCGCCGACTCGACGCTCATCGTCTTTTGCCAGTTCTCCCAGTCTTTGTTCGGAATGAGGAGCGCGATGGGGCCGCCGGTCGTGGCTCCGTGGCGGACGCCGCTCAAGACCTGCGCGCGATCGGACTCGATCGCCATCCGCCGGCCGCGTCCGTACCCGGTCTGGCGCCGGCGAAGCTGCGCCGTGATGGCGTCGAAGTCGATCGCGAGACCCGCCGGAATGCCTTCGAGGATCGTCACGAGCGCCTGGCCGTGCGATTCGCCGGCGGTCAAAAATCGCAACATCGGGCGTTCATTCTATCCGAAAAATCTGCACACTCTGGACGCTCACCTTCGGCCTTTCCGAGGAAACTCGCGCGGTCAGTTTCTTGCACTACGCGTCTCCTCTCGAACACGAGGAGGCTCCATGAAAGATGTCGAGATCGTCGAGCTCATTGCCGACCGTTTCATCCGCTTCGACGATCGGCGCGTCGTCGATCTGGCCAGCGGCGACGAGGTCGTGCTCGTGTCGTCGACGGTCGGCGGACCGTCCGAGCAGACACGGTGGGCGCTGCGGTGCGAGTGGTTCTTCGCCGTGCGACACCGCGCGATTGCGGAGCTCGTCGACTACGGGGTGGTTGGCGAGACCGGTCGATTCGAAGCGTGGCGGAGTGGCCCGACCTGGCGCGGGGCGAGTCGCGCCAGCGCGCAGGCGAGGGATCTGGCCGCGACGTTCTTGCGGGCCAACGCCAGGATCGCGCAGCCTGAATCGGACTTGGTCGGAAGCTCGCGCGAGGGCCGCCCCGTCGTCGTGCCTGGACCAGAAACCGGGTATGTGCGCGATGGGCCGACCCTCACTGGCACGGTGCGGCTCGAGGCCTGTGGGATTCGGATCGTGGCGCGAAGTGCGGTCTCGGCGATTGCCGAGCTCTTTGGCGACGTGGCCGGCCGGCAGCCTCGCGTGATCGCGCTCGGCGGATCGCGAGGCGCGGGCCTGGCGACGGCCGTGCGCGAGCTCTCGAGGGCGGCACGGCTCGCCGGATTCGTGCCGCTTCGTCTCGATCTCGAGGAACTGCCGATCCGCGAGGCTCTGGCGGGCCGATCGCTTTTTGCGATCGCCAGCTCGCTCGATCCCTCGAGGAGCTGGCAAGACGTTCTCGCCTGGGCCATCGAGTCGCCTCGGCCCCACGTGTTTCTGTTCACGGGCGTTGATGCCGTGCCGCGTCTTCCCGAGATCTGGCTCGAGCCGGTCGCGGCATCGACGCTCGTCTCGGCCATCAGACCCTCAGAGCCCGGCCGCACGCTCAGAAGGCGGATCGAGTCGGCGGCGCGGCGTGCCCGCGGCGCGCCTGGCCGTTTCGACACGCTGCTGTGGGGGCCCATGCCGGTCGGCCGGCCGCCGGCTATGGCCGCTCGAGTGATCTCACGAGCCGCCGAGCAGCCGGCGGCCTACGGCGACGACACGACGGGCGCGTCTGATCGAGCCGCGGTGGCCGTGGCTACCGACGCGTGGCCGGCGCCGGGGGAGTTGGCATCGCTTACGAAACGAATGGACGCCGCGCTGGCGCTCGTGGCCGCCGGACGCCATGCGCCCGGAGAGCGAGCCCTCCGGGCAGCGGTTGCCGCACTGGCCCGGCGTCACGACTGGCACGCTGCGGCTCGCGGCGCACTCGGGCTGGCGTGTGTGATCCTGCGACGGGGACGCCCCCGCGACGCACAGCAGGCGCTCGTGCAGGCTAAAGACTTCTGCTACCGGGCCGGGGACGGCACGATCGCCGACGCGGCGATCTTGTCGGGCGTGGCCGCGACCGATCTCGCACGGCTCGACGAAGCCGAGAGTGTGCTTGGCGTCGCGTTGACGGCCGCGCTTTCGAACGGCGATGCGCCGCGCGAAGCAGCCAGCCGCCTGGCGCTCGCGCGCTGCCTCTTCTGGCGGGGGAAGCACGAAGACGCCGATCGGGTCCTCGCGCCGATCGAGGAGAACACGATCGGAGACGAGCTGGCGGTTGGCCGGTTGGTCGCGCTCGCGCGTGTGGCGATCGGCCGTCGCGACCTCGAGGCGGGCGTCGGCCTGGCGCTCGCGGCCGTCGAGATCGGCGAACGCTCCGGCCGGCCCTCGCTCGTCGCGAAGGCGGCGTGCGGCGCGGCGTTTGCGCATCTGGCCATCGGCGATCGTGGCGCGGTGGATCGCGATGTGGTCGTGTGCGTCCGCGCAGCAAGGCTCGCGCGCGATCCGCTGCGAGCGCTGCGCGCGCGGCTCACCGCGGCTGAAAGCCAGCGCCGGGCGGGACGCCAGGCCGGGGCCGCCCTGCTCGTCGATCGGCTGGCGAAGTTCCCGGCGGGAAGCCTTCCGGCCACGGTGCGAGCCCGATGCGCGCTTCTTCGCGACCTGCTCACCCCGTCCTCGGGCGCCGACGTGGTCAAGCGTCACGTCGCCGCGACCGGCCTTCGCGCGCTCGCGCTGTTTGCGCCCTGTCAGAAGCCCGACGGCCTTCCGGACCTCCGCGCGGTTGTGGACGACGTCGTGGACATCCTACGCGTCGGTCAGGCGGGAGACGACGAGGCCGTGATGGCCGGCGTGTGCTCGCTCCTGCGAACTCGATTGCGTGCGGCGGTCGTGGCGTTTTACGCCATAGATCGCGGTAGCCTCGAGGGCCCGGGGAGCCCCGGGCGCTTCGTCTCCCTCGTGTCGGACGGCAGCAGCCGGCTCGACCCCGACATCGCGGCACGTGCCGTGGCGGCGGGGCAGATGATCCCACCGCACGCCCATCACGACCTCATCGAAGCCGGCGCCCCGGTGCGATACGGAAGCGAAACGATTGGCGCACTGGTCGGCCGCTGGGCCGTAGGCTCGGCCCCGGACGGGACCCGCGCGGCTTTGCTCTTTACCACCGCGGCGACCGCCGCGGGCCCGGCGGTTGCCGGCGCGGTGGCCCGGCGCGTGCAACGACTGGCGCGCGATCCCGGAGATCTTCTGGGTGTGAGCGCCGTGATGGAGCAGGTGCGGCGCGCGGTCGAGCGAGCCGCGGCCGCGCCGTTTTCGGTGTTGATCGAGGGCGAAAGCGGCAGCGGCAAAGAGCTCGTCGCGCGCGCGCTGCATCGTCGTGGACCGCGCCGCGACAGGCCGTTCTGCACCTTGAACTGTGCCGCGCTGCCCGATGATCTCGTGGAGGCCGAGCTATTCGGCCATTCGCGCGGCGCCTTTACTGGCGCTGTGGCCGAGCGGCCGGGCGTGTTCGAAGAGGCCCACACCGGTACCTTGTTCCTCGACGAAATCGGCGAGCTGTCGATCCGCGCGCAGGCAAAGGTCTTGCGGACGATTCAGGAGGGCGAGCTGCGCCGCGTCGGGGAGAACATCGCCAGGAAGGTCGACGTGCGGATCGTGTCGGCGACCAACCGCGACCTTCGCCAGGACGTCGCGCTCGGTCGGTTTCGGATGGATCTGCTCTATCGCCTCGATGTCGTCCGTATCTCGCTGCCGGCGCTCCGGGATCGGCGTGAGGATGTGGGCCAGCTTGTCGATCGGTACTGGCGCGATGCGTCCGAGCGCGTGGGGAGCCGCGCCGTTCTGAGCGGGGCCTCGCATGCCGCCTTGGCGCGCTATGATTGGCCCGGCAACGTGCGCGAGTTGCAGAATGTCCTGGCGGCGCTGGCGGTCCGCAGTCCCAAGCGAGGCGTCATCGGTCCCGAGGCGCTGCCGCCGGCGTTTGGCGGCCCGCCGCCGGCAGGCGCGTGGCGGCTCGAGGAGGCCAGACGCACGTTCGAGGAGCGGTTCGTGCGCGCCGCGCTCGTGCGCACCGGCGGCCACCGAGCGCGAGCCGCCGATGAGCTGGGCGTGACGCGGCAGGGATTGACCAAGCTCATGTCGCGACTCGGCATCTCAGGGACGGCGTAGGGGCTGGAGGCTGGGGCGGGAGGCTGGGAGCTTGGGACTCGCCGCCTTCGCGCCTTCGGCGCTACGGCGTGCCCCGCCGAAGCTCGCGTGAGTCGACTGGCAATGTTCCGCTTTCTGATCCGCCGTCTGCTGCTCGCCATCCCCGTGCTTATCGGCGTGGCGACGCTCGTCTTCTCGCTCATTCACTTGATTCCCGGCGACCCGGTGCAAGCGATGCTCGGCGACAGTGCGCCGCCGCAGGACATCACGGCGCTTCGCGAACGCCTAGGTCTGAACCGCCCGCTCTATGCGCAGTACGTCAGTTTCATGAAAGGCGCGGTCACCGGCGATCTCGGTACTTCGATTCGGACCAACCAGAAGGTGGTCACGGCGATCGGCGAGCGGATGCCCGCAACCATTGAATTGGCGCTGGCGTCGATGGTCGTCGCCGTGCTGATCGCCATCCCGCTCGGCATCGTCGCAGCCGTGTGGGCCGGCACGAGCGTGGACCACGCGGCGACCACGCTCGCGCTTGTCGGCATCTCGATGCCGACCTTCTGGCTGGGGCCGCTTCTGGCGATCATCTTCTCGGTGTCGCTCGGGTGGCTGCCGGTCTCGGGCCGCGGCACGCTGGCGCATCTGGTGCTGCCGGCGATCACGCTCGGCGCGCCGCTCTCGGCTGTCCTCGCGCGCATCACGCGCGCCAGCGTCATCGAGGAGTTGCGGGAGTTGTACGTCCTGGCTGCGCGCGCTCGCGGCGTCTCGCCGGCGGGCGCGGTGCTCAAGCACGCGTTCAGGAACAGCCTCATCCCGATCGTCACCGTCCTCGGGCTGCAGTTCGGCGCCGTGCTGACCGGCGCGGTGATCACCGAAACGATTTTTGCGTGGCCCGGCGTCGGACGCCTGCTGATTCAGTCGATCGGCGCGCGCGACTATCCCGCGGTGCAGGGGTGCATCCTGCTCATCGCCATCACCTATGTCTCGGTCAACCTGCTCGTGGACGTCGCGTATGGGTTTCTGGATCCGCGCATCCGCTATGAGTGAACCCGTGAATCACGCCGCGATGGGGACAGCGGACGGGGTGACTCGGCCTGTCCGCCGTAGCTCGCTCAGAAGAATGTCTCTGCGAGCTCTGCGGTCTCTGCGGTGATCGTCGTGTACGGGACTGGGGATTCGGGACTCGGCCAGCCCTCGCGATCCGGACGGCGACCCGGGAGACCCATGCTCTGGGTTGGCGCCTCGATCGTCACGGTCGCGGCGCTGGCGGCCCTGGTCGGACCGCTCGTGACGCCGTTCGATCCGGCGAATCAACAGCTGGCCCTGCGCCTCGATGGACCCAGCTGGACGCATCTATTTGGGCTCGACGAGCTCGGGCGCGACATCCTGGCGCGCGTCCTCGCCGGCGCTCGCATCTCGTTTCTCGTTGGGATCACGGTGGTTTCCGTCTCCGCGGTCGCCGGCACGCTGCTCGGCGCCGTCGCGGGTTACTTCGGCGGCGTCCTCGACGATGTGATTAGCCGGGCGGTGGATGTGCTGCTGGCGTTTCCGGGCTTGCTGCTGGCGATCGCGCTCGTCGCGGTGCTGGGCCCGAGCTTGGGCAATGTGTTGTTCGCCTTGACGATCATCGGCTGGGTGGGGTACGCCCGGCTCGTCCGCGGCCAGGTGCTGCGAGCGCGGGAGTTCGAGTACGTGCAGGCCGCGCGGGCGCTTGGGGCCGGCGCCCTCCGCGTGCTGTGGCGCCACGTCATCCCAACCGCCGTACCGACCGTGGTCGTCCAGGCGGCGCTCGGAATGGCCGGCGCCATCATCAGCGAGGCGGCGCTCAGTTTTCTCGGCCTGGGCGTGCAGCCGCCCACGCCCAGCTGGGGCACGATGCTCAACGGCGGCCGCGCGCATCTGCTCGATGCGCCGCACCTGACGCTCTTTCCCGGCCTCGCGATCGCGCTGCTCGTGCTGGGGTTCAATTTCGTCGGAGATGGGCTCAGGGACCTCGCGGATCCGAAACGAGGCTAGAGACTGGGGACTGGAGGCTAGGGGCTGGGGGCTGGGGACTGGGGACTGGAGACCAAGACGTACGCCAATCACGTGAGCATCGCACTGGGTTCGCACGGCGAGTTGGAGACGTGCATAAGTCTCCAGCCCCGAGTCCCGTCCCGCGATCCCCCGAGCCCCGCTCAGGTTCACACGTTGACGGGCGCGGCTGGACCGATGCGTGCCGCGCGTTTCTTCACGGCGTGCGTCGCGCGCACGGTCGTGTGCTCCACCACCCACACCATGTTCATCTCGACGGGGAGGCCGTCGACTCTCGCCGGCTCGAAGCGGGCGCGCGAGACCGCGCCCAGCAGATCCTCGACGGCCTTGGTCTGCGTCAGTTGACGCGACGACCGGCCGCCGCCCGGATCGAGCAGCGACAGATTGACGACCGTACCCTCGCGCGTCACGACAGCGACCATCATGATCACCGAATCGCCCGTGATGTCGGCCGTCGAAAACGCCTGGCCGATTGGGCGCGGCAGCTGGATGTGTGGCTCCATCGGAGGCGCCGGCGCAAAGACGGCCGACGTCTCGACCGACGCCACGAGGGACACGGGCAACCGCCCGGCGAAACGCATCATGCCCAGCATGATCACGATGCACACGACTGCCGCGGCTGCTCCGCCGGCGCCGGCGTAGACCAGGCGCATGTCCTCGAACATCTCGCGGGCCTGCGACGCGAACGACAGCGTCCGCTCCGTCTTCATTCGGCTGACCACGCCGGCCCGCAGGCCCACTTCCGCTTCGGTCGAAAGCGGCAGCCGGCCCGGCATCGACGTGCGGAGCACCGAGCCCACGGCCTGGAAATCCGCGTGCAGCGCAGCGCACGCGGTGCACCACTCGAGGTGCGAGCCGACGGCGATCTGGTCGCTGACCGGCAGCTCCTCGTCGCAGTAGGCGTGGATCCGGCGACGCGTCGCGGCGCACGTAAGGGCTTTCATACCGTCCTCCATGCCGTCCTCGCCTCCCGCAGCTCGAGCCTGAGTGCCTGACGAGCCCGCGTCAGGCGTGATTTCACCGTGCCGACCGCGACGCCAAGCGAGTAGGCGATTTCGTCGTAGCTCAGCCCATCGATCTCGCGCAGCACAATGGCCGTACGCTGGTCGAACGGCAGGCCGTCGAGCGCGCGCTGCAGCCGAGCGGCCAGTTCTTTCTGAGCGAGCACACGGTCCGGACCCGCCTCTCGGCCGGACAGAAACTCTCCGTGCGCGGCCACGTGGGCGTCGAGCGAAACCTGATCGGCGCGATGACGCCGGCGCCAGAAGCGATGACGGTTGCGCGCCTGGTTCACCGCAATGCGGTAGATCCACGTCCGCAGGCTGGATTGCCCGCGGAAACGGTGAATGGTTCGGAACACGCGCAGGAAGACCTCCTGAGAGAGATCGAGCGCTTCGTCACGATCGCCGAGCAGGTTGACGGCGAGTTGGACGACCATGCGCTGGTGCTCGGCGACGAGGTCGGCGCAGGCGATCTCATCGCCTGCCGCACAGAGCTGCACGACCGACGCTTCGCGTTCGCCAACGTCCGACCAGCCAACGGCACGAGCTTGCTTCACGAGGAAGTCCCCCAGGGAAGGCGCCGCGTTCCGGGTAACTCCTTATATTATTATCCAGTTAGACCCCTCGGGGGGAGAAAGGTTCCCGACCGCCCGCCTACGCTCGCTCACAACTCAAGCGAGCTTCGGCGTGGCGCGCCGTAGCGCCGAAGGCGCGAAGGCGGCGAGCCCGAGCCCCGAGTGGTTTGAGTACACAATGAAACACGCCTTGGCCGCCCTGCTCCTGTTCGCCCTCGCCCTGGTCGGCGGGACGCTGGCGTATCAGGCAGTGGACCGCGAGCGGGGATACCGAACCTTGCTCAGCCAGGGCGACGCCGCGCTGCAGGAGGGGCAAACCTTCGGCGCCATCGAAGCCTATAGTGGCGCCATCGCTCTTCGGCCCGACTCCATGTTGGCGCACCTCAGGCGAGGTGAAACGTATCGCCAGCGTAACGAGTTCGACGCCGCAGCCCGCGATTTTCGTCAGGCGGCCGACCTCGACCCGTCGGCGACCCGCCCGCTCGATGCGCTGGCCGAGGTGTTCTACCAGCGGCAGTGGTTCGGCCACGCGGCCGAGATCTACGAGAGTCGGCTCCGGCTCGACGAACAATCGAGCGAGGTCTTCCACAAACTCGCGCTGGCCCGTTACCAGAGCGGCAACCTGGACGGCGCGGTCGCGGCCACGCATCAAACCCTTCGCTTGCGAAACGAGTTTCCCGACGCCTACTACCTCCTTGGCCTGTGCTTCCGCGGACAGGGCCGGTCAGACGAGGCGATCGGCGCATTCTTGAAGGCGGCAACGCTCGCGCCGGCGCTGGTGCCCGTCCGCGAGGAGCTCGCCGATCTGTACGCGTCGCTCGGACGTCACGCTGACGAGCTCGAACAACTGCAGGTCGTCGCTGCCCTCGATCGGACACACGTCGAACGGCAGGTCGCCGTCAGCCTGGCGCACGCGCGCGCCGGCCGCGGCGAGCTTGCCGTGCTCACGCTCGGCGACGCGCTCGAGCGCTCGCCCGACCACCCGCTCATCTACGGTGCGCTCGGCCGCGTCTGGCTGGACATGGCCGACACGAGAGACGATGCGCTCAGCAAGGCGATCGAAGCGCTCGAACGAGCGGCGTCCACCGCCGGGGCGTCGAGTGAGGTGATGACGCTCTACGGCCGCGCCCTTGTGAAGGCGAACCAGCCCGAGGCCGCCGAGCGCGTGCTGCAGCAGGCGATCGAGCGGTATCCGCTCGACCCGGAGGCCTTTCGCCTGTACGCCCTCGTCTCCGAGCGCAATACGCCCGCCGCGGCGCGCAAGGCGCTGATCGACTACGGCGCCCTCGTCAACAGCGAGACCGACTTCGCCGGGCGCGCCGCGCGGATCGGTCGCCTGTCGCTTCGCCTGGACGATCCCGTGACCGCCGTTCAATGGCTGCGACGCGCCGCTGTGGCTCGCGCCGCCGACCTGGCGCTCGTTGCGTCACTCGCCGAGGCCCAGCAGCGAGCAGGCGATCGCGACGGCGCCCTGGCGACCATCGCCGGCGGGCTCGAGAAAGATCCGACGGACGCCGCGCTGCTCGCGCTCTCTGAGCGTATTCGGTAGGTGGGGTCTGACCCCACTCCGACCCCTTGCCCCTACCGGTTTCTGACCGCCCCATCCACCTGTGCGGTCGCGACGTTGTTCATCGCATCCGACGCCCTGAGGCTCAGGCCGCGCGGACCGATCTGGCCGTCGACCGCAATCTCGTAGCGCTCGGTCCTGGAATCGGCGATGCCATCGAGTGGAAAGGCCGGCCGCCACGTGAGGCCGTCTGAAGAAGATTCGACTTTCTGAATCGGAGAGTGATCATCGCGCACTTCGAAGGAGACGATCGTCTTTTGACTCACCACGCGGGCGCTCTCCACACTGATTTCGGGAGGGGTGTTGTCGACCTCGAAGGCCACGCTGTCGAGTTCCCCGCTGAGCGCGGCGCCCACGGCGTTGGACGGTGTGTCGGAGGCTACAATCTTGACGAAGTAGGTGCCGTTCGGCACCGTCCGCGTGTCCCAGACGAGAATCGAATCGGTGATATCGCGGCGCAGCGCCTTCCACGTCGGCTCACCTTCGAGACGGTACTGAATGTCGAACGAGAGGTCGTCGTCATTGCCATCGTCGGCACGCCAGGCGAGCGTCTGCAATCCCTTTTGATAGGTGCGGCGCCCGAGCGCTTGTGCGCCTGACGACCCCTGCGGGGATGTCATCGCCGAGTTGGCGAGCGTGCGCTCCGGGGTCGTCTGGTTGTCGAAGCCCGCGAGGTCGGGGTCGCCGGTCGAAAAGGGCTTCTGGAACGCGATGCCCGGCGGATGGACGGTAATCGAACGGACCTGCGGCCGGAGATTCCGCTGCAGGTAGGCCGCGGTCACCGACGTGATCACCGGACTGTCTGTGGCCGCCGTCAGCGTGACGCGCCATTGGAGGAAGCGAGCCTTCGGGCTCGTGATGGGCGAGCCCGACGCGGCCGTGTACGCCGGTGACCACGAGCTCCACGTGTCGTCGGGCGTTTCAGTGTTGCCGCTGCGTGTGACGAGATCGACGCGGCTGCCTGCCGGCGTGGTGCCGCGCCAGCTGATCGCGCCCCACGTGGCCACGGTCTGAGCGTCGCGCGGCTCGGATTCGTACGTGCCCTGCGGCGCGCGGTTGGACGAGAGGCGGAACAGCTTGCCTGGATTGGCGGTCGCGAAGTACAGCTGCCCCCGTGTGTCCCTGTAGAACGCCGTCACTTGCTGAGCGCCGGCACTGACGAGCAGCGTCGGCTGCAGCGGATCGCCTTCGAGCCGGTAGATCTTTCCCTTGCTGCCTGTGCCGACAATCAGCCGGCCTTGGGCGTCGAACGTGAGATCGTAGGGTGAGTCTTCTCTCGATTCCCAGAGTTGATCCCACAGGCCGTCGGGCGCGATCCGATAGATGGCGCCCCTGGCAGCGCGCGTGTCCGGGCGCTGCGCGGGCCCGCCAGCCCCGCTCGGCACGTCCACGACAACGACGGCGGTGATTTCCGTCGAGACCGACGCCACCGGAGCTCCCGAGGGCTCGCCGGTTCCGGCCGTGCTTGGAGCATCGGCTCTCGGCGGGCCTCCGCCCGACGAGCGGCCGCTCAAGGCGGCGACGTACAGCATGCCCTTGTCGTCGAAGCGAAGCGCGCGAACTTCCTGAAACGGCGAGTCGAGCAGCACGAAGGCCTTGCCGTCGGCGTCGACTCGCAGCACCCGGCCGGGCGACTCGGTGCCGACCAGGAGGTTGCCGGTCCTGTCGAACGCCAGGGCCGTGGCGTGCGTGGCCTTCGCCTGGTAGAAGGGCGCGCCCTTGCCGTCGGGCGCGATCTTGTAGATCACGCCGTTCTCGCCGGTCGCGGCGTAGAGATTGCCTTTCGGATCAGTCGCCAGCGCCCAGATGTACTTGGCATCCGGCTCGAAGAAGATCGTCGCGGCACCCTTCGCATCGACCTTGTAGATCTTGCCGTCGGGCGAGGTGCCGACGTAGACGCCGCCGCCGGGTGCGGGAGCCAGCGCGTGCGCTTCGAGCTCAGTGCTGTCGAAAAACGGCGCGCCCTTGCCCTGCGCGTCGACCTTGAACACCCGCCCCTCGTTGCCCGTGCCGATGAACACCGACCCATCGGGTCCAGGCACAACGGACCAGAGAAACGGCGCCGAGGTCTCGTAGACCAGCTCGATCGCCGGACCGAGCACCAGCTGCCCGCGGTTGTCGATCGAGAGATTCTGAACGTCGCCCTTGAGGAAATCCGGCTGCGTGGCGACCTGGAAGAACTTGGGCGAGGAAGCCTGCAGGGCCGCCGCCGCCATGAGCAGGAGCCACAGGACGCCAGATCCGGCGCCGAAGCGCGCGTGTCGAGCGCCGCACACCCGTTTCATCGACATAGGCAATCTAGAAGCCCGTT
The DNA here is from genome assembly GCA_001767435.1 of Acidobacteria bacterium RIFCSPLOWO2_02_FULL_65_29. GTDB lineage: Bacteria > Acidobacteriota > Vicinamibacteria > Vicinamibacterales > CAVVIG01 > 2-02-FULL-65-29. The sequence goes on along the minus strand of MEKT01000016.1, from coordinate 15,776 downwards.
GCGAAATGGACCGACGACCAAAACCGCGGAGCACGTAGAAAACACAGATCGGCCCATTTTGAAGCCTCCGCGAGCTCTGCGAACTCTGCCCTTCGACAGGCTCAGGGCATCCCGAGCCCAGTCGAGGGATGCGGTGATCGTTGTGTTCGTAATTCCGCTTATCCTTAGTTTGCCGAGACCGAGATGCTCAAGGTCCTGATGCCGTTCACGGCGTGCTCGGTGGCGATCTCCCACTCCCCGAGCGTGGCGTTGTACAGCGGGTTGAAATTGCCGCCGCTCCGATCGGCCTCGAGCACCGCCAGGACCGACGGCGGCAGCGACGAGAGCAGCTCGCCGTTCACCACGGCGCCCGCCTCGGCACTGAGCAGCTTGATGTAGACGACATTGTTGCGTCGGGTCTTGTTCAGGACGCGAATGAGCTGGGGCACGCTGCGCGGCTGCGCCGGACGCGCTTCGCGCAGCTCGGCCTGCGTCAGCCGCTGGCCGTCCGACACGAGAATCGAGAGCGTGCCGCTCGCGTGCGCGGGAATCGCGATCGGTACGGTTCGGAGCACGTCCTCGCCGCGATACGTCCTGAGGAGCACCTTCAGCGGCACCGTCCGTCCCGCGCGAGGCCGTTGATCGTCCAGCCAGACGCGCTCGAGCGTCGCGGTCTTCGGCTCTTCCGCCGACGAGAACGTGAGCGTGAGGCCTTCGATGTCGACTTTCTCGTAGTCGTTGCCCATCAACGCCGTGAGAGGCGCGACGATGTAGGCCGCCGCACCCATCGTGGCCTGGTCGCCGGAGAACAGGTTGTCGAGCGCCACAGCGTCGTGGTTCCTGACGAGCACCTGGCCCTTGAGCCCATAGGTGGCGGTGCCGAGCTGACGCTCGTACGACACCAGCGTATTGAGCAGCGCCGTGTAGGTCATCAGCGGGCTCAGCAGCTGATCCTTCACGACCCCGAAACGGAATGTGCGCGCCGACCCGGCCCGCGCCGATTCGAGCGTCATCGTCACCGGAATGAGGCGCGGTCCTGGTCCGAGGCGGCCGGCGATGGCGGTGGCGCGATCCTGAAGAAGCGTGCCAATCACTTCGCCCGTCGTGCTGAGTTTCGTCGACGAGTACAGACTCGGCAGCACGGTATAGACGTACGCGCGCGTCATCGGGAACTCGGTCGGTCCGAGGTTGTACATCGGGTGCCCGAACGCGTACACGCGATCGCCGTCGATGTGGGTGACCGTGCCGGTGCCGCCCAGCAGGAAATCACCGTCGACAAACGTGACGCCCACCGCGTCGCCCGGCTTCAGGGGACCCTCGAACGGCATGTCGCCGGCGCGCGGGCCGGCGGCGCGTCCGCCGGTTGGGAGGAATCCGTAATCGCGCAGCAGGCCGCCAATCATGTCGGCGACGTCGGGCTCGAACCCCGACATGACCAGGGGTGTGGCAATCGGGCGCAGCAGGGTGCCGAGCTCGCGGCCGCCCACGCCGGCGAAGGCCGTCGCGCCGATCAGACGCGCGTCCTCGGGGCGATCCGCGAAGGCCCGATTCCAGCCAAGGCCGCGGCGAAACGCCGCGGCGAGCGCGTCGGGCGTGACCGGGAGCTCGACGCGCACTCGCGCGGCGGCGGGTCGGGTGCCGACGCCCGCCGTCTCCGTCGTCATCTCCTCGATTGGGGTGATGCCGGCGATCGGCTCTTTCGAGAACGCTCCGAGCGCATACGACACGGCGCCGATCAGGCGTCCGTCGACGTAGACGGGGCTGCCACTCATACCAGCGATGACGCCGGTGTCGGCCAGCGGTCCGCCTTCGAGCTTGGCGAGAATCAAGTTGCGCTGCGGGCCGATCACGTTCTCGATCACGCCGAGGATCTGCGCGCGAAACTCCTCGACGCGCGTGCCCGTGAAGACCGTTCGCCCGATGCCGACCATGCCGGGACGAATATCGGCAACGGGCAGGATCGGGCTTTGCGCCGAGACGCCCGACAGCGCGAGCGCGCCAAAGGCGACGACAAGAAGTGCGAAGCGGCGTGGCATGGATCTAGATCCGTTATAGAGGCAAAGTGCTTGCTGGTCAATGGAGAAATGGGAGAAATGGGCACGGCGTTTGACACGGCGCGACGGGCTTTGATATCGTCCATCCACCGTGGTTGGTCGAGTGCTCATGACTTGGTTTAGCCCCCGTGGGCGACGCCCCCGTCGGTCCGCCGTCGCGGCCGCGTGGTACTGGTATTGGGCATCTCCTGAAGAGGCAACCGCCTTGGCCTGACCTGCCACCGCGCGCGAGATTTCGCAGCCTCTTCAGTGACCGAGCTGAAGAGGCTTTTTTTTTGACTATGGCCAGACCCCTTCTTTGCGTGACCGTGACGGCGCCCACGACGGCGGAGCTCCGTCGGCGGCGAGACGCCGTGGCCGATGCCGATCTGATCGAGCTGCGTCTCGACTCGGTCGACGATCCGAGCGCGGCCGGGGCGCTGGCCGGGAGGACGCGCGCGGTCATCGTGACGTGCCGTCCGACGTGGGAAGGGGGCCAGTTCAGAGGATCCGAGGACGAGCGGCGGAGGCTCCTGGTCGAGGCCCACACGCTCGGCGCCGAGTTCATCGACGTCGAGTGGCGCGCGCGCTTCGACGATGTGCTCGCCGAGACCGGCGGACGTCGCGTGGTCCTGTCGACGCACGATTTCCGATCGACGCCCTCCGACCTGTCCGAGGTCGCCCGAGCGATGCGCGCAACCGGCGCCCAAGTGTTGAAGATTGCCACGAAGGCCAGCGCGTTGAGCGATTGCCTGCGGCTGATGGAGTTGGGCCGGGACGAAAGCAAGCGGGGCAGCATTGTGGTGGTCGGGATGGGCGAAGCCGGCCTGCCCTCGCGGATGCTGGCGGGCCGCTTCGGGTCGGCCTGGACGTACGCCGGCAATTTGAACGAGCTGGGCCAGCTGAGCGCGTCGACGCTCGTCGACGAGTACCGATTCCGCACGCTGAACGAATCGACCGAGATCTACGGCGTGGTGGGGTCGCCCGTCTCGCATTCGGCGTCGCCGGCGATGCACAACGCGGCGTTCAAGGCGGCGCGGCTCAACGCCGTGTATCTGCCGTTTCACGCGGCGGACGCCGCTGACTTCATGACGTTCGCGCGGGCGATCGGGATCAAGGGCGCGAGCGTCACGATCCCGTTCAAGGTCGCGCTGTTCGACCAGGTGGACGAAGCGAACCCGGTCGCGCGGCGCATCGGCGCCATCAACGCGATTCGCGTCGTCGACGGCCGGTGGCTGGGTGGGAACACCGACGCGGCCGGGTTTCTCCGGCCGCTCCAGGACGGTGGTGTGCCGATCGGGGCGATGCGGGCCTCGATTCTCGGCGCCGGCGGCGCGGCGCGTGCCGTGGCGATTGCCCTGGCGTCGACGGGCGGCGACGTCACGGTGCACGCCAGGACGAGGGAACGCGCCGAAGACGTGGCGATGCTCGTGTCGGGCAAGGTGGGTCCGTGGCCGCCCCAGCCAGGCTCCTGGGATCTGCTCGTCAACTGCACGCCGATCGGCATGCATCCGCGCATCGATGACACGCCGATGCCGGCCGACGCGCTCACGGGTCAGCTCGTGTACGACCTCGTCTACAACCCGCCGGCCACGCGACTGGTGCGCGACGCGATCGGGGCCGGGCTGAACGCGATTGGCGGGCTCGACATGCTGGTCGCGCAGGCGCAGGAGCAGTTTCAGTGGTGGACCGAGATGCGTCCGCCAGCGGGCGCCATGCGGGAGGCGGCGGAGAAGCGTCTGGCGGAGTTCACGGTTCATGAAAATCACTTCGCTTGAGGAATTCAAGGAGCTCGCGCGCCGGGGCACGTTCGTGCCGGTGTGCAAGGAGCTGGTGGCCGATCTGCTGACGCCCGTGTCGGCGTTTCTCAAGATCGCCGAGGACGCCGACTACGCGTTCCTGCTCGAGAGTGTCGAGGGCGGCGAGCACGTGGGCCGGTATTCGTTCCTCGGTAAGGACCCGTTCCTGATTCTTCGCGCGACGAGCGGCAGGACGACCATCGAGCGAGGCGGGAGCGTGATCGAGAGCGATCGCCCATTCGTCGAGACGCTCCGGGGACTCATGGCGGATTTCCGGTCGCCGTTCGTGCCCGACCTGCCGCGGTTCACCGGGGGCGCCGTCGGTTACTTCAGCTACGGCGCCGCGTCGTGGTTCGAGCCGGTCCTCGGCGACCTCGGCGCTGGCCACGACGGTGGTGACGCGGCGGGGTTCATGCTCTTCGACACGGTCCTGGCCTTCGACCACGTCCAGCACCGGATTCTGATCATTGCCAACGCCCGCATTACGGCTGACGATGACCTCGAGTCGCTCTATCAGTTTGCGTGCGCGAAGATCCAGTTCCTCGAGCGCGAGCTCGAGCGCAACCTCTCGGTGGCGCGCCGCGACGGCGCCGCGCCGCTCGACGTCAGGTCGAACCACACGAAAGAGCGGTTCGAAGAGCAGGTGCGGAAGGCCAAGGAATACATCGCCGCTGGGGACATCTATCAGGTCGTGCTGTCCCAGCGCTTCGAGACCGAGGTCAGTGCCGATCCGTTCACGGTGTACCGGGCGCTCCGGCACGTGAATCCCTCGCCCTACATGTATTTCATCCGCATGGGGGGCCTCTCGATCGTCGGGTCGTCGCCCGAGATGCTGGTGCGCGTCGAGGGTTCGCGCGCCGAGACGCACCCGATTGCCGGCACGCGGCCGCGCGGGCGGACGGCCGAGGAGGATCTGCGGCTGGGCGAGGAACTGAAGCGCAACGAGAAGGAGCGCGCCGAGCACGTGATGCTCGTCGATCTGGGCCGAAACGATCTCGGACGCGTGTGCCAGTACGGTTCCGTGAGGGTGCCGCAGTTCATGGGTCTCGAGCGGTTCTCGCACGTCATGCACCTGACGTCGGTCGTCGAAGGTCGATTGTCAGAGGAGCACGACCGGCTCGAGGCGCTGGTGTCGTGCTTCCCGGCAGGGACCGTGTCGGGCGCGCCGAAAGTGCGCGCCATGCAGATCATCCGCGAGCTCGAGCCGTCGGGGCGCGGGCTGTACGCGGGCGCGGTCGGCTATCTGGATTTTGCCGGCAACCTGGATTTCTGCATCGCGATTCGCACCGTGATCATGTCGAAGGGACGCGCATTCGTGCAGGCGGGCGCGGGCATCGTCACCGATTCGAACCCGGCGGCGGAGTACGAGGAGACGCGAGACAAGGCACAAGCGCTCCTCAGGGCGTTGGAGATCGCTCAGGAAGGACTTTAGTGAGCGTTGCACAATTAAGAATTAGGAATTAAGAATTCAGAATCCGTCGTGCGCGCATTCTTAATTCCGAATTCTCAATTCTTAATTTCCCCGTCCGCTCTGGTGTGTCGCCTATGGTTTGTGTCATCGACAACTACGATTCGTTCACCTACAACCTCGTGCAGTATCTCGGCGAGCTCGGCGCCGACGTCCGCGTGGTGCGCAATGACGCCGTGACGCTCGATGCGATCGCCGAGACACAGCCGGAGCGCATCGTGATCTCGCCGGGCCCGGGCCGGCCCGAAGACGCCGGGATCACGATGGATGTCATCCGCCGCTTCGGATCGACGGTCCCGATCCTCGGCGTCTGTCTGGGGCACCAGGCGATTGGCGCCGTCTTCGGCGGTTCCGTCGTCCGGGCGGCGGTTCCGATGCACGGAAAGACGTCGACGATCGAGCACGACAGCCGGGGCGTCTTCGCCGGCATCGGCGAGCCGTTCGTGGCGTCCCGCTATCACTCGCTCGTCGTCGCGGATCCGGGACTGCCGGCCGAGCTCGAAGTGAGCGCGCGCACGAAGGAGGACGGCACGATCATGGGCCTGCGCCATCGCCGGTGGCCGATTCACGGTGTGCAGTTCCATCCCGAGTCGATTCTGACGGTGGAAGGACACAGGATTCTTAGGAATTTCTTGAAGGGCTGAGGGCGAAGGGCAAAGGGCAAAGGGTTCGGGAAAAGCTGAGAGCTGACAGCTGAAAGCCGAGAGCTGAACCAAATGTTTCCAGCGTTGATCGAAAAAGTGATGCGTCGCGAAGACCTGACGAGCGAGGAGGCCGCCGCGGCCATGGGCGAGGTCATGGAGGGACGCGCGGCCGACGCGCAGATCGCCGGGCTGTTGATTGGCCTCGCGATGAAGGGCGAGCGACCGGCTGAGATTGTTGGTCTGGCGAGGACGATGCGGGCGCACGCGGTCACGCTCTCTCGGACCTACGACAGCGTGTTCGACACCTGCGGTACGGGGGGCGACCGATCGGGCACGTTCAACATCTCGTCGTGCGCCGCCGTGGTGATCGCCGCGTGCGGCGTCCCCGTGGCCAAGCACGGCAACCGGTCGGTGTCGAGCCGGTCGGGTAGCGCCGACGTGTTCGAGGCCCTTGGCGTCGACATCTCAGCGGCACCGGTCGTGGTCGAGCGCTGCCTGAGCGAGGCCGGCATCGGGTTTTTCTTTGCGCCGACGTTCCACCCGTCGATGAAGCACGCGGCCGCGGCGCGGCGGGCGATGGGTGTGCGGACGGCGTTCAATCTGCTGGGGCCGCTGACCAACCCGGCCGGCGCCGCGCGACAGCTGGTCGGAGTGCCGCGCCCCGAGTTCACCGATCTCCTGGCGCGGGCGTTGCTGCTGCTGGGATCGGAGCGTGCATGGGTGGTCCACGCCGCGGATGGCGTCGACGAGATTACGACGACGGGCTACACCAAGATTTCGGAATGCCGCGGCGGATCGGTGAACACGTTCTACCTCCATCCGTCCGACGTCGGCCTGTCGAAAGCGCCGGCGGCGGCACTCAAGGGTGGCGACGCGCGCGAGAACGCTCGCATCTTTACGGCGGTACTGGCGGGCGAGGCTGGCGCCGCGCGTGATGTCGTGCTGCTGAACGCCGGCGCCGCGCTCTTCATTGCAGGGGCGGTTGAATCGGTCGAAGAGGGCATCCGGCGCGCGGCGGCGGCGATCGATCGAGGTGACGCGGCGCGGACGCTCGAGCGATTGGTGTCGACGTCGCGGGCCGAGCCGTCCGCTATGGGAGCAGGCGCGTGACCGCGGGTACCGCGGACGGCGCGGATCTGCTGAAGACCATTGTGGCCGCGACGCGCCGCATCGTGGACGTGCGCACGGCGCGCGAGCCTCTGCGGGAACTTGCCGCGCGGGCGGAACGGCTACCGCCTCGGCCTCCGCTTCATCCAGGACGGTTCCGGGCCGCTCTGGAGCGGCGAGATCGCGTCAACGTGATCGCGGAGTGCAAACGCCGGTCGCCCTCGCGAGGCGTGTTGCGAGCCGACTACGACGCCTCTGCCATCGCGCGTGCATTGTCGGCCGGCGGTGCGGCGGCAGTGTCGGTCTTGACAGAGCCGACGTTTTTCGACGGCTCCCTTGATGATCTCGCGCGAGTCGTTGCCGCCGTGGATGTACCAGTGCTCCGGAAGGATTTCGTCGTCTCGGAGTATCAGCTGCTCGAAGCCCGCGTGGCCGGGGCGGATGCCGTGTTGCTGATAGTGGCGGCGTTGTCGCCCTCCGACCTGCGAGCTCTTGCCGCCCGCGCGGCGGCGCTTGGTCTCGACGTCCTGGTCGAAGTCCACGACGCCGACGAGCTGCGGACCGCGACGGACGCAGGCGCCACGATCATCGGCGTGAACAACCGCAACCTGCGCACGCTCGCCGTTGACGTCGCCCTCTCGGAGGAGCTCATCGCCCACATGCCGAAGGACGTGGTCGCGGTGAGCGAAAGCGGACTGCGCATGGCCGACGATCTGACGCGACTGCGCGGGCTCGGATACAGTGCGTTTCTGATGGGTGAGCGGTTCATGACCGAGGCTGACCCGGGCGCGGCGCTTCAGGCGTTGCTCCGGCAGGCGCTTACCGCCCAGGACACGAAGGACACAAAGGTTCGGATATGACGAGCCGCGGGCTGGCGCGCAGAGTAGGGCTCAAGGGGGGACAGCCGAGGCCGAGAGTCTACGCTCGACGTCGAGGGATGGCGAAGCTGCGGCCGGGCGTGGGGGTGGGGCCCAGGGGACAGCCGAGGCCGAGAGTCTACGCTCGAGGCCGAGGGATGGCGAAGCTGTGGCCAGGCGTGGGGGTGGGGCCCCACGCAAGTAAATAATGTTCATCAAAATCTGCGGCATCACCAACATCGGCGATGCGCGCGCGGCCGTCGAGCAGGGCGCCAGCGCGATCGGGTTCGTGCTCTGGCCCGCGAGCCCGCGCTTCGTCGAGCCGGAGCGGGCGCGCGACATCATCGCGGCGCTGCCGCCTTCGGTACAGGCCGTCGGCGTGTTCGTGAATCAGCCGGCGCTCTTCGTGAACGACGTGGCCGCCGAGATTGGGCTGGCTGTCGTGCAGCTGCATGGAGACGAGCCACCCGCCTTTGCCGAGTCGGTGGCGCTGCCGGTGTTCAAGGCGGTGGCGCTCGGCGCCGGGCAGCCAGCCGGGCAGCCAGCCGGGCAGCCAGCCGGGCAGCCAACTTGGCAGCTTGTCGCCGGCGACTGGCCCGAGCGCGTGACGCTGCTCGTCGATGCCAACGACCCCGTTCGGCGAGGCGGTACCGGCACGAACGCGGACTGGCCGGCCGCCGCCACGCTCGCGCGGAGGCGGCGCGTGATTCTGGCCGGCGGGCTGACGCCCGAGAACGTCGCCGACGCGATCGCTCGGGTGCAGCCCTTCGGGATCGATGTGTCGTCGGGTGTCGAGCGCTCACCCGGTGTGAAGGATCATCAGCGTCTAGCGGCGCTGTTCGCCGCCGTGCGCGCACTGGAGGGAATCCCGGAAGGCACTTGAGTCGATGTATCGCCGCCCATGTAGTGCAGGACTTCAGTCCTGCCCCGCCGGCGGTGGAAGACCTAGTGCTACACACGGATACGTTATGACGCCACCGACCACGACAACCAGGCGCGACCCGGATGCGCGCGGCTATTTCGGCGAGTTCGGCGGGCGTTTCGTCCCCGAGACGCTCGTCGAGCCTGTCGAATCGCTCGAGCGCGCGTATCTGGCGGCGCGCGACGACCCGTCGTTTCACGCCGAGCTCGACCGGCTCCTGAAGCACTACGTCGGCCGTCCGACGCCGGTGTACGAGGCGGCACGGTTGACGGCGGCGGCCGGCGGCGCGCGGATGTTCCTGAAGCGGGAGGATCTCACGCATACCGGCGCTCACAAGATCAACAACGCCCTCGGTCAGGCGCTGCTGGCCGTGCGCATGGGCAAGCGCCGAATCGTGGCCGAGACCGGAGCGGGCCAGCATGGTGTGGCGACAGCCACCGCGTGCGCGCTTCTCAACCTCGAGTGCCACGTCTACATGGGCGCCGAGGACATGAATCGCCAGGCGCTGAACGTCTTTCGCATGCGACTGCTGGGCGCCGAAGTGGTGCGCGTCGACGCAGGCAGCCGAACGCTGAAAGACGCGATCAACGAGGCCATGCGCGACTGGGTGACCAACGTCGAGGATACCTACTACCTGCTGGGGTCGGTACTCGGACCGCACCCCTATCCGCTCATGGTTCGCGAGTTTCAATCGGTGATCGGTCGTGAAGCCAGGAATCAGATTGTCGAGCTTGCCGGCCGCCTGCCCGACGCGATCGTGGCGTGCGTCGGCGGCGGCAGCAACGCCATGGGCATCTTCGATGCCTTCGTCGGCGATCCGGACGTCCGGCTGATTGGCGTCGAGGCCGGCGGCGAGGCGATCGTTCGAGGCCGCCATGCCGCGCGCTTCGCGGGCGGCAGCTCGGGCGTGCTGCAGGGCACCCGCACCTTCATCCTGCAGGACGACAACGGAAATATCGAGCTGACGCATTCAATTTCCGCCGGTCTCGATTACGCGGCCGTCGGACCCGAGCACGCGTGGCTGCGCGCGCTCGGCCGGACCGAGTACGCCCACGTGACCGACGCCGAGGCGCTGGCCGCCTTTCAGACGCTGGCGCGGCTCGAAGGCATCCTGCCGGCGCTCGAGTCGGCGCACGCCGTGGCGTACGCGCAGGGGCTCGCGCGCGAGCTCGGGCCGTCGAAGGTCGTGCTGGTGAATCTGTCTGGCCGAGGAGACAAGGACGTGCACACCGTGGAGAAGGCCCTTGGCACGAAATAGTATCGCCGATACCTTCGCGCGCCTCAGGCGCGACGGCCGTTCCGGCCTGATCACGTACGTCACCGCGGGGGATCCCGATCTCGCGCGTTCGGCCGAGATCCTCCAGGCATTGGATCGGGCCGGTGCCGACGTGCTCGAAGTCGGCGTGCCGTTCTCCGACCCACTCGCCGACGGTCCGGTGATCCAGCGCGCGACCGAACGCGCCTTGGCGGCTGGCGGGAGCCTGCGCGCCACGCTGGCCCTCGTGGGCCGCGTCCGCCGAGACGTCGCGGCGCCGATCGTCGTCTTCAGCTACGCGAATCCGCTGATGCGCATGGGTCTGGAGACGTTCACGAAAGAGGCGGCCGGCGTGGGCGTGGACGGGGTGCTGGCGCTCGACTTGCCGATTGAAGAGGCGGGCGAGCTCCGTGCCGTGCTGGCGTCACAGGGGCTCGATACGATATTTCTGTTGAGTCCGACGACGACCGAGGCGCGGATTCGCAAGGCGGCCGAGCTGGGACGAGGCTTCTTGTACGGCATTTCCCGTCTTGGCGTGACCGGTGCTCGCGACCGTGTCGCATCAGGGGCCGAAGCGCTCGTCAGGCGGATTCGGCGACATACTGAGCTTCCGGTGGCGGTCGGGTTCGGTATTTCGCGGCCGGAGCACGTGGCCGAGGTGGGCGCGTACGCGGACGCGGCCGTCGTCGGCAGCGCCCTCGTGTCGTTGATTGCCGAAGCGGCGGCGTCGCCCGCGCTCGTCGGGCGCGTGGAAGAATACATTCGGTCGCTCAAGAGCGTGTGCCTGGCACCCCGAGCCTGAACGGGCTGTGAGACGCCTATGACGCTGGACGATTTGCGCAAAGACATCGATCGGGTGGACGAAGTGCTCGTGCGCCTGCTCAACGAGCGCGCGCGCTGCGTCTGCGAAATCGGCCGCATGAAGAAGGCGCAGGGAGTGGAGATCTATCAGCCCGATCGAGAGAAAGACGTCCTGAAGCACGTGCGTGACGTCGCCTGCGAAGGTCCGCTCGGGCCCGACGCCATCGGCCGGCTCTTCGAGCGGATCATCGACGAAGCCCGCCGGCTCGAACGAAGGGTCATCCATGGGGACGGCGAGGGGGAGACATGAGTGTAGAAGTTGGAAGTTAGAAGTCAGAGCTGAAAAGTTAGAAGTCGGATACTCAGAACGGAGAACGGTATGGTTGTCGTGATGGACGAGCGGGCGACCGAGGCGCAAATCGAGCTGGTCGTGGCGCGTCTCGTCGAGATGGGAATGGACGTGCACCGATCGACGGGTGTGACCCGGACGGTGCTGGGTGTGGTCGGGCAGCGGCGTCCCGACCCGGGATTGATCGAAATGCTCGAGGGGGTTCACGAGGTCCTGAGGATCTCGGAGCCCTACAAGCTGGCGAGCCGCACGTTCAAGCCGGAAGGGACGATCGTGAATGTCGGCGACGTCCGGATTGGCGGCGACGAAGTGATCGTGATGGCCGGCCCGTGCTCGGCGGAAAACGAGAAGCAGGTCCGCGCGACCGCGACGGCCGTTCGAAAGGCGGGCGCCAAGATTTTCCGCGGCGGCGCGTTCAAGCCGCGGAGCTCTCCCTACAGCTTCCAGGGACTGGGCGAAGAGGGCCTGCGCCTCATGCGCGACGCGTGCAACGCCGAGGGCATGGGGCTCGTGACCGAGGTCATGGACCTGAGTCAGATCGAGCTCATCGAGCGGTACACCGACGTCTTCCAGGTCGGCGCGCGCAACATGCAGAACTTCACGCTCCTCAGAGAGCTCGGCCACACGCGCAAGCCGGTTTTGCTCAAGCGCGGCATTGCGGCCACGATCGAGGAGTGGCTGCTGTCGGCCGAGTACATCCTGAGCGGAGGGAACGCCGACGTCATCCTCTGCGAGCGCGGCATCCGGACGTTCGAAACGGCGACACGCAACACGTTCGACGTCTCGGCCATTCCGGTGGTCAAGAAGTTGAGCCACCTGCCCGTCGTGGGCGACCCGAGCCACGGCGCCGGGCGCCGCGACATGGTGGCGCCGATGGCTCGCGCCGCGGTGGCCGCCGGCGCCGATGGCCTGATCATCGAGGTCCACTGCGACCCCGACCACGCGCTCAGCGACGGGGCGCAGTCGATGTATCCAGCCCAGTTCGACCGCCTGATGGCCGAGCTGCGCATCATCGCGCCGGCCATCGGCCGAAGCATCTGCCTCGAGCCAGTGGCGAGGCGAGGGTGGGGATCATGAGCCGGGACATGAAATTTCAGAGTGTAGAGTTCAGAGTTCAAACTGCCGAGTGCAGATTGACGATCTGGGACAGGCGTCGGGCGCGATTACTCCGACACCGACACTTGGAACTCTGAACTCTGAACTTCTTTGAACTCTGAAACTAAATCTGAACTCTGAACTTCCATGGAACTGCCCGTCATCCAGCCCGGCCGCGTGGCGACCGGCGAGCCTTTGATCTTCGAGAAGATCGGCATCGTCGGTCTCGGGCTGATTGGCGGATCGATCGCGCTGGCAGCACGGCAGATCTGGCCGACGTCGCTCGTGATCGGGGTCGACAACAAGGACGTGCTCGAGATGGCCATGCGGTTGCACGCGATCGACGTCGCCGCGGACGATCTGATCGTGCTCGCCGAGGCGGATCTCGTCATTCTCGCCGCCCCGGTGCGTCAGAACCTTCGGCTGCTCGATGAGCTCGACGATCACGTGCGCGGCCCGGCCGTGGTCACCGACACCGGGAGCACGAAGCGCGCGATCGTCGAGGCGGCGCGGCGGCTCCCGCCTCGGTTCACCTTCATCGGCGGCCATCCGCTCGGTGGGGCCGCGGCGAGCGGTCTGGACAACGCGCGCCCTGACCTGTTCAAAGGACGGCCGTGGCTGTTCACCCCGTCGGAAGGCGGGGGCGGGGCGATCGAGAAGCTGCTGGCGTTTACGCGCGCGCTGGGCGCGCTGCCGCGCCTCGTCGGCGTCGAGGCGCACGACCGGACGCTCGCGTTCTTGAGCCATCTGCCGCAGATCACGGCCAGCGCCTTGATGCAGGTCGTGGGCGATGCGGTGGGCGAGGAAGGCCTGGCGCTCGCGGGACGAGGGCTCGTCGACACCACAAGGCTCGCGTCGAGCCCGGCCGAAATTTGGAAGGACATCAGCGCCACCAACGCCGACGAGATCGCGCGTGCGCTCGACACCTTCATCGCGCTCCTTCAGGACCTGAAGCGCGACCTGGACGCCGGCGATCGGCTCGACGAAGTCTTCACGGCGGCTGGACGTTGGCGCGAGAAGCTGAAGGGCGTAGGCTGAGATGAACAAGGTTCTTCCCGACGCCAACGCGGCAGTCGCGCTCATCCCCGACGGCGCGACGATTGTGATGGGCGGCTTCGGCCTCTGTGGCATTCCCGAGAACCTCATTCGGGCGTTGCATGGCCGGGGCACGAAGTCGCTGACCATCATCAGCAACAATGCCGGCGTCGACGATTTCGGGATCGGCGTGCTGCTGAAGGCCCGGCAGGTGCGGAAGATGGTGTCCACGTATGTCGGCGAGAACAAGGAGTTCGAGCGCCAGTTCCTGGCCGGTGAAATCGAAGTGGAGCTCGTGCCTCAAGGCACGTTCGCGGAGAGGATTCGCGCCGCCGGCGCGGGTATCGGCGGGTTCTTCACACCTGCTGGGTACGGCACCATCGTCGCCGAAGGCAAGGAAACGCGGGTGATCGATGGCAAGCCCTACGTGTTCGAGAAGCCCCTTCACGCCGATTTCGCGTTCGTCAGCGCGTGGAAGGGCGATCGCGCAGGGAACCTGGTGTACCGGCGGACGGCGCGCAACTTCAATCCGGTGATGGCGACCGCCGCGCGCGTGACGATCGCCGAGGTCGAGCACCTGGTCGACCGCGGTCAGATCGATCCGGACCACGTGATGACGCCGGGCATCTTCGTGAAGCACATCATCCAGGGTGAGAAGTACGAGAAACGCGTCGAGAAGCGAACGGTGTCGGCGGGTTGAAAAATACCACCACGGAGGGCACGGAGGTTACACAGAGGGCGCTGTTTCTTCTCTTGGATCGCCAAGAGCGGCTGCTCGGGCGTCCAGGATCGCCATGAGCCCTTGTTTGTGTTCCATGGCGTGAATTCATAGGCTAGCAGCCGAGCCGCGGCGCTGGGGGTTTCACCGGCGCCGTCGGCTCCAATGCTGGTGTTAGGCCTCATGTCGATCAACTTGCCCTGCGTTTCGCCAATAGCGCTCTGACCGCCGGAACAAGCTTGACCGGTATTTTCATCACCGTCGTCGTCGTTGAGCGGTACGCCGCCTCGTCCTCAGCCACAGCCTCGATGTCGGACTGCGCCTCGTAGTGATCGAGTATCCGTTGCACTCGCGCGTCGTTCCAACCTGGTGGGAATCGATTCCGCTTCTTCATGGCTTCTTCCGTTTTGAGAACCGCTGGCGTCGCTGCAAGGCCTTCCGGGCTTTCTCGCCGAGCTCGTATGCTGTGATGACAAAGACCGAACCCGGGGTTGGGTCCGGCACATAGATCACTCGCAAGTACCGCCCCGCATCGGTTTGACCGAGGGCGATCCGTGATTCGTCGCGACCGGCGCGATCTTCCATCGGTCGCGCCAGGACATCTTCCACTTCGTCCTCAACGACGGAATGGCCGTGGATGTGAGGTTGGCCAGTCGCTGGATCGATGTAGAATCGAACCGTCACTCAGAAATTCTACGCCCGAACGAGGTTTTCCGAAATATCGGCACGATGGGTTTGAGACCGAACGCATTGGGGCTGACCCGCGGCGGCCGCTCGCTGACCACCTCGAATCGGCACGGTCGCCACGCGGCCGCCGAGGGGTCCAGCCGCTGTTAGAGGCCTCAGGCCGGATTTCACCAGTGACGTTCGTGCTGAGCCATTGTCGATCCCTGCGATATCCGCTCATGCAATCCGGCTAACGCTCCGGTTCAGCGGCGGGCCGCGCAGCGGACCGTCCGCTGCAACCGGTTGATGCTCATTCAGCCCTCCCCCTGCCACCTACTTACTGAGTAGGCTTCGGCGCAGGGAAATGCGCGCATGCCGCGCAGGAGGAGGACCGAATGAGATTCTACAACCGTCAGCATCGCCACTATTGCGGAATCGATCTCCACGTGAAGACGATGTACCTCTGCATCCTGGACGCGGCCGGCCAGGTGCTCGTGCACCGCAACGTGCCGTCGACCCCCGAGGCGTTCCTCGAGACGATCGCCCCGTACCGAGACGATCTAGTCGTCGCGGCGGAGTGCATGTTCACCTGGTACTGGCTCGCGGACCTGTGCGCCGCTGAAGGCATCGCGTTCGTCTTGGGCCACGCGCTCGCGATGAAAGCCCTCCACGGCGGCAAGGCCAAGAACGACAAGATCGACTCGCACAAGATCGCGAGCCTCTTGCGCGGCGGCCTGCTGCCGCAGGCCTACGTCTATCCAGCCGGCATGCGGTCGACCCGGGATCTCATTCGGCGTCGGCTGCATCTAGTCCGCAAGCGCGGCGAGCTCCTGGCGCACATTCAGAATACCCGCGCCCAGTACAACCTTCCAGCCTTTGCGCGGCGCCTCGCGTATCCCGCCAACCGCGACGGGATCAGCGCGCATTTCGCCGATCCGAGTGTCCGGAAGAGCATGGACGTGGACCTGGCGTTGATCGACCAGTACGACACGCTCATCCTGGACCTCGAACTCACGATTGTTCGGGAGGCGAAGCGCCACGACGCCGA
>MEKT01000015.1:4105-13757 GCA_001767435.1 Acidobacteria bacterium RIFCSPLOWO2_02_FULL_65_29 | reverse complement strand
TGAGCAGCGTCTTGATGTGCTGCACGAAGTTGAGCTGCTTGTTCGAGGTGGTGGCCCAGAAGTCGTCGCGCTCGTAGGTCTCCTTCTCCTTCGACGCCTCGCCGTTCTCGCCGACCACGGTGAAGCTCGACTTCTTGCCGAAGGGCGGATTGGTCAGCACGATGTCGAAACGCTCGCCCGGATCGGCCTTTAACGAGTCGGTGACCTCAATCGGCTCGCCATCCAGCCCTCCGATGCCGTGCAGCATCAGGTTCATAGCACACAGGCGCGCCACGCCCTGCACCAGCTCTACGCCCTTCAAGACATCTTCATTTAACCGGCGCTTCTGATCCTTGGTGAGATTGGGATTCTTTGCAACGATGTAGTCGTGCGCGGCGAGCAGAAACCCGCCCGTGCCGCAGGCCGGGTCGCAGATCGTATCCTTGGGCTGCGGCGCCACCGCCTCCACGATCGCCTGGATGAGCGGCCGTGGCGTGAAGTACTGGCCCGCGCCCGACTTCGTATCCTGCGCGTTCTTCTCCAGCAGCCCCTCGTAGGCGTCGCCCTTCACGTCCGCGCCCATCGCCGACCAGTTTTCCTTGTCGATGAGATCGACGATCAGGCGCCGCAGCTTTGCCGGATCCTGGAACTTGTTCTGCGCCTTGCCGAAGATCAGCCCGAGCAGCCCCTTCGCCGCCCCGAGCTTCTCCAGCGTACGGCGGTAGTGAACGAAAAGGTCATCGCCGTCACGCTTGAGCAGGCTCGGCCAGTCGTTCCCGGCTGGAATCGGGCTCTTCTGGTTGTACGGCGCGCCCGCGCGTTCGTCGGCCATCTTGAGAAACAGCAGATACGTCAACTGCTCGACGTAATCGCCATAGCTCATCCCGTCGTCGCGCAGGACGTTGCAGTAGTTCCAGAGTTTCTGGATGATAGTGGCGGAGTTCATTGGTGGAGTTGCGAGATGCTCGAACGCCAGGCTAGAGGATCCAGCCCTCACGTCGCATCAAGCCGAGAAAGCTGATGCAGGGAACGCCGAGTTCGCGGCAGACATCGGGAATGAAGTGCGTCCGCCTCGGTCTGTGTTTCTCGGACGCTGCGGTTTCCTGCGTCAGTACAATGCCCTTTTTGATACGTGCGAGCGCAATCACGTACGCATCGGCCTCTTCATACTCAGCCTTTGGATCGCGAAGACCCGCAAACTGATTCTGAATGGCCTGTGCTTCCGCGAACAGGTCTGCCGTTGGCACGAAGATTCCGGGATGCGCGTCTGCCCAGCCGATAAGGCCCGCAGTTCCGACAGCTTTTACCTCATCTCTTACAAGCGCAGGTGCCACGAAGCGCTCATGGGCAATCAGCCCGTCCACCTTTTGAAGCAATGTCTTGAAAACGTCACTGGGGTAGTAGCGCGCCTGCCAGTCCATCAGAGTACTGGAATCCACGGAATAAATTGGCTCGTCGGCAGCGTCACTCATCCGATGAACCGCCAATCGGCCCCTGCGCCAGCATCTCGCGCAACTTGCCGAAGTGCTCGAATTTCAGGTCGAGGTAGCGCCCCGCGTCGACCGACGTGATCCGGTTCGCGTCGAGCGCCTCCAGCACGAGCTGCACGAACGGCCGGCCGCTGCGATTCATCGCCTTGTCCGGTGGCGTCGCGAACCCGCTTCGCCGCGGCGGAAGCGACGCGACGTATTTCTCCCATGCCTCGCGCCACGAGCGGTAGCGCGCCCAGGTCATGACTCCGGACTCCCGCAGGCGCGTCGCCATCGCGAGCGGCGTAACACGAAAACGCCGAGCGAGATTCCGCATCTCATCGAGGCTCCAGCCGGCGTCGGCTTGACGCCTGCCGATGGCGTCCGTCAAAGCCTTCTCGGGAATCAGGGCGTTGCTCGCGGCAACTTCGGCGAATCGTTCGACCTGCTGCCATTCCGCGCCCGAGCGCTTCTCCAGCAGTGCGGACTTCTCTTCCTTGCCCGCCGCGAGCATCAGATGAACGACCTCGTGTAGCAGCGTGAAGGACTTCCCTTCCGGAATCTCCTTGCCGTTGATGCCGGCCGCCGGCAGCGGCGCATGGAGCAGCGACAGCCCGCGCACTTCCGCGAGACCCACCTTGCCGAATTGGAAAACCAGCACTCCGATGCCCTCAACCCGCGCCCGCCATGTGCGCCACGCCTCCCATTCGGTACGCCACCCCAACTGATCCTCGGTCGGAACCGCGAGCGCCGCCCGGAGACGGGCTCCAACCTCGACGGGAGTCTCATTGAGATGAGCAATCAGCTCAAAGGCAGGAACCTGCGCCCCCAACTCCGCCATGAGACTCAGCGCGTTCTCTCGCCGCGTGAGCATCTGCCGCACCGCAAGCCGCAACTCCGGCGACTCATGCCCCGGCCGAATTCGGGGCAGCCGCCGATATTCCGCAGCCAGTGGCGGCAACTCTGGCGGCTTCGGCAAAAAGAAAACACTGAGCGGTCGATGCAGGAAGCGCGAAAGTGCCTCTACCTGCCGCAGCGTCGGCTGCCGCTTACCCTGCTCCCAGGCGTTCACGCGCTCGACCTTCACCTGCAGCCGCTTCGCCACGCGCTCAGCAGGCCAGCCGCTCTCCACCCGCGCCCACTGAAGGACGCGCGGATTGACGGTCAAGGTGTTCTCGGAAGGCATGGTGCTATAGAGCATGTTCTCGCTGACTCACATTGTCTCGCGTTCCGCAGATTCCGAGAAGACGCGCAACAGATTATTCATTCACCGCTGAATGGCCTGATCTTCCGCGAAACTTTTTTCCGTAGCGGTCTGCGAGGACGCCTTCTGTTTGCGTCTTTTCTTCCATTCTGTATCGGCCCACTCATGCCATGGAGGAAGCTGGAGATATAGCTGCTGAGTAGCGTCGGCCAGGGCCGGAAGCTCCGAGTAGTTTTGATGCCCCTCGCTCATCTTGTCGAAAAGCCCACCCTTATCGCGCCAACAGGCGGGCGCACCATGCATCGAAAACAGTTCTGTTCCAGCAAGAACGATTACAGGACTGTTGGGCTTACCCCGCAATCGCTTTTTCCTCTCGGCGATTGCTAGGGATCGCATTCGGCGTAGATCTGCCTTATGCACCTCGTGGTTAAGCGCCGCAAAGATAAGTGCACAGCCTGGAAACGCGTCGGCGAGACGACGCATCCTTTCAAAGTCTCGAGGCTTGAATCTGTTGAAGCTCTTGCATTCCGCGTGGACCACGTATGTTCGTGATTCACGCCACGTGGTCGGCTTGTACAAACACGTCAGATCAGCTTCCAGAACGTTGTTGTCTTTTTCCGCCGTATAGCTAAAGATCGGCGTCACGCCAGGCCGATGAAAGCTGGTGAGAAATTTCAGCGTAAGAAGAACGGTAAATGCCCCCTGCGCAACTGAACGAGCAAAAGGACCGTGAGCTCGGTATGTCCACACCATGTCCGCCGGTGATTTTGCTGGTGCCGGATAGTCCGAAAGGCAAAAGCGACAGCGTAGGTCGTACTCAAGCGCGTTTAACTCGTACCAGTTATTTCGGGTACAAACAGGACATTGGACTCTCGTACCGAGCCGGATTGCTTTGGCTTCGAGCAGTCGCTCCAGAAAGCGCTCAGGCTCGAAGTGCAGCTTGTCCGTAGCGATGACACGTTTCAGACTCTCAATTACCGCTTGCCGGGGTGTGCCTGACTCATCCTCCAATTCGCCGAGTAGCTCAATAATCCCTTTGTGGGCGAGCCAAGTAATGCCCCAAGAGCCACCCAACTGCTTGAGCAATTGCCCCGCTATTCGACCCGGCCCTGACAGAGAAATCTTCCATCCTCGTTCCCGGAACCACTCTGTCATTACAGCTTCGGCTCGCGGAAGTTCGAGAAAGATTAGATCCTGTTCGTGGTCCGCAAGAAAAACAGGACCGTGCCTAGAGAATCGCCAATTGTGGTATCCCGTCCTCCCAATTGCCGACGACAATTCTCGACCTCCCTCCGGGAAGACTTCGGCCATTGGCTCCTTGGTTCCATAAAACTGAAAGCTGAACTCGTTCGCGAACTTCGGATCGCCAGAGAAATCGCGAAGAAGGGCAAACTTGGGATCCTGCGAGCGAAGGTCTAGCTGCGTCCCCGCTTCGGGGATGCGAAGTTCTTCCTCATGTGAATATGGAAACGAGATACCTTCAGAAGTATTCTCTCGCGCCCACGGGTCCCATATCCTCGGATACCACCATCGGACCATGTACTTCGGCTCGCCCTTGTTCTCGCTAGGAGGAACCTGAAGAGATTGACAGAACTCCTTGACCACTTCCTCACTTAGCGACCGCGATCTCTGAACGGTTGTATGGTGATAGATGTCCGGATTGTCTCGATATGGGCGGTAGTTTTCATTGATAAAGTCACGGGCTAGCGCCTTAACGCTATCTACGTTTGCGGCTTGAATCGGTATAGGAATCACGTAACAGCCAGCTGCGCGCAGGTTCCAATAGTCGATAACGTCCTGTGTGCTAGAAGCATCACACACAAATAGTTGTGCATCGTGAAGAGGTTGTTGCAGCAACCAAGAGCTGAGTCGCCTCGGAAAAAACTTCTGCGGGGCCAGCATTTCGGCGAAGTTGGATAGATCGACCTTTGGCCTAGTTACTCCAGGCAGAGTGCCAAAATGCTTGTCGATGATACCGTGCGCTCTGCTTGATAGCGCGCCAAATACACTCGCGTGGAATAGCCGGTATCGCGCAGGAAGTTCGGGAAAAGGAACCTCCAGCGCATCGTTCCGCTTGAACTTCAATTCCTTCTCGACGAAGTCCCGAAGAATCTCGATCAAGCCAATGCCATATTTTGGCGAAGCCGATCTCTTCAGATTCCCGATTAGTTCGTCTGCGTTCACTTGGTCGCGGTTGCCAACGGGAAATTGACGTCCACCACAGACTCCAACAGGGACGATCAAATCAGGATCGAATCCCTCCAAATATCCAGCCACGATTTCCGAAGGCGGAGGCAGCCGACGAATACGATGAGATTCCCAGCGACGTGGTGTACGTCGATATACGGGAATTAGAGGATTAAAGGCGCCGCCCCATAGATAGGTAGAGAGCTCGATGGCTTGGAATACGCCCTCACGATCGGAAGGATCGACCATAAAACCAACCCGAAGTGGACGTACTCGAACGGTAATGGATCCCGATGCCATTTAGCGAACTAGAGTTACCCTGCCTCGGTGGACACGTTTCAACGGTGTGATGGAAGGAGGTTCACGGCGCGTCGTCAGGCCGCGACACTCGCGCCAAAAGCGCGCGCCAAGATGACTTGCCGCATGAATTGACCCCGAGTCTTGTTTCTCGTCAATTGGATTTCTATGTCCTCTGTGATCGACATCTTGCGGTTCACTTCCAATACGATGCGTCGCTGTTCGGCGAGCGGGGGAAGCGGAACGGGGAAGCGTGCGAGCTGGGACGTAAACATATGCTGGATAAGACTGCCGGTATTTAGCCCATCAACAAAGCGTCTAAACGAAGTCGACTTGAAAACGACTAAGGCGAACTCCGGCAACACGAGGACTGGCGTGAGCCGCGCCAGCCGCTGATTGAGGAGGCAATGCTCGTTAACATCCGTAAGGCAAACGCGACCGAGGAACTCGTCTTTCAGCGACTGTGCCGTCAAGTTCATTACTAGTTCACCGCCACGAACAATGAGGTCGGCATTCTGCTGTTCGTATGGTTTCGGCATATGGCGTGTGTTTTGAGATGTCCATAGAAGTCGGCCGCCCTCATGCAGGTTTCCGGGTCTTAGCAATTTCACACCAGCTTCGCTGTAGTCTGCGCTGGGGAAGGCTCTGCCGTTCTGCGATAGCCCGATCTGATCCCAAGTCGCCCATGTCCACCCTTCCGGCAGTTGTGGGATGACGGACTTATCGGGTGGCAGCGGCTCCAGATACTTCTTCTTTCGCGCATCGGCGTTCCGCTTTTCCCACACGGCGCAGCGCTCTTTCTTGATGTGACTGAGAAGTTGGTCGCCGGTCTCATAGTCTCGGTCTTTTCGACGGGAAAGCTCCGCTTCGGTGGAAACAAGGTGCCCTTCCACTGCGGCCTGAAACACCCTTGCCCTGTAGCGCTTAAGGTTGGCCGTTACGCGCATGAGGCTTGCGACAGCTTCGTCCAAGCGAGAAAACTGTTTTTCAATCTCTGCGACGATGAAGCGCTGCTCGTCCAACTCGGGAAGCTGAACAGGGAGATCTTCCACCGTGGAGGGTTTCACGCGCATCAGCGACCCACCAACTCCCGACGCCTTCGAGGCCAGATAGTCTCGGATCTTGTTCTGGCTGAGGTAGTAGGTGAGGTATCGTGGCTCTACGTCGGGATGCGGGGGAAATGTGATCCACTCAGTCGATGCGATCTTCTGCTGGCGCGTGAACGAGCCCACAGTCCACGCTCGGTTTATTCGTGGATTGATCTTGCAGAGGAGCACCGTACCCGGCTCGACGATCTGCTTGTTCGATCCGATCGCTGATCCCGGCACGATGTCCGGCTTCTTCGCGTCAAACGCTGGGACGCTGTAGAGCTCGAATGACGTGTCCGGCGTCGCGTTCGGAACGATTCCGCGCGACCGCCTGGCCACGAACTCTCCGAGCGTTGCTTCGCGTATCACGCCGCCAACTCCTCGTTCAACGCCTCAAGCAGCTTCGGCAACTCAGACCCGAAAAGCTGATGCACCTTTCCGAGCCCGCCCTCCTTCGCAAACGGCGCAAGCTCGAAGTCCTCCGGCTCGATTCCAAGATTCGCCGCGATGTGGTCGCGGATCATCACAAGCCAGCGGCGCTGTTCTTCGGTGAAGCGCTTGTCGCGCGCTTCCTGCTGCGCGAGCCAGGCTCTGAAGTTTGCGTTGACGCGCTCGGGAAAGGGGACGAGTTCGTTGTCCTCGTGCATGGCGAAGCGCACGAGGGAGACGAGGTCGGTGAGGATGCGGCGGCCGCTCGCGCCTTTGACCTTGTCTTTCTCCAGCGCGGCGTAGGCCTGCCAGAGCTGGGATTCGGTCCACAGGTGCGGCGGGGCCTGGATGCGGGCGGCGAGGTCTTTGACGTCCTCGAACTTGAGGCGCTGCTTGTAGGGCGTGCTGTAGAGCACCTGCAGCGCGGTGATCTCGTCCTTGTGCTCTTCGATGAAGCGCTCGAAGGACTGGACGATGCCGCGGGCGCGCTCGAGGGCGGCGGCGGAGAAGCCGGCTTCGATGACCTGGTCCTGGCTGACGTGGTCTATAACGAGCTCGTTCTTGCGCTTGACGTCGGCGAGCAGTTCGCGGAGCTTGGGCTCCATGAGCGGCTTCACCGCCTGCTGCACGGACGCGGGCGTGCCGGTGTCCGGATCGAGCGCCTGGACGATAGCGCGGCTTACGTCTTTCAAACCGAGGCCGCCGCTCGTGGTGCGGATCTTTGCTTCGTCTTCGGCGCTGGTGCGAAACTCCATGCGCGCGATGCGCGCGGCGACCGATGAAAGCACGTCGGACTCCGTGTTCCCGAAGGCAACAGCTTGGAGGAGCTTCTCGAACGAGACCGAGGGTTTGCGTTCCATTGGCCGCGAGTCGGTCTTCTCCGTCTCGCACACGCCGACGGCATCCACGATGACGAAGTGGTCCTTGGCCAACGCGTCGGGGGTGACGGCTTTTAGGTCGTCGGCGCCGATGATGCGCACGCCGCGGCCCTTCATCTGCTCGAAGAAGGAGCGGCTCTTTACCGCGCGCATGAACATCACAATCTCGACCGGCTTGATGTCGGTGCCGGTCGCGATCATGTCCACCGTGACGGCGATGCGCGGCATAGGGCTGTTGCGGAACTGCTTGATCAGCTCCTTGGGGTCGGCGCCGGTGGTGCGATAGGTGATCTTCTGGCAGAAGTCGTTCCCCTTGCCGAACTCCTCGCGGACGATGCCGACGATGTTCTCCGCGTGGGCGTCGTCCTTGGCGAAGATGAGGGTCTTCGGTGCCCAGGTGCGGCCCGGGAAGATCTCGGTGAACAACTTGTCGCGGAAGGTGCGCACGACGGTGCGGATCTGGTCGGGCGCGACCACGTCGCGGTCGAGCTGGCGCGACTCGTAGTCGAGATCCTCGTCGAGCTGTTCCCAGCGCTTCTTGCGCGTGTCGCGCTCCTGCTTCTCGACGTAGTAGCCCGCCTCGACCGTGGAGCCCGCCTCGCCGATCTGGGTGCGGATGCGGTAGACGTCGTAATTGACATTGACACCGTCAGCCACCGCCTGCTCGTGCGGATACTCCATCACCAGGTTCTGGTTGAAGAAGCCGAAGGTCTGCTTGGAGGGCGTGGCGGTAAGGCCGATGAGGTAGGCGTCAAAGTACTCGAGCACCTGCGCCCAGAGGTTGTAGATCGAGCGGTGGCACTCGTCGGTGACGATGATGTCGAAGGTTTCGATCGGGATCTTCGGGTTGTACTCGATAGGCGGGATGTCCTTGAAAACCCTTTCCAGTCCCTCGACCGATGTCTCCTCGTCTTCCTCGGCAAGCTCGCGGCCCTTGAGCATCGAATACATGCGCTGGATGGTGCAGATGCAAACGCGGGCGGTGGTGTCGAGTTTGTTGGACGTGAGCCGCTGGACGATGTACTCCTCGGTGAACTTGTAGTTGTTGTACGGCGAGACGTACTGCTGGAACTCCTTCAGCGTCTGGTCGCCCAGGTTGCCGCGGTCCACCAGGAACAACACCCGTCGCGCACCGGAGAACTTGATCAGCCGGTAGATGAAGCTGATCGCGGTGTAAGTCTTGCCCGAACCCGTCGCCATCTGGATGAGCGAGCGTGGGCGGTTCTCGGCGAGCGACTTTTCGAGATTTCGAATTGCGGTGATTTGGGCAGGCCAGAGTCCCGCCTCGACCAGCCCGGGCCTCGCGTTCATGCGTGCGAGGAAACTTGGCGGCACCTCACCTGCGGAGGGAATGGCGTATTTCACCCATTCGGCGAGGGTTTCGGGCTTATGAAAGGCGAATACACCGCGTGAGCGCGGTTGCGGATCAAAGCCGTTAGTGAAGCGCGTCTCCTTGCCCGTGGACTCGTAGGCAAACGGAAGCGGCTTGCGCCAGGCGGGAAGTCCATCTGGCAGACCCTTTACGTACTTGTCGGATTGGGTCTCGACCCCGGAAAGCGTGAAGCCCTCCTT
This sequence comes from Acidobacteria bacterium RIFCSPLOWO2_02_FULL_65_29, assembly GCA_001767435.1. Classification (GTDB taxonomy): domain Bacteria; phylum Acidobacteriota; class Vicinamibacteria; order Vicinamibacterales; family CAVVIG01; genus 2-02-FULL-65-29. The sequence goes on along the minus strand of MEKT01000015.1, from coordinate 4,654 downwards.
CTTCGCTTCGAGAACGCCCGCTGCCTTATGTGCCACATAGAGCATGTAGTCAGCGAATCCATGACCGTCTTTCAGGGGAAATCCGCGGATCGCCACACCAAGCCCAGCGTGCAGGTTGGCCGACTTGGCGTCCTGCACATGCCAGCCCGCTGCTATAAGCAGCTGGTCAATCGTTACCCTCGCTTCTTCTTCCGGCTTCGCCACCGACTACGCCCCCTGTGGCGGGAACATACTCAGGCTCGCTCTATGCCGCAAGACACGAGACGGGTACGTTGGCAAGATTTGCTCCGGCCGCAGCCTGCGCATCACCCCTGCCACGGGGGCTTCGAGGCGCCGCTTACGCCGCGACGGCGAGCTGCTCTTTTCGCGCCTTCAATTGCATCGCCAAATACAGCGAGTAATGCCTGCTCTGCATCAAATTTCCCCCCGTGAAACCACAGCCCCTGCTGCCGCGTCGGCTTCCACATGTTGCGCAGCTCGCCCTCCCACGGGCCGGGGTCGTACTTGGTGTCTGAGCCGAGGCCCCACACCCGGCCGACATTCTCCGCC
>MEKT01000015.1:0-4089 GCA_001767435.1 Acidobacteria bacterium RIFCSPLOWO2_02_FULL_65_29 | reverse complement strand
CCACTTCGGGCGAGATGAGCTGCGCGGCCCACTGGTTCATGTCGCCGTAGCCGGTGGCGAAGACGATGAGGTCGGCGGGAAGCTCGGTGCCGTTGACCAATATCAATGACCTCTCGTGGATACGCGCGATGCCGGCGCCGGCGGCGAGCTTGATGCGGCCGTCGATGATCATGCGCGAGGCAGAGGTCGTAGTAGCCCGCGCCGCGGCGCAGGTAACAGGTGTGGATGCCCGAGCCGTCCTCGCCGAAGTCGTACAGGAACCCCGCGCGCGCGAGGCCGTCGTAGAGCCAGGCGTCGCGCTTCGCGATGGTCTCGTAGAGGGGCGTTTGCAGCGCGGGCAGGACCTTGTGGGGCACCGAGGCGACGGTCAGGTCGGCGAGGTCGGTGGTGATGCCGCGCTCGAGCGCGGCTTGCGAATACAGCCGCCCCCAAGCGTATTCGAGCAGCGCGCCCTTATCTTCCCGAGGGGGAATATTTCCCGGGACTAAACCCGGTTTGCCATCCTTGTTCCCGCTCGGGAATATTTGCCTTTACTTTGGCTCAGCTTGGCACTATATTCCCGATCGGGAATGCCCTCTCGAGACGACCATGACTCCCCTGCCTTCCGATCTGACTGAACTGACATCCGCCAGGGACCTTGGTACGGCAATCCGCCAGTCGCGGAAGGCAATGTCACTGCAGCAAGCCGAGGCCGCCCTGCTATGCGGCGTCGGGGTTCGTTTTCTCTCCGATCTGGAGAACGGCAAGGAGAGCGCCCAGTTTGGCCTGGTGCTCAAGGTCATCGCCGGCCTCGGGTTGGCCCTCGTGGTCACCCGAAAGAAGCCTTTCTGGTCGAAAGATGGCCGACGTACTTGACGTCTACCTGAACGAGGATCTGGCCGGGCAGCTCCAGCAAGAGAAGGGAAAGCTGTCCTTCGCGTACGAGAGCGCATGGCTCGCGTCGGAGCAGTTCATCCCCCTTTCGGTCACGATGCCGCCGCAGCCGCAGACCTTTCCGGACGAAGTCGCACGCCCGTTCTTCGACAACCTTCTGCCGGAAGGCGAGATTCGCGCGGCGATCGCAAAGCTGAAGCACCTCTCCGCAAGGAACACTTTCGGCTTGCTGGGCGAGATCGGCGGGGATTGCGCGGGGGCAGTATCTCTATGGCCCCACGGCGAGAAGCCGCGCGTAAACGAAGCGTATGGCGAGCTCACGGACAAGCGGCTCGCAAAGGTGCTTGCGGAAATGGCCAGGCGCCCGCTGCTGATCGTCGACGATGAAGTGCGACTCTCCCTCGCGGGAGCCCAGAACAAGCTCCCCGTCCATTACGACGGCGCGCGACTGTCTCTCCCCCGAGGCAGTGCACCAAGCTCACATATCCTCAAGCCGGGTGCGCATGGGTTCGAGCACATGCCCGCGAACGAGCATTTCTGCATGCAGCTCGCGCGCGCCCTCGAATTGCCCGTACCGGAGTCGGCAATCCTGCGCAAGGCTGCGGCGCTTTACCTGGTGAAGCGCTACGACCGCATGCCGGCGGCAGACGGCGGCCTCGCCAGAGTGCATCAGATCGACTTCTGTCAGGCGCTCAACCTGCCCTCGCAGAAAAAGTACGAACACGAGGGCGGAGCGAAGTTGTCCGCATGCTTCGATGCCATCACCAGGTACAGCGCGCAGCCCGCTTGGGACCGCCTGCACCTCATCTCCTGGGCGATCTTCAATTTCCTGATCGGCAATGCAGACGCGCACGCGAAGAACCTCTCGTTGCTGATCACGCGTGACGCAATCAGGCTCGCGCCGTTCTACGACCTCGTTTCGACCGCCGCCTACAAGGACCTCACGGGCAAGCTGGCGCTCAAGATCGGCGGCGAGAATCGACCCGGATGGATCCAGAAGCGGCACTGGCAATCATTCGCCAGGATCTCCAACGCCAACCCGAGAATCGTCTGGAAACGCATTACCGAGCTCGCGGAGGCAGTCCCGGAGACGGCGCTAAAAGTCGCCGGAGCGCTCGACCTTCAGGCTGACGAATCAGCGACGATACGGAAGATCATTGACGTGATCGAGGCGCGGGCGCAGCAATTGCGGCGGCTTCGGACATAGCGATCCCGGCTGCTAGAATCCGCATATGAGCGCGAAGCTCTCCGTGGCCAACCGGTACCTGAGAAATCCCGCAACGCGCGCCCGGACGGTCCTCAGGTCGGTTGCAACCTCCTCGGCGATCGAAGGCATTCGCGCTCCGTTCAAGCGCAGCGCCGGCGGGTTGTCCGGGATCTCCGGCCGCGTTACGAAGAAGAAGACCTAGCCTGCGCACGTAAAGTGCGCGAAATCACCGCTCGAAAGACCTCCGCCATCGGGCCGTAGTTGCGGTCCAGTCCCGCGTGCACCGCGGCGATGTACTGTTGCCTTGCTCTGCCGCCAATGCCGCCGAATTCGAGCGGCGGCAGCCCCGCCTGCAATCCCATCAATGTGGCGAGGAGACGCGCGCAACGCCCGTTACCCTCGCGAAACGGATGGATGAGGAGGAGCTCTACGTGCACGGTAGCCATCGCCAAGGCCTGCTGCCGGTCATCGTCGAACCGGCAAGGGGTGAACTGGCGCAGCGAGCCGCGCTCCAGCTCGTCCATCAAGCCCGGTACCCGGCCGGCGGCGGCGAACATGAAGCCCGCCTTCGACACGTTCACCGTCCGGTACTCTCCTGCCCAAGAATAGGTCACTGCTTGACGAAGCCCCCGTTGCGTTGCTGGGCGGCCTCGCCGAAGAAGCGGGCAAATGGACTCGGCCAGGCAAGCTGCAAGGGAATTTCGAACGGCTCGCGCGCGATGTCGGCGCGTCGCGCAAAATTGAAGAATGGTTGAAGACCGGCTGAGAATCTGGGAGGTGCTGTTTCAGCGCGCTCTCGTCCTGATCGATTCCGTCGCGAGAGCGGGCATCACGCTTTCCGACTGGAGCTTCGGCGGCGGGACGGTCCTCATGCGCCGCTACCGGCACCGGTTCAGCAGGGACGTCGACATCTTTATCCCGGACCCGCAGTACCTTGGCTACCTGAGCCCTCATCTCAACGATACTGCCGAGGAAATGACCGACGATTACACGCTGCAGGCGAATTTCCTCAAGCTGTTATCGAATCGTTTCTCTGTCTGACCCGTAAAATGGGTCACAAACAGCTTTCGTGTCCCATATAAGAGGTCAGCGCCCGACCCGCTCCCATTGGGCGTTCGGCCCGCGCCCCAGGCAGCGCACCGCGCCCTGCGCGCGCAGGTCCCGCAGCGCGCGGACCAGGGTCTTGCGGCTGATTCCCTTGCAGACCCGCGCCAGCTCCCCAACGGTAAAGCGCGGCAGCAGATGATTGATCGCATTCTTGACCAGCTCGCGCTTGGCGCCCTTCGCCGAAGAGATTGTGCCTACCCGGGCTTCGAAATCGTTGTACGCGGCGATCAACATCCCCAGGAAGTACTCCACCCAGGGCCTCAGATCGTGGCGGCCTTCGTGCCAGCCCTCGGAACTCTTGTAGAGCGCCTCGTAATACGTCTCCTTGCTCTCCTCGACGATGCGCTCAAGGCTGATGTAGCGGCCAACAGCGTAGCCGCACTGATAAAGCAGCAGCAGCGTGAGCAGCCGCCCGACCCGGCCATTGCCGTCCGCGAACGGGTGGATGCATTCGAAATCGAGCACGAATGCGGCCGCGGCGAGCAGCGGCTCGACCTTTCCCGCCGCCAGTTCCCTGGCGTGCAGTTCGACGAGCCGAGCCATGGTTTTCGGCGTGACGAGCGCCAACACGGGGCGAAAACGCACGACCTGACTGCCGTCCGGGCGGACTTCGAGAATGGCGTTGTCGCTCCTCTTCCAGCCGCCTGCCTTGGGATCCGCGTAGCGGTAAACGCCTCGATGAAAACTGCGAATCAGCTCAGTCGAGAGCTTGAGCCGTTCCGGGTCCGCGTGGACCCGCGCAAGCACATCGCGATAGCCGGCAACCTCCTGCTCGGCGCGATCCCTGGGCTTCGAGCGCTTTAGCACCAGCGGATCGATGCGGCCCTCCGCGACCGTCACCCCCTCGATCCGGTTCGACGACTCCACGCTCTGCACGATCGCCGCGCGTCTCAAGGTGTTCA
>MEKT01000014.1 GCA_001767435.1 Acidobacteria bacterium RIFCSPLOWO2_02_FULL_65_29 | reverse complement strand
GACCGCCTCAGCGCGTCGGAATAGCGCAGGAAACCGGGAACCGTACCCGCCTTGCGTCCGAACAGATTGGCGAGGCTCGGCCCGGTCAGATTGCGCCCCGGTTCGAGCGAGTGGCAGGCGGCGCAGATTTGAAATGCCTGCCCGCCGCGCTTCGCGTCGCCTTGCGGCGGCGCGGCGGAAGCGATCGTGCAGCAGGCCACAAGGGTGCCGATAGAAACGAAAACAGTACGTAATGTGCTCATCATTATGGCGTTTCCTCAGCTTAAACGGTCATTGAGATGGCATCGAATACTGAAACAATAAAGGTGCGCACTTGAACCGAACTCGCCGGTGCCGCCGACCGGCGCGACGCGCCGCAGCTTGCAATCGGCAGCGCAGACCATTGGGAGATAACGCAGCAACTGCCTGGCTCCATCATGACCGATGCCGGGCCAACGCCAGCCGCAACGCGAGGGCCGGGAGCACGAGCCATTGCAACACCGGCGAGAGGCCGAGTTCGAACTTGCCGAAGCGTACAGTCGGCATCAACGGCGAATACGCCCATCCCGCCAGTGCTACCGTATTCAGCCACTCACTGAAGATGGTGAATGCCGCGGCGATGACTGTCACGATTGCGATCAACGGGCCCACACGCCAGCTTCGGACGGCCCCGGCATTCATTGCAATCAGGCCAAGCGCGAGAGCCGAGACTCCAATCGCGATATCACCGAGCGTGCAATGCGCGACCGCAAAAGCGATGTAGTCGGGAGTGCCCTCCGTCCACAGCGTATACAGCGGGAGTTGCGCGACTTCCCAGACCAGATTGAGGATCGCGATCCAGGGCGTATAGCGCAGAAAAATGAACGACCACGCGGCGCGGTCGCGATACCAGCGCATCGGCGGCGCGGCACCCGACGATTCGTTCTTCGCCGTCATGATGTCGCGACCGCCGGCTGAGCCCGGCCGGAATACACGTAACTCATTGGCCGCGGCCCTTTTGCATACTCGCTTTCGAGTTCAACGATCCGGAAACCTGAAGTCCGGATCAATTCGTCCATTTTACGGTTAAGGTTACATCCTCCCGCGATCCTGCCCCACAGCGGGTTAAGCCGGTCCTGCCAGATCCGCACGCGCGCGTCGGGGGCAAGGCCGTGCTCGGCAAAAAGCAGCGTTCCGCCGGGCTTGAGCACCCGTTTCATTTCTTTCATGGCTTTCACGGGATCGGGAATGCTGCACAACGTCCATGTCATTACAACGGTATCGATGGAACCATCGTCCAGCGGGATCTCCTCGCCCGAACGTGCGAGGAAGTCGACGGGGAAAGCGGTGGCACGCGCCTTTTCCCGGGCCATCCGCAGCAATTCCTCCGACGGATCGAGTCCGTAGAGCCGAGCGACGCCGGTGCCGTAAAAAGGCAGGTTGAGCCCTGACCCTACCCCGACCTCAAGAACCACGCCGTTTGCCTGCGGCACGATCCGCGAACGGTAACGCGTCGCTTCCTTGTTCCGCATCGCAAGGTCTATAAGCCGCGGCAGCACCCATTTGTCGTAAAAGGCCATCCCGATAATGTGACAAGAGCAGGCTCGTTACCTCGAAGCGGTGACCAGCATTGCTATACCAATGATGGCGGCGAATACAGTCAGTGAGATGACAACCAATCGGATCGCCAGCGCGCGGTTCCTTGATTGCGCCTGCCGTCCCGGGTTTCCCGGCGGCTCGAACGAGCCGACTGCCGCCATAATTCCACGCTGGCGCCAACTTTCGCGTTTCGTCTCGTGTCCGCCCCACATCCGGATCACGATCAGCAGGGCCACGACGCACATCATGGTGCTTGGTATCCAGATCGTAAGGCCGCCCAATAGCTCGTCTTGAAGCGCGTTTTGAACCCACAGCCGCCCCAACGCATCGTATGCGGGATAGAGCGCTTCCGTTTTGAACGTCAGAAATGCGCCAATGAGAATATTGGTGCAAATCGTGACCCACAGCATCGTGGCCCGGACAAGATAACGGGTACCGAGCGGCGCCGGGCGGGGATCGAAAACGCGCCAGAAGAAGACGAGTCCTGCCGCGAGCATTGTCACGTGCATCGAATAATGCACCGCATCGTTCAGCACGGCCAGATCATGGTACCGGGGGATTTGCCAGAAATAGAGAGTGCCCACAAACAGGAGCGTGGCCACGGCAGGCCGGGACACAAAGCCAAAGGTCGCGCGGACCGCACGGCTCGAAATGACGGGTGCCAATACGTATCGTCGCAACCACTCCGGAATGCCCGCGATCAGCAGGCCCTGCGGTGCGGCGAGCATGAGCAGCATGGGACCGAGAGAGTGCAGGAGCAGGTGCTGCACCTGATGCAGGGCGAACACATGCTCCGAGAACGTGTCTATGGGAGACTGGAGCGCCAGGAACATGGCCGCCAGTCCCGCATAAAAACTTACACCGTGCCACCTTCGGGTCGCCTGTTGCTTGTTTCGGGACCGCCAGAGCCCGACCCCGTAAAGAACGGCCACCAGCAACGTGACGAGCACGATGTCCGGCGTGAATTGCCATGCTGAGCAGGGATTGGCTGCGGCAGGGTTGGGATCGCCATGCGCCGAGACGGTCCGCGCCATTGCCAGGAGCAGAAAAAGCCCCGCCAGGCAAATCGCCCGATCCGGTCTGACTGCAGCGATAAACGATTTCCGTTTCATGCGAGTTGTACCACTGCTACTGCGTCTGCCCGCGATTGGCGATCTGGTTCCACGTCTTCCCTTGGTCTTGAGTCAGGTAGACGTTACGCTCGAACGTGGCAATAGCGTATTCAGTCCGCTTGGCGGGATTCTGAGCAATATACGCCACGGCATCGCGTGTCAGAGGAGGGAGATTAATGACGGTCTTTTTTCCGCTGCTCCAGTCCAGGCGAGCGAGGTACGGTTTGCCATCATAGCTGCTGAACCAGAGTTGCTTCCCGTCGAGATCGAAAAATGCGGCGAGAACCTGTTCTCCACTTGCCAGGCGCTTGAAAGTGTCGCCGCCGTCGGTCGAAAAAAAGAGACCGGTCTTGGTTCCCGCGGCGATGTTTTTGTTGTTCGAGGGATGCACCGCGAGAGCGGAAGGCACGCCGTCCAACCCCTTGCTCTCCGCGTGGTTCCATGAAAAGCCGTCATTGACGGTGGAGTAGATGCCGGGTTTGCTCATGCGGGAATTTGGCGCGTGGGTGTACACATAAACCGCGTTGGTCTCGTAGCATGTGGCCAGAAGGTGAAAATCGGCTTCGCCTTCCAGTCCGCGCTTGTGCCAGGTTCGTCCCCCATCGCCGCTCTTGAGCAATCCGAACGGATTGGTGAGCCCCGATCCCGGCGCCGGGTGGCCGCTGCTGTAGAAAAACTGTTTCGTCGCGGAAAAGCCCATGTAATCGTTCCCGGGGCCCGGGGCTTTATGCCATTTTCCTTCGCTATAAATCGCCAGCCCGTCGTGGCTCGGCACGAAGATCTGCTTGCCGTCGGCGCTATATGACAATCCGTGAACATGGGTCAGGGTGACAGATGAGGCGGCACGCGCCGGTGACGCCAGGGAAATACCGAAAGATAGAACGATAAAGACAAGTGATCCGGTTTTATGCAGCACGCTCGATCCTTTCAAGTGGTAGTCAGAAAATCAATGTTGCAACGTTTGCGTTTCGCTGGCGGAACCTATCCGATTTTCCCCAGAGCGGGAAAGGTTTGGAGCAGCCAGTAGGAGAACGTTGAAAGTTGTCCGGTCATGATGGCGATGCCCATGATGATCATGACGGTGCCCGCGCCGATCTGGAGCGCTCGTCCGGTACGGCGCAGCATCTTGAGCCGGCGCGCGAGTCCCTCAGTAAAAAACGCTGCCGCCAGGAATGGCAGACCGAGCCCAAGCGCATACGCCGAAAGCAGCGCAGCGCCGGTGCCGGCGTTCGAAGAGATGGCGCTCATGGTGAGAATTGTCCCCAGCACCGGCCCGATGCACGGTGTCCAGCCGAACCCGAACGCCAGACCGAGAACGTATGCGGCAAGAGGATGTCCGCCGGAGAGCCGGGTATGAAAGCGCGCGTCACGCTCGAGCCAGGGCAGTTTCACCAAGCCTGTCATGAATAATCCGAACAAAGCGACGATAATGCCGCCGGCGATGTTGGCCTCGTAGCGGTAGGCCAAAAGCAGCCGCCCGAGGGCGCTAAAACTCATCCCGAGCATCAGAAACACCGTCGAGAAACCCAGGACGAACAGCGTACTCAAGCCCAACCTCGCCTGTTTCGTGTGCGGCGATACTTGGCCTCGTCCCTGGTGCCCCGCCACATAAGAGAGATAGCCGGGAACCAGCGGCAGCACGCAGGGCGAGAGGAAGGAAATGATCCCCGCCGCAAAGGCCGTCAAAGCGCCGAGGCTGGAGACGTCGTTCATATCAGTGGCAAGCGCTCAGGTGAATGTCTGAGAAACGTCTGGTCCATTGACGTTATTTCCCTTACGCCGCGCGGAAATTGCGCATCATGCCGCCGTCCTCGTGCTCCAGGTTGTGGCAGTGATACATGAACAGGCCGGGCTCGGTGGGGACTAACTGCACACTTACCCGCTCGTCCGGGAACACGAGAACGGTATCCTTGAAACCACCATCCATCAAACCCGCGGCCACGCTGTGCGGGGTGGGACCTTCACGCCGCATTATCCGGAAGCGCACTCCATGAATATGCATGGGGTGGGGCATGTCCATCATCCCGTCGCTGTTTTCGAACGTCCACAGCACGGGTTTGCCGAGCGGCAGGCGCTCGTCATCGGCTACTGCGCTCATGTCCCTCATGTCGAAGGTGCGGCGATTGAGGCTGCCGCGCATGTGCGCGAAGGCCAGCCGCGTTTTCACTTCGAACCGCGGCTCCGGCAAGGGTTGCGGCTGAGGCAGCCGCACCGGATCCCCGCGCACGGGCCGTTCCCGCGCCACCGTAAACCGCGCGATCGGCATCTCTTGGCCTTGGTCTGCTCCCATCATGCCACCGCCCATCATCCCGCCCATACCGCCACCCATCATCCCGCCACCACCCATCATCCCGCCATCACCCATCATCCCGCCACCACTCATCATCCCGCCCATACCGCCGCCCATCATGCCGCTGCCAACAGAAAACTCCTGGCTCGTCAGCGCGAGTTCCACACCGGGCTTCCGTTGACCAAAATCCTCCAGCACCTCGACGCGTTCGGTGGGACCCAACATGATGTAAGGGTACGGGTGCGGTCCATGCGCGGCGTCGAGCAGTCCGTTGTCGGTTCCGATCACCACAAGCGGGCGGCCATCGGACCAGGCGAGTTTGTAGATGCGCGCGTTGGACGCATTCAGAATGCGCAGGCGATAAGTACGAGGCCGCACCTTGAATGCTGCATCCGGCCGGCCGTTCACGAGCACTTCATCGCCGAGCACGCCGGACATGTCGTCCATCATCATGCGCTTGAAGATGAGCCGGTTGCCCCGGCCGACGCGCCGGTCCTGGATGACAAGCGGCAGTTCGTAAGGCCCTTCCGGCAGGCCCATCTGCGCTTCGGCCGGCTCCCGCACGATTAACATTCCGGCCATGCCATGATAGACCTGAAATCCGGTGCGCCCGTGAGGATGCGGGTGGTAAAGATAAGTGCCTGCCGGATTCTTCACGGTAAATTCGTAGAGGTAGCTTCCGCCGGGCGAAATGGCGAAGCGCGGATGACCGTCGTCGCGTTCGGGCACGATCACGCCGTGCCAGTGAATGATGCTCGCCTCATCCAGGCGGTTCTCGAAATGAATTCTCACCCGTTCCCCGCGTCGAAACTCGAGGGTGGGACCGAGATAGCCGCCGGAGAGACGCAAAGCATCCTGCCGGCCTTTGATCACTTCTCCGACATACCGGAAAACTGCCGTAGGCTCGCCTTTCCAGATAGGAACCGTGTCCGGCTTCGCGACAATCCGCAGTATTGCGTCCGGATCTCGCTCGCCGGCGCGGCCAACAGGCCATCCGAGCCCCGCTGTTGTGCCTGCCGCAAGCATGGCTTTTAGGTATTCACGTCGCGTCCACATATGGCGATCCTCCTTGCCCATCACGCATCCGCCCGGCTGGAATCCGCGTCACGCATCGCATCCACGGGGCCCGGCGCAACAGATCTGTGTCGGGCTTTGTAGCGTCGCAGAGCGAGCCCGCTCACAACGAGCAGCGGGAATCCCAGGACCAGCAGCAGGCCAATGACCCATTGATATTGTGTGGTTTTCCACCAGAGGAGCAACGCGCTACGTGCGCCGGCCCAACCTTCGTCGTGGTCGGAATGCAGCAGGCCGCTCACGAATGCCGTCAGGCGTTCCGGCTTGAACCTGAGACTGTGAAAGCGCGCCTTCGTTATTCCCTGGCGATCGATCACGTGCGTCACCACGCCGTGCATCTGTTCTTCGCCCGACACCACAACAAACTCCAGGCCATACGTCTTTGCCACCTTGATACCGGTATCCGGCGTGCCGGCGCCGCCACGGAACAGAAACACCCAGGTTGCGCGATCAAGTCCATGGGCCTTGCCGTAGTCACGCATGACTTCGGCCGTCGATGCGGCGTCCTCGGTATCGGTCGCGACGGTCACGAACGAGATCTGGTCCCGCATGGGCGTCGCATTGATTTGCTCCTGGACCTTTGCGAGCAACTGGCTTTGCAGCGGGCAGGCTTCCTTGCAGCGCGCATAGATAAAGTTCAACATCACGATCTTCCCGCGATAATCGGCAAGACTGTGCTTCCGGCCCCATGCGTCTTCCAGCGTGAAATCCGGCGCAGCGCGGTTCATCGGCTGAAGGTAAGGTTCGCTTTGTTGAAGCTCATCCAGCGCTTCTTTCATGGAATGCGCGGCAGCCTGCGATGCCGTCAATGCGCAAAGGGCAACGCCGAGTAAAAAAGAACGGACAGAATTCACCATCTCATTGTTTTGTCCAAATTTTCCAATCATTTTTTCTCCGGACGGTTCGATACTGGCGAGACGATGTAGCCGCGGATCAGAGTGACGATTTCCGGGCTGTCCCATTCGGCGGGGCCGATTTTTCTGCCGATTTCCCGCCCTTCGCGGTCGATGAGCAGCGTGACCGGGAGGGCGACGACGCCAAGCTCGGTCGCCGCGTCGGTGGTTTCATCGAGATAAATCGGCAGGGCACTAATTCCTATCTCCTCGTAAAACGCTCTAACGACAAAGGGTCCGCCTCTGTCGATGGAAAGCGCGACGACTTCGAAGTCCGGACCGCCAAGTTTGGCTTGCAGACGGTCAAGAGTCGGCATTTCCTTGCGGCATGGCGGGCACCACGTCGCCCAGACATTGAGCAGAATGACTTTGCCGCGCAAGTCCCGCAGCGTCATGCCCCGCCCGTTCCCGTCGGCAAACCGGACATTCGGCAAAGCGCGCGGCTGTGGATAAATATTGAATGCGAAACCCGTCTTGTTGCTGCTGGCGCTGGCGGCATCGCGCGCGGGCGCGGTGGTGCGCGTACTCTCGCGGTATGCCATCACGAGTGCAGCGGTGAGCACCGCAATACCCATCAGCGCAAGCAAAACCCTCGCCCTGTTTCGGACCGGAGCAGGCGTGGGAAACTCTTTTTCTGGAAGACCGGGAGTCATTGGCTCGATTTCCTGATCAGCGGCGACGGGACTTCCCGGGGATTCAGAGTGAGGCCGATCGCGAGGAAAACGCCCACAGCCAGAAACACGGCAAGCGGCACCAGCGCGGCAAGCCGCGGGGCCATTCGCAGCGATTCGGAATGTCTGGCGAAAAGTTTGTCGAGGCTCGGCCCGGTCATATGGCGGCCCGGTTCCAGCGAATGGCATGCGAGGCACATCCGGAATGCTCTTGCGCCGCGTTGGACGTCGCCTTCCGCATGCGCGAGCGGCGCGGCCAGGGTCATGGCAGAAAAGATGATTCCGAAATCTGCGGTGCGCCCGAGCTTGTGGTGGGCGCGCGCGACAAAAGATTTCATAACGCCTCCGTGTCGATTGCGGTGGGCCCGGCGGCACGAGAGATCGCCACCGGGTCTCGACGACGGGAACGCTAATTACGCAGGCAGCAATGCAGGATGGAAAGCGAAGGCGAGGCGCGAGACCTCGGCTGAAGCGCGGCGTAGCGCGCGGGAGCGTCGGACGCGCCGGGGCGGCCGACGCGGGACGCAACGATGGGCAGGTCGGTTTCCGAGAGCACTCCGGGCACAGACGAATCCGGCGTTGCAGTCAGTGTTTCACAACCTCCGTGGCAGGCCTGCCCTCCGGCGCCGTGGCAGGCGCCGTCAGACCGGTCGAGCGGGGACTCGACTGCGGCACGACCATCGACCTGCATGACGACATTGACGCGTGCTGCGGCGAGCGCCGCGCTTTGACATAGCAGGAACAAAATGCCGGCAAGTCCTGCCAGGATACGAGTTTGCGATTTCGAAAACGCCATGGCGGCTATGTTAGCCCAGCAGAACATCGGGCGCAAACGCGGTACGCCCGGCGGGGCTGCGGGGCGGCGACCACAGGCAAAAATTCTGCGCGCCCTGCCGTTATCCGGGCGCGAGCACGGCGCAAACTGTGATCCCGAAGCGCGCCAGGATCGGCACTGCTATCGCGTAGCACGCCATCATGACGACAATCGAGACCGCGAGACTCCCGTAAAAACCTACGCCTTCTTTGAGCAGCGCCGGCAGCACGAGAAACATCGGCAGGGTCGGCAACACCAGCCAGAACGTTCCCACGGACAGCTCCGCGATCCGCCCGGTATCGTGAGTATCCACATACAGCCAGATCATGGCTAGGATGGAGATCAGCGGCAGCGATTTGATCAGCGTCCGAGCCGGGCTTTCAACGCTACCCCCACGTCGGAGGGCGTATCGAGCACGGTGACCCCCGCGGCTTCCAGCGCCGAGCGCTTGGAAGCATAGGTTCCCTTGTCGCCATGACGATGGCGCCGGCGTGGCCCATCTTCTTGCCCTCGGGCGCGGCGCCGCCGGCGATGAACGCGACCACGGGCTTGGTCATGGCCTTGGCATAAACGGCTGCTTCTTCTTCCATCGAGCCGCCGATCTCGCCCACCATGACGATGGCCTCGGTGCCGGGAAAAGTGTCGAGGGCGGCGAGCGCATCGCGCTGGGTGGTGCCGATGATCGGATCGCCGCCGATACCAAGAAAGGCCGATTCGCCGAATCCGGCCTGCACGACGTTGAGACAAAAAAGCACACCCAAGCTGCCGCTGCGGGAAATCACCCCGATCGAGCCCTTCTTGAAGATGCGCTCGTTGAAGGCGGGCATGAAGCCGGCGAAACATTCGCCGGGCGTGACGGCGCCGGCGGTGTTGGGGCCGAGGACGCGCGCGCCGTGGTACGCGAGCCTGTATCTCAAGCGCACCGACAAGACCAGACAGCGCGATTTGCGGGGATTGCGCGACGCCAAAATGTCGTGGATCGACAGCGAGGAGCGGCTGATGCCCGGCTTCACCAAACCCGACTCAGAGTTCCAACTTGGGGCGCGAGACAAAGGGTGAGGCGGGGCTGGAAGAATCGATCAAGCGGGCTGAGCCTTTTCTGTAATCACCGGGAATGAATTCATAGGAGGCTGCGCCTACCAGACTCCTTCCCTCTCAGGGGGAAGGTTGGGATGGGGGTGGGGCTATCGCCTTGAAATATCAGTTTTCTCTTGTAATCGTCAGCAGCGCCTCGCCATACCGCTCCAGCTTTTTAGCACCGATGCCGGAAATACCGCGCAAATCACCCAGCGTTTGCGGTTGGGTGGCGGCGATCGCCTCGAGGGTGCTGTCGTGAAATATCACGAAGGCGGGCACGCCGTGCTGGCGCGCCGTGGCGTGCCGCCATTCGCGCAGAGCGTCCAGCAAGGGGCCTGAAGCAGGGCTGCGCAAAC
>MEKT01000013.1:2268-12009 GCA_001767435.1 Acidobacteria bacterium RIFCSPLOWO2_02_FULL_65_29 | reverse complement strand
GTGACGGGGAAGGTGTTTGCGACGGCCGACGCGCTCTCTGAATTTCTGCTCGTGCCTGTGTTGACCGGCCGTCCACGTTAACTACGTGGGGCTCCGCCCCACACCCCGGCTCGGTCGCTCGCGGGGACCCCTGCGCCCCGCGCCGCTCCCTCGCAGGCGCGCCGTGCGCGCCTAGCCCGTCATGCGGAACGAGTACAAGATTCCTCGTTTCGACCAGCATGAAACGGGCTGAAAACGGGCCGGGCGTGTCGCGAAACAGCACAGCGACTTCCCCCTGTCTTGTGGGCAATGGCCGGGACCTTGGCCGACTAACAGCTTCTCCATCAACCGTTTAGTCACACCGGCGCATTTTGGACAAGCTTGGTGCGCGCTTTGCTCCTCGGTGACCGATCGAAGTCGTCAAATCTTCTCAGTCCGGGGATGGCTGTGTCATACGGAAGCATTGTGCTCGTCGCGTCGGCCGCTGAGCTGCCGGCGCTTTCTGAGCAGGCCGCCCACGCCCTCGGCCAGCTCTTCGCCTTTCCGGACACCGACGCGCGGCGGGCGTGGGCAGTCATCGCCGAACGGCGGCCAACGATCATCGCGCTCGAACGTCGGTTCGCCGGAACGGCCCGCGGTCAGGCGTTGATCCGCCGCATCAGGACCGACCAGTCGCTCACGCACGCTGAGATCAAGATGGTGTCGCCGGAGACCGACTTCGCGCGCCTCGCGCCGCCAAGCCTGGGCGATGGCGGCCCGGCCGCCCCAGCGCCGCCACCCTCCAACCAACGCGTCACGCGCCGAGCGCCGCGCTTCAGAATGGCGAGCATGGTGGACGTGCTGGTGGAGGGGCGGACGGCGTCTCTCATCGATCTGTCCAAGCTGGGAGCGCAAGTCGTGTCGGCGACGGTGCTCAAGCCGAGCCGGCGCGTGCGCCTCACGCTGTCCGACGAGCGGGGCACGCTGCGCTTCAGCGGTGTGGTCGCGTGGGCGTTCCTCGAGATCTCTCCCACGCGCGGGCCGCAGTACCGAGCCGGCATCGAATTCATCGACGCCCGCCACGCGGCGCTGGACGCGTACTGCGCGAGGCAAATGTGTCGAGAGGTATTCGACGTCTCGGCATGACGAGGGCCGGACAGGCCCGCCTAGGAGTCTTAGGGAGGCGCTTCCAATTCATCCGTGAACGATCAACCCTCGAACTCCAGCAACGCCGTCTGCCGCTCGACTCGCGCCCGCATCAGGCGATCGACCACCAGACCCGCGACGACAATGCCCGCGAATACGGCGGCCGTCGCACCCGCGCTGCTGTAGAGCGGCGCCGAAAACGCGTTCAGCACGGCGCTCAACGCGGCCATCACGGTCAGGAAGACGATCATGACAACGGAATTTCCACCCTTGCGCGCCGGCCGCGAGAACGGCAGCGCGGGATCGATGAGCATCGCCACCTGCAGCACCAGGTGGCCGAGCAGGCCTTGCAGCGCCAGGTGCACGATCACGTGCCAGAGGTTGCCGACCATGTACGTGTAGACCGCCACGAGCAGCAGCAGGTAGGGCACGAGAAACAACGCGACGAGCACGTCCTTCGACGCACGCAGGACTTTCACGCGGTCGACCGGGCTCGTGAAGAATATCCAGGACGCCCGGAATCCCTCGCTCCTGGTCAGATGCAGCTTCAGCAGCGCCGGAAACATGATGAGCACCATCGTCACCGGCGAAGGCCCTCCGCGCGCGGCCGGTAGAAACGGATCGTGCACGGAGCCGTCGCGAAGACCGATGAAAAGATAAATGACCGTCATCGGCAGGATGCCGAGCACCCCCATCCGGAACCGCTGATCGTTGGCGAACTGTCGTCTGACGAGCAGCGCCACGGCCCTCGCCTCGCCGGAGACGAACCACCAGGCTTCGCGGCCGCCCGAGGCGCTCGCCCGCAGCGGCTGCGCCACGGTCGTCAACGCGCCGAGACGCTCGGAATAATCCAGCGACAGCTTGCCGCGCAGTCCGCTCGCGAGCGCCGCGATCGCCACGATCGACGCCGCCGCGGGCACGATCTCGAGCGGCCCCGCCTGGCCGGCGGCAATCTCCAGGTACGACCCGAACCATGTCGCGGGATACAGCAGCAGCCAGGGCGATTTGGTCAGCGTCAGCGAGGACACCATGCTCCGCGCGGCCGTGCGGGCGACCAGGAAGTACCCGCCGTACACGAGAAAGCTCATCGCCAGCTGCACGTACGACAGCGCGCGTTTGAGGGTTTCGGGGCCGGCCACCCGATCCGTCCATGCGTACGCCAGGAGCATCGCGAACGCCGTCCCGAGCGAGCTGCCGTAGAGCGCGGCGGCCGCCGCCACGCCAACCACCGGCCCGTGCCGAAGGAACACGGCCGTCACCGGCAGCCACGCGGCCACCGTGGTGACGCTCATCGTGTACGCCAGCACGTTGGTCAGGCGCACCGCGAAGTACGTGCGCGAGGCGATCGGCCGAAAGCCGAGAACCAGGTAATCGACCGGCGACGCGAGAGCGGAATTGTGATCGAGGAGCACCGCCGTGCCGACGATGAACATCGTGTAGCTGACCGAGATGGTGCCGACCAGAAAGAGGCTGCCGCTGAACCACACCACAAAAGCCAGAAACGCGCCGGCGAGGGTGTAGAAGATTAGCTGCCCGATCAGGCCCGCAATCGTGCCGGCGTTGCGCCGGAACGACGACGACGTCCGGAAGTCGATCTTGAGCGCCGCCACAGTCAGCGCCTTCCACTGATCGAAATCCACGCCAGCGGCGTCAAACAGCGATCTCATCGCACTCTTGCACCTTAGCACCTTCGCACCTTCGCACCCTTGCAACCTGTGGAATAATCCTCCTCCATGAGACGCTATCTACTCGCGAGCACGGTCCTCGTGCTGCTCGGCACGTCCTACCTGATCGGCGAGGGGGACCAGGGGAACACGACACCGGCCGGCAAGGCCTACCGGTTCGAGAAGCTCGCCGACGGCGTGTACTTCGCGACCGGCACCGGCGCGATGACCACGATGAGCAACGGGCTCGTCATCGTCAACACGGACCACACGATGCTCGTCGACACGAGCGTGACGCCGGCGGCGGCGCGAGCCCTCGTCGCGCAAATCAAGAATGAGATCACTCCCCGGCCGATCAAGTACGTCTTCAACTCGCACTACCACTTCGACCATGCGCACGGGAACCAGATCTTCGGTGACGAAGTCGAGATCATCGGGCACGAGTACATCCGGAAGATGCACTTGACGAACGTGCTGCAGCAGCGCACCAACCGGTCGTTCACCGAGGGGCTGCCAAGCCAGGTCGCGCAGATGAAGCAGCGGATTGCCCAGACGACCGACGCGAAAGAGCGTGCCACCCTCGAAGCGAGCCTCGGCGTCACCGAGGCGCATTGGAAGGCGACCCAAGAAGTCGTGGTCAAGCCGCCGAACGTGACCTTCACCGACCAGATGGTCATCCACAAGGGCGGCCGAGAGGTGCGGGTCCTCTTCCTCGGGCGCGGGCATACCGGCGGCGACACGATGGTCTTCCTCCCTGCCGAGCGAATCCTCTTCACGGGCGACTTCTTCGAGGGTCGCCCGGGCGCCGGCGTGCTGTCGTACTTGGGCGACTCCTTCATAGACGAGTGGCCGGCGAGCCTCGAGCGGATGAAGGCACTGGACTTCGACGTCATCGTGCCCGGGCACGGCGCACCGTTTCGCGAGCGGAATCAGATTGACGACTTTCAGAGCTACCTGCGCGACTTCTGGCGCCAGGCGACCGCCTTACGCGCGCAGGGACTGACGGCGCCGCAGGCGATCGAAAAGATGGACATGAGCAAGCACATCCCCGCGTACGGCCCGCGAACGGGCCGCCCGGATGCGCGCGCGGTGCTGCGGGCGTTCGAGCTGCTCCAGATCCAGATGCCGATGTAGGGGATCACAGGGGGCTCATTTCGCCTCTAGATCCAGAGCGAAGGCGACGAGCGATGCGTCGGGCCCGGCGCCCGTTGACGCCAACACGAACTGGCGGCCCGCACGCGTGCGGTACGTCATGGTGTTCTCGGCGTTCACATAGGGGAGCTTTCCACGCCAGAGCTCCCTGCCGTCGTTCTTGTCGAAGGCGTAGAGGTAGCCGTCGCCGCCCCCGACGAAGATCAGTCCACCGCCGGTCAGGATCGCTCCCCCGTTGGTCGGCGAACCCAGTCGGTCCGGCAGCTTCACGCCCTTCAACAGCGGATGATTGCGGATGGCCAGGCTCCCCTCGCCGACCGGCACCTGCCAGAGGATTTCGCCCTTGTTGAGATCCATCGCCGTCAGGTGCGCGTAGGGCGGCTTGATCAACGGCATGGCGCCGAGCTTGGTGGCGGGACGCGCGGGTGCGGGCAGATGTCCCGAGTAGGCGTGGTCGATGAACGTGTCGGCGCCGTCGTTGGCGATCACGCCGTTGTATCTGAGCACGTCCTTGGTGCGGACATACAGACGCCCTGTCTGGGCGTCCCACATCGCGCCGCCCCAGTTTGCGCCTCCTTCATTGCCTGGCAGCTGCAGAGTCCCGCCGAGCGACGGCGGCGTGAACAGCGGGCCGAGCCGGTACTTTTTCATCTCGGTCTGCGCCAGCTCCTTGATGGCCGGCGTCAGGTCGTTCGCGTCCTCCAGCGAAACACCCTGCCGCACGAACGGTGGCGGTTTGGTCGGGAACGGCTGCGTCGGCCACACCCGTTCGCCGGGAACATCGGTGACGGTCGGGACAGGACGCTCGACGATCGGCCACACCGGCCGACCGCTCACGCGATCGAACACATAGGTGAAACCCTGCTTGGTCACCTGCGCCACCGCGTCGATCCGCTTCCCGTCGACAGTGAGCGTCACCAGATTGGGCGCTGCCGGGTTGTCATAGTCCCACAGGCCGTGATGGACCATTTGAAACGACCACTTGCGCTGCCCCGTGTTGATGTCCAGACAGACGATCGACTCGGCGGGCTCGTTCTTCCCCAGGCGCCGGCCTCCGTAGTAATCGTTGCCGGGCGTGCTGGTGCCGAAGTACACGAGACCACGAGCGGTGTCGACCGCCATCGGACCCCACACGTTGCCGTGGCCCGTGAATCGCCACGACCCTTCTTCCCACGTCGATGCACCGAAGTCGGTCGGCGATTGCGGTATGGCATTCCAGACCCACAGCCGTTTCCCCGTGCGCGCATCGAATCCCTGGACGATGCCCGGAGGCTCGCTGCTCAACTGGTATCGATCGGGAATAGAGCTGCCGACGACGACGATGTCCCGGTAGACCACCGGCGGCGACGCGCCGTGATTGACGTGCCGAACGTCTGAAATCGGCCGCGGGTAGCCGTCGGTCAGCGAGACGACACCGCCGCGATTGTTGTCGCCGAACGACGCGACTGGCTTGCCTGTCGCGGCGTCGAGGCTGAACAGCTGGTTGCGGGTGTTCAGCAGCACGCGCAATTTGTTGCCGTCATTCCGATCGCGCCAGAGCGCCGGCCCGCGATGCTTGAATCCGGTTCCAGGAATCCCGCCGAGCTTCACGGCCCCGCTGTCGAAGCGCCACAGCTCCTTGCCGGTCTCGGCGTCCAGCGCCGCCGCATTGTTGTACGGCGTCGTGACGTAGAGCACACCATCGACCATCAGCGGCTGGTTCTCGAACCGGAAGGGAACCGTTCCGTACTCCTCCAGCGCCTGCTCCCCATGCTCCCACTGCCACGCAATCCCCAGCCGCTGAACATTCTGCGGGGTGATGTCGTCGGCAGGCGAGTACTTGCTGGCGGCCGGATCAGCGCCGTAGTAGAGCCATTCCACCTGTCGGGACTGGCCCTGCTGCGCCACGAGGGCCGACCCGAAGATGAGCAATGCGAACACCCCTGTCTGACACTTCATGGTCGCCGCCCCCTTCCATCTTCCTTCGTGACGGTCCCCTTCAACAACCTCATCCCCTGGACTCCAGCGCCGAGATGACGTCGGCGGCCACGCGCACCACGTCCCGCACGCCTGTCAGCCGGCTGAACGCTTCCTCGAGCGTTCGTGTACCGGTCTGCTCGCAGATCGCCGCCGAGGTCCCGTCGGCGATCTGCCTTCCCTGATTGATGATGACGATGCGCGTACAGATACGCTCGACCACATCGAGGATATGCGAGCAAAAAAGAATCGTCCTGCCCTGCGCAGCCAGTTGCTTGAGGACTTCCTTCACGACGAGTGCCGCGTTGGCATCGAGCCCGTCGAGGGGCTCGTCGAGGAACAGCACTTCAGGCCGATGGATGAGCGCGGCCGCGATCAGCACCTTCTGCCGCATGCCTTTCGAGAGCTCGCTCAGACGCTGATGCCGCTCGGCCGCGAGGCCGAACAGCTCGAGGAGCTCGTGGCTCCTGGTCGACGCGGTTTTTCGATCGAGATGGTGCAGGCACGACACGAGCTCGAGGTACTCGGCCGCCGACAGGCCGTCGTAGAGCGCGGCGGTCTCCGGCACGTAGCCGATGCGCGCCTTCGCCTCCATCGGCTGCTCGACGATGTCAAAGCCCGCAACGATGGCGCGGCCGGTGGTCGGACGAATCATCCCGGTGAGAATCTTCACCGTCGTCGACTTGCCGGCGCCGTTGGGCCCGAGAAAACCGAGAATCTCGCCGGGATCGACGCGCAGGCTGAGATCGGACAGCGCCAGCTTGGCTCCGTACTCGCGCGACAGGCGCTCGGTACGAATCATGATCGTCAGACGACCCCGCCCGCGGGCGACGCGGGCGGGGTATTCGTGTCTTCGTGTGTGCGTGGCGTCAACGCACGGAACCAGAGTCCGGCCACGATCCACATGGCGGCGACCGACACGATCGCGCCTCCGAACGAGGCCGGGTACGCGCCGGCCCATCCTTCGCGCAGCGCTCCCAGGCTTGTCATCGCCGCGGCGGCGACGGGCACGATGCTCACGTCGTGACGCAACACCACGACGTACGCAGCCAGCAGCAGGACGCCGATGACCGCGGCGAAAGAGGCCCACGCAACGAGGTTGAGCGGCGACGACGCGTTACCGAGCACGCCGCCGAGAACGACCAGCGCCGCGCCGATCGGCAGGCGTCGTCGCGTCCAATCCCGCGAGAGGCGGTTCGCCGTGGCCACGAGCAGCGTCAGGAACACGATTCGCGTCAGCAGGACAACGATCGGATCGACCGCGGCAGCCAGAAACGGCACGAGCGCGGCGGCGCCGTCATAGGACGGCCATCGAGCGCCGTCGCCGGGCACCGTGCTGGCCGCGCCGACCGCGGCCGCGACCAGGCCGAGGGCGATCCCCAACCCAAGGGCCGTTCTCCATTCGCGACCCCGATCGCGGCACCAGACCGGGACGGCGCCCGACACGAGCCCCATCGCCGCCGACTGCAGCGAGAGGCCCACCGCGCCCGACGCGATCAGCACGAACAGCTGCAGTGGCAGTGGCTGCGACGTGGAGAGCGCGGCCATGAGGGCCGGAAAACGGTTCACGAGCCTCGACGCGCCGGCGACGAGGAACAGCGCGGCGACCGCCAGCAAGAATCGGACGGCAAACCGACGCCGGCTCCAGGACACGATCCCCGCAATCACACCGCCAATCAGCAGCGCGACCGGCAGCACGATTCCGGCACCCTGCACGACCGCCGCCCGCGTCCGGGCGTTCCGCTCGGCGCGCTCCCATTCCTCCGGAACGAACACGAATCGGCGGGTGTCGGCCACCTCGTCGCCCGCGATCCGCGCGGCGAGGCGCGCCTCGCCGCTCGGCAACACGCGCGATGTGTCCTTGACCACGATGGTCCAGTCGGTCCGCTGCGGCCGCTTGGACGGCGACGCCGAGACGTCTTCGAGCGAGCTCGGATCGATCGCGAACCGCTCTTGAAATGCGCGATGCGCCAGCTCCCGCGCCGCGCGTTCGTCGAGCGAGGCACCGGCGCGCGACTCCGGAAGCTCGTGGCTGACACGCTCGACGCGGCCTGCCGCATCGAGCTCCACGTTCCAGGACTCTGCGCGCTCGGCCACGTCTCCCTCGAAGGTGCGAACCGACACCGTCCAGCCCGGCAGATCCAGATACGAACCCAGCAGCGAGTCGTGCACCGACTGCCCGGCGGTTTCCCACACGAAGCGGTGACTCAGCCCGCCGCCGTCGCGCGTGACCGGCAGGAATCGCCAGGCAGGGCCAAGCCCGGCGGGCTGCAAGGTCGCGCGCGCGGCCTGCGCGGCTTCCACGCGCGAGGCCTGGACTGGAGCGTCTCGAAGCGGAAGACGGATCACGACGGCGGTCCAGGTGACGGCTGCCACCGCGCCCGCTGCCAGGACCCATTGGACGTGCGCCCTGCGAAACCCGTCCAGGCCGGCGCTGGACAGCAACGGCTCGACGGCCGCTTCGCGTGCCACCGCCGGCACGGGCTGCCACGCCGCGTTGCGCTCGGCGGCATGCTCGACAACGCCTCCGCGAGCCGACGCCCGGCGGTACAGCACGATCCACACCGGTACCAGGACCATCGCCACGATCATCAGCTGTTGCACGCGAATGCCGCCCGTGCTCGAGGCAAAGATCGGCATCGCGAACCAGAACACATCGAACACGAAGTGAAGAACGACGCCTGGCAGCAGGCCGAACGTCAGGTAGAGCAGCCCGAAGCCAATCGAGGGCAGCACGAGCTCGACCGGACGCGCGTAGGCCGGTTGCGTCGGATACGGCGCGTGCCCAGCGCCGAAGATCGCGGCCTGGACGAGAAACGCGCCGGCAATCCACCAGCGACGATGGCCCAGGCGGTCGCCGATGAGCGCCGCGCCTGCAATCGGCACGGCGCGAAACAGCGCCTCTTCCCAGAATCCGGCCTGAAACGATTTCGCGATGGCCGAGTACCACGGCACGTAGGCCGCCAGCACGTCGGGATTGAAGAGCGCTTCGGACGGGGTCCACCAGCCGAGGATCCGGGTCGCGAAGATGTACAGCGCCACTTCATAGGCGATGAAGATCGGGACGAGCAGATACCCGGCGATCGTCCGGCCGGCCACCGCGGACGACGCGGCGGCCCCGCGGCTCCACAGCCGCCAGAACTGCGGATGGTCCGGAAAGGCGCGGCGCGTCAGGCTTTCGGCGGCCATGAAAGACAGGCTGAACAGCAGCGCGTTCCCCACGAGCTCGACGAGGGCGAACGACGCGCGCTGGGCGATGAACGACTGCGTCGAGAGCGCCGTGTCGTACTGCATCCACGCGAGCGGCCATTCGTTGATCGTCGCCCCCGTCTGGGCGAACGCCACAACAGCTCCCCAGACGACCGGCTGCTTCCAGATCACCCAGCGCTGGCGCCCCAGCACGAACAGGCCGAACGCGATGCCGCCGGCGCCGTAGATCACTAGAAAGGCCAGCGAGCCTCCGATGCCGATGGCCGTGTTGACCGATCGCATCTCGTCGTAGCGCCGCGAGAACGCGTCGGGGACCTCGAGGAAAAACGCCAGCGCGGTCAGTCGGTCGCCGCTGACGACCAGCCGCAGACGGTATCGCCCCTCGCCCAGCCGCCGATCCGGGCGTTCGTAGACAAACGTGTGATCGACGCGCCCGCCGGTCCGCCGATCCTCGGACTGCTCGACCGATTGATACGGAGCGAAGTCCACGCCCCATTGGCGCGCCGCGGTTGACTGCGCGATCTCGCGCGCGGCCTGCGGATCGAGCGCGGCGCCCGGAGCGTGCTCGGGCAGCCGCTCGACGAACCCGCTGGCGGTCCCGTCGGGCGCAAACGTGAAGGTCGCTTCGTGGCTGTCTCGTTCGTTGAAGTGCCGG
>MEKT01000013.1:0-2240 GCA_001767435.1 Acidobacteria bacterium RIFCSPLOWO2_02_FULL_65_29 | reverse complement strand
GACGAGCGGAAACGCGCGGGGGAAGTCGCGCCAGGAGAACGCGGCAGCCAGCAGCCCGGCGACCAAGAGCGCGATCCATGACGCCGGTTTCCTGGTCACATCGAGATTCTAGTTGAATATACTGGAGGCGAAATTCGGAGCTATAAAGAGCGCATTGCATAGGAGCTGACCATGTTCTCCACGCGCGCCCTCATCAGGCTCTCTCGCGGCGTTGCGCTGGCGGCTCTCTTGGTTCCCTCACTGGCCGCCCAGCAACCACCCCCCGGCGCGCCAGGCGCCACGTATCTTCGGCCGCCTCAGTCGATCATCGACGTCGTCGACGCGCCACCGATCCCGCAGGTGATCGTCAGCCCGTCGCGCCAGATCGTCGCGCTCGTGCACCGGCGCACCAATCCGCCGATTGCCGAGCTCGCGCGGCCGATGCACGGACTGGCCGGCGCTCGGGTGAACCCGAAGACGAACGGGCCGCACCGAACGAGCGGCGTCTACGGCGTGACCTTCAAGAAGCTCGACGGCGCTGAAGTGACGGTCGCGACGCCCACAGACGCGACGCTTGACATCATTGGCTTTTCCCCCAACGGCGGCCGCTTCGCGTTCACGGCCACCCGCGAGAACGGCATCACCCTGTGGACCGCCGACGTCGCGACCGGCCAGACCAGGCAGGTGCCGGGAATGAGCGTCAACGGGCTGTCGGCAACCGGCGGAGAGTCGGCGTGCGACTGGGTCGGCACGAACGAGACGTTGCTCTGCCGGACGATCGTTGCCAGCCGCGGTCCCGCGCCGGCCGAGCCCGCCGTGCCCTCCGGCCCGAACGTTCAGGAGACCGGTGGCAGAGTGGCGCCGGTCCGCACGTACCAGGACATGCTGGCGAGCGCGCACGACGAGGCGCTCTTCGAGTACTACTTCACGAGCCAGCTCGCCCTCGTCAACGTGGCCACCGGCACGCTGGCGGCCATCGGCCGGCCGGCGATGTTCGGCACTGTCGAGCCTTCACCCGACGGCGAATACGTCCTCGTGTCGCGCGTGAAGCGTCCCTTTTCGCGGCTCGTCTCGGCCGGCAGTTTTCCGACCGACCTCGAAGTGTGGAACCGTCGCGGCGAGGTCGTGAAAGCCGTCGCCGACATCCCGCTCGCCGACGGCGTGCCGATTGGCGGCGTCATGACCGGCCCGCGCCGTGCGGCGTGGCGACCGTCGGTGGCGGCCACTCTCGTGTGGGCCGAGGCGCTCGACCGCGGCGACCCCAAGGTGAAGGCGCCCTTTCGGGATCGCGTGATGACATGGGCCGCACCGTTCGCCGGCGCGCCGGCGGAGGTCGCGAAAGTCGAGTTCCGGTTTGCCGGCTGGACCGAGACCGACAAGGGCGTCACGCTCCTCGCCGAATCCGATCGCGTCTCTCGCGTGTCGCGCACCTGGATCATCGACGCGCCGGGCGCCGCGCCACGCAGGCTTTGGTACCGCAGAACGCAGGATGCCTATGCCGACCCCGGCGCGCCCGTCGCCCGATCGCGGCCGGGCCGCAGCGTCATTCAGTACGGCGACTGGATCTACCTCACGGGCGCGGGCTCGTCCGCTGAAGGCGATCGTCCTTTCCTCGATCGCCTCAACGTGAAAACGCTCGCAACCGAGCGCCTCTTCCGCACCGACGACAGAAGCTACGAAACGGTGGTGGCTGTGCTGTCCGACGATGGGCGATCGGTGTTGACGCGACAGGAGACCCGTGTGGACGCGCCGAACTATTACGTGCGCGACACGAGCGCCGGCACCAGGCGCGCGGTCACGACCTTTGCGGATCCGGCGCCGCAGCTGCGAAAGGTCGAAAAGCAGTTGATTACGTACAAGCGGAAGGACGGCGTGCAGCTGTCGGGCACGCTCTATCTGCCGCCGGGGCACAAAGCCGGCGAGCGCCTGCCGCTCATCATGTGGGCATATCCGGTAGAGTTTGGCGATGCGGACTCGGCCAGCCAGGTGACCGGATCAGCCAACCGGTTCACCATCGTCAGCGGGCCGTCGCACCTGTATCTGCTGCTCCAGGGATACGCGGTGCTCGACAACGCCTCGATGCCGATTGTCGGGCCTGAAGACAAAGCGAACGACACGTACGTCGAGCAATTGGTGGCGAGCGCCGAAGCCGCCATTGACAAGGTCGTCGACATGGGCATCGCCGATCGCGCCCGGATTGGCGTCGGCGGCCACAGCTACGGCGGATTCATGACGGCGAACCTGCTGGCGCACTCGCGGTT
>MEKT01000012.1 GCA_001767435.1 Acidobacteria bacterium RIFCSPLOWO2_02_FULL_65_29 | reverse complement strand
AGACGTATCATGTCGTTCCTCCCTTCCGTCGACTGCACGTTGCAGCTGCACCTATGGCAAAAGTCGAACCAGAAGGCGCCATAGCGCCATGCGCGTCAGGTGGCGCGCGAAAGACGCGACGTGCTAACGAGATAGGGCCTTGTGTGAATGCCGAAGCTGAGCAAGGTCGGCCGGCTGGTTGGCCTATGGGACGAGCCTGGTGAGCAGAAATGCGCGTCCGGCCCGGTAAGTTTTACAAGACGGGACGAAAAGGGCCGGGCCAATGATGAGGGGATCCGATGCCGCACGCACTGATCGTTGACGACAACAATCCGACGCTGGACGGCTTGTCCACGCTGGTCGCCGCCGAAGGATTCACGGTGTCGGCCGTGTCCACGATCGAGCGCGCCCATGTCGAGCTCGCGGAGCAGACGCCCGACGTGGTCGTCCTCGATCTGAATCTTCCCGACGGCAGCGGCATGACGCTGCTCGACGCTGTTGCGTGTCTCGAAGGGCCCGCCGTGGTGTTGATCACCGGCCACGCCAGCGTGGACACCGCGATCGAGGCGTTGCGACGAGGCGTCACCGATTACCTCGTCAAGCCCATCGATGTCCAGCGACTCCGTAAGATTCTCGGGGACATCTGCAAGACGACGGGACTCGCGAGCGAGATCAGGGATCTGAAAGCCGCGCAACGTACTTCCGGCCGTTTTGGAGCCATCGTCGGGATTTCGGAGGCCATTCAGCGGGCCTGCGAACTGATCGCGCGCGTCGCGCCGAGCGGCGCCAGCGTCCTGATCTCCGGCGAAAGCGGGACCGGCAAGGACGTGGTCGCGAAGATCATTCACGACCTGAGCCGTCGTCGCCTTGGCCCGTACGTGCCGGTCAACTGCAGCTCCATTTCGCCGACGCTGATTGAGAGTGAGCTCTTCGGCCACGAGCGCGGCAGTTTCACCGGTGCCGACCGCCGGCACAAGGGCTACTTCGAACGAGCTTCGAGAGGCACGCTGTTCCTGGACGAGGTGACGGAGATGCCGCTCGAGCTGCAGGCCAAGCTCCTGCGCGTCCTGGAGACGGGATCCTTCGTCAGGCTGGGGGGCGAGGAACCGCTGTCGGTGGATGTGCGGATCGTCGCCGCGTCGAACCGCAGCGTGCCTGAGGCGATCGAGAAGGGCCGGTTGCGCGAGGATCTGTACTACCGCCTGAAGGTGTTCCAACTGAACCTGCCGACGTTACGGGAGCGCGCCGAGGACGTGCCGCTGCTGGCGCAGTGGTTTCTCGACGAATTCACGAATGTGGAAGGCCGGCGAAAGACGCTCAGCCAGGAGAGTCTGAATCTGTTGCGGGCCTACGCGTGGCCGGGCAACGTGCGCGAGCTCAGGAACGTCGTCTACTCGGCCTACATTCTCTCCGGCGACACGATCGAGGCACACAGCCTGCCTCCCGAGGTCCGTTCCCCGGTGTCGCCGGGCGACGTGAAACCGGTTGTCGACAGTGATTCCCTGACGCTGAAGGTCGGCATGCCGATCGCAGAGGCCGAGCGGCGCTTGATCATGGCGACACTCGAACAGTGCAACGGCAACAAGTCGAAGACGGCCGAACTGCTCCGCGTCAGCCTGAAGACGCTGTACAACCGCCTGGCGAGCTATCGGTCGGAGGAGGAGGAGGAGGAAGAGGAGTCCGAAGCTGAATCGTCGGCGGTGCTCGTCAACGACTCATCGATGCCGAAATAGCGCAATCGACGTCATGGTCGGCGCATGGCGGCCGGTCACGACGCGAGCACGTCAACCGCTTCTGACAAGAGCGGGCGATCAAACGTGGCCGCGAGTTGCACCGTGAAGGGCGACACATTCGTCGTGGAGAAGCCCCGAGCGTGGATCGCGAGGCTTGGCGGCGCTTGGACCATTCCAAATTTGGCGGAGGGAGAGGGATTCGAACCCCCGGTACCGTTTCCGGTGCAGTGGTTTTCAAGGCCGTCCAAGGGTGGGAGGGGCACCAGCCCCTCCCAATTTACCCCAATAAAACAGGGCTTTCCTGCACATGACCTAGGTGCTGGTTGGGGCCTGTCCGCGCCAGGACACGGACAAAAAGCGGACAGTGGTTGCGTCGTGGCGGACGGAGGCGACTTCATCTTTCGGACGGAGGGACGCGTCACTGCCCTCAGAAAAGCAGCTGAAGAACGGTCGTCTCAGTCGTTCCCATAGACCGCGCCATGAAGACGCCATACGCCTGCTGATTTCAAGAAGGCGTTCGACGCGATCGCGCGGGACCTGGGCCAGTCGTCCGATTACTGCGGGAGCAGACAACCGACAGTATTCTGGAGTTTTGCTGGACGGCGTCGTCGTCGCGCCGGCGATCGGTTCTGCGCTCGCAGTGAGCGGAGGCTAGGAACCATTAGGTCGCCGTTTCGGGCTCTGCTGGCGCCGCGATGTCTTCAAGCCCTTCGTCCAAAGGTCCGCGCCGGCATCCGGGCCGTCGCCGAATGGACACCGTAGAATGACGATCTGCTCGAGATCGGACCTCAGGAGAACGCAGGCGCCTGAGGGCACTGGGGCTACAATCGGGTGGGTTCGCGACCCTCCGCACGCGCCTGCAGAGTCCGGTCGGTCCGGGTTTCACTGACTATCAGCGGGTCGAAATCCCAATCCGACCGAAGTGAGCTGCAGGTCGACGCTTGCCAATCGCCAGCAGCTCCGGGTCGGTGCATCCGTACGCGCATCGCGTCACGTCGAACGGCCAGCGACAGACCTGGCGCAACGACCGCACGGGTCCACGAACACTTGTCCCCTGTATTTGCTAGGACGCGTGCAGAGTTTCAAGCCTCCTTCAAAAAAAGCTTATCCTGCCGCGACCTTCGCCTCTCTGAAGAAGTCCGCCGGCATCGGATGCCGTAACCGCCATAGGAATGCGATCGGCCGTTCGCGTTCGTGCGAGACGTAGTCCGCAGATCCCAAAAAGATGTAAGGAGCAGTGCGACTGCCGACCTTGGCCGTTCGCCGGACAAACAGTAGGATGCTTGAGCCACGCTGACGGTGATTGATGTAGCGCTGCCCGGTGGCTGATGCCTGGCTCGTGACGCTCTGCGACTCCCAGTGGAACAGCTCCGGCGAGACGGCGTAATCCTTATACATCGTCGTCGGCGAGTACTTCCCCTCGGTTTTTTCCAAGGTGACGAAAAACAGGTCGCTGTCAGTCTCTTCGTCGCGGGTTGTACCTTCCCGGATGCGGTGCGGACGTTCCAAAGTCATCTCGCCGAACGCCGTGAGAATCTCGTCCAGACTGTAGGACGCGTGGACGGACAACGGCACGGACTCCCAGGCCTTACGACCGTCTAGCGAAAACGTCAGATGCTGCGATTGATCCTCGAGCACGAACAGCAGTTCGCGCAGCTCGGACAAGATCGCCGGGTGAGCCCACAACTCCGCCATGCTCGCCTCGAGGCTGGGCCACGACTCCTTGTTGCCCCAGAGAGTGAAGTGCAGACCCGTGAGAATCCGGCGCTCGGATTCCTCGAGCGCCAGGATCTGCGGCGGGGTGTCATTCTTCAGCACTCCGCTGAGGAAGGCCAGACGGCTTCGATCGTCCATGTGAAGCAGCCTGGACAGGGCCTTTGAGAGTTGGCCTGCGCGCGGCCCGGGAACGGCTGTGGGTAGACCAACCTCGCGACGGAGCCGGGTCCATGTCCAGTCCGGGTTTCGATACAGCTCGTCAACGGCCACGCCGGCTTCGCCTAGAAACTCCGCGAGAGTGACATCTCTGCCGATGTCCTTCAACTCGCGCACGAAGGTGCCGAAGTTACCGCCAATCGTTCGCCTGAGATTCTCGAGAATGAGGCTCTGCGCCACGCGATCCAGCTGAATCTTGCAGCCGGCCGGCAGGTACGGAAAGCCATCTTCGATCTGCCGAACGACACCCGCTCTGGTCGTTTCTGTGAGCGCGCGGTAGCGTTGATCGAACCGGAATTTCTGATTGGCATTGCCGATGAAGTCCAGCACCGTCAGGCAGGACTTGCCCTGCGACTGACGAAGGCCACGGCCAAGCTGCTGGAGGAACAGCGTTGCGCTCTCGGTTGGACGCAAGAAGAGGACCGTGTCGATCTCGGGGACGTCCACACCCTCGTTGAAGAGATCGACCGCAAAAAGAATATTGACATCCCGACTACGCAGCTTGCGCAGGGCGTCCTCTCGCTCCTCGCGAGTGCTCTGGGAGGAGATTGCCGCAGAAGGCAGCCCAATACGATTGAACTCGCGCGCCATGAACTCGGCGTGCGCGATGCTTACGCAGAACCCGAGCGCACGCATGCGCCGATGATCGGCTACCTTGTCCTGGATCGCCTTCGCTACGATCCCGGCCCGCGCATGGTTGCCGGTGTACAGCGTTTGCAGCTCCCCGACGTCGTATCCGCGGCGCGACCAGGAGACGTGCGACAGGTCCGTGTTGTCGTGCAGACCGAAGTAGTGGAACGGGCACAAGAGGCCGCGCTCCAGGGCCTCCCAGAGGCGCAGCTCGATTGCCACACGCCCGTCGAACCAGCCCAACACGCTCTTGCCGTCAGCGCGCTCGGGTGTCGCCGTCAGTCCGAGCAGGATTTGTGGCTTAAGGTAGTCGAGTAAGCGGCTATATGTTTCCGCCGCGGCATGGTGGAATTCGTCGACGATCACGACGTCGAAAGCGTCGGGGCGGAGATTTGAGAGGTCGAGTTGAGCCAACGATTGCACTGACGCAAATACATGGCGCCATTCGTCAGGACGATGACCGTCTACGTAGAGTTCGCCGAAGGCACCGTCCCTGAGCACCTGGCGGAATGCCGCCAAGCTCTGGCCGAGCAATTCCTTTCGGTGGGCCACGAAGAGCAAGGTTGGGTTGCCCATCTGCTCTCGCAGGCGACGGTAGTCGAGCGCCGCGACGATCGTTTTTCCGGTACCGGTAGCCGCCACAACGAGGCTCCGGTACCGGTGGTGGCGCTCCCGCTCGACAGACAAGCGCTCGAGAATCTCGGTTTGATGCGGATACGGGATGACGTCGAGCGCCGCAATCTGAAGGGTGTCGGCTTCGAAGGTTGAGGCGACGGCTCGATCGAATCTCTCCGCGTCGCGGATGGGGTCGTACGACTCAAAGTCTGGTTCCTCCCAGTAGCTGTCGAATGTCGCGTGAAATTTCTCGAGAATGTCTGGCGCCGTCACCTGAGAAAGCCGCACGTTCCACTCGACGCCATCGACCAGGGCCCACTGCGTGAGGTTCGAGGAGCCGATGTATGCCGTCGAAAACCCCGTCTCCCGATGGAACAGCCATGCCTTTGCGTGGAGCCTCGTCGAGCGGGTCTCGTACGAAACCTTGACCTTCCCGCCCATCTCGACCAGGGCGTCGAGTGCCCGTCTTTCCGTCGATCCGGTGTAGGTCGTAGTGATGACCCGAAGCGCATGGCCGCGCTCGCAGTGTGCATGGAGCTGAGGCAGCAAAAGCCGGAGACCATTCCACCGAACGAAGGCGCACAGGATGTCGATGCGGTCGGCGGATGGAATCTCGCGCTCGAGCGCGTGGCCGACCGACGGCTCTCCGCGGGCGTTGACGAGGAGGTCGCTCGCGGAGAGCGGCACGTATGGGCGGCCCGGAAGCCGCGGCTCACCGAGAGCCTGATCAACGACTTCAGAAATCGACAGGAGGGCCGACGCTGGCGGCTGGACCATGGATCCCCGGTCTGTCGCGCTCTTTATTCTCTCGGCCAGCAGTTTGAGCACGCGATTGCACACGTCGACTTGCTGATCCAGCCGTTCAGTCTCGGGCAGCGCTCTCAGGACACGATTCAGGACCGAGTAGACGTGCCGCGCCAGGATGTCATACGAGTCGACGGGATCAAGTGGCGCTTGTTCAACGCGGATGGCGTTCAAGTCCAGGGCCGCGAGAGCCTCCGAGATCTCGCGCGTGATCAGCTGTTCGTAAAGGCCTTTCGGAAGCTTCATTTGCGCAAATCGATCACCGATCTGAGGTGTGCGCCAGACTGAGGAGCCTGAGCCGATCAAGAAGAAGAGAGTACCGAGCCTGAGCTGCCGAATCAGGCAGCAAGAATCCTGGCAGCGCGTCGACAAATACGCGCGTGGCCAACAGGCGACCGAATTCGGAGGCGATGTAGCTTCGGACGTCTGAGGAGGCTTGACGCACCTCCTCGACAATCTCCAGCCGCCCGTCAATCACGGCAATCACATCTTCAAGATCATGACTTCCGGTGTAGTCGTTGTTGCCTCGGCCGTTGAAAGCCTCAAACTTCGTGGCGATGAAATAGGGGGGCGTGACAAGCCGAATGCGCGCGCCCGCAATCTCGATGGATTGAGCTGACGCGATCGCTGGTGTGTACCAGCGGTTGCTGAAGCCGAGTATGCGCTCGTCGGTCGGCATCACGTCGATCGTCAGGTCTCGATAGCGCCACCGGCACGTCGGGGCACCTTCTCTGCTGTCCTCTGTCAAATTCAGCGCGCGCAACTTCCCCGACAACGTCGCGTACTCGGCGTAGGACGCCACTTCTGTGATCGTGTCGACATCCTTCGTTGGTCGAATTCCCCCAGCGGCGGGGTCGGTGATTAGCAGTCCGGTGGCGCATCCGCCGACGAACACGAGCTCGTCGAGGAGCGATTGCAGCAGTCTAACGGCGGCTTCCAGCAGGGGGAGATTCGGGTCGTTCATGGAGTTGGCGTCGAATGCGCTCGATCAATTCCTTCTCCGCGAGCTTGCGTTCTCTGGCGCGGCCTTCGCGAAGGGCGTCAATGAGGGCCAGCATCTCATAAAAGATCGGATCTCGCAGGGCGGCGGCAGGCGCGGTCTTGTACAACGGTTCAAAGCTGACGCCGCGGTGCTGACCTTCCGGAAAGGGCCAAACCGGTGGCAACTCTGAGCCAGGCTCAATCTCTTTGTTGAGGGGCGGCGCGGCGTAAGAGGTGGGAATCCCGCGGGTGACTTCGCCTCGCCTCGCCGGAAATGCGTACTTCACCCCGTGCACGAGGAACTCCTCTACCGCTGCGAGCAATGGGCGGTTTTCATCCGCATCGCTCGAGACGAGCCTCGAGAGCGCAAGTCGCTTCAGGGCCGCATGGACCTCAGAGGAACTGATGGACAGCTCAAGGCCCATCTGAGCCATCGGTGGACGTCGCCCACGGTAGCTCAGCAGCTTGACGAGAACCAGGACGTCTTGCGGTCGCAGGCTGGGTTGGGTCATTCGATATTCGCGATTCGCGAATACAGAATACCATCACCGGGCAGGGCTCGCTACCGATAAACGCGCAGCGCCTGTTCTCCTGTTGCCAGCGGCGCACAGTTTTCCTTGCAAAGGTTCATTTGGGGAAACAACGGGCAACCCGAAAGACATTGCTGCGGCGTCGTGCAATCCGAGCATCCCTTTGAAGCGTGTTTGTCCCGAATTCCGCGGAAATCGCTGTGATTCTGCCAGATCGCGGCGAGAGAAGAGCCCTTCAAAGGAATCCCGCGGTATCCCGCTTCAACCATGAAAGAGCACGGATAAACCTCCATCTTCTCCGACACGAAAAGCGAAAACCGGCCTGCATCGCAACCTTCTATTGAAACATCTGGCACGTCGCCGAATCGGGCCAGCCCAGTAATCGTGCAAGTGTCGAAGCCGATGCGGAATGGTCTGCGCCCTCCAGTCGCCAATTTGAAGAACTCCTCGACTCTCGGACTCTTGTTGAGTAGCAGACCCTCATCGGCGAACCTGCCCACAGGCTTGTAGTTCAAGAAAACGATGGCGTTCGCACTCTGTAGAAAGGCTGGTGGATCAAGAAGCCACTCGATGGCCGTACTGACGGTCTTGCTCGTCAAGATAAAGTGGATGTTTGTCGTAACGCCACTGGACCGTAGAACTTCGATCGCGGCTGTCGTTTCCTCGTACGGCGGATACGCGCTCACTGCCACCGCTCCGCAATATTTCGCGGTGGCCGCAACCACCGACGGCGTTAGTCCCCTACCATTCGTCGTAAAGTTGGGGACGATGCCATATCTCTCTCGAGTCAGGCGCAATATCTCGGTGAACTCTGGGTGCTGATTGGGATTTGCAGGAGGACCTGCCAAGGGCGTGGTACCCGCAACTCACGTTCGGGGAGGGAAAAGAAAAAACCACACGGTACTTTCCCGACAAGCTCCCAATTGGCGTGCCGTGCGATGGCGGCCGGCGACACATGTTCCTCTACCTGGTTACCCGCGATGTCCCCGCCGAGTTCCGGCTGTTTCTCCTGCGCCATGCCGACCTCCTCAAGACGGTCAACGAATGGACGATCCGCCTCCTCGTCCCGCGCCGATTTCGGAAGGCGACGGCGCTATATCGCTATGCCGTCCGAGATGCGTTCACCACCCCGCTGACACCAGCTCAGGTCGAAGAGCTCGACTGGTTCTTTCGAGCGCGCCAGGGCATTGCGACCGACCCTGCACCCGACCCGGATCTTGACGTCCCGAGGGGTGCCCAGAAGTTCGGCGCGGCGCGCTTTCGCGCGCTCCACTGACTGGTCGTCTGCAGCGGGGGCATGGCGATGGCTGCTGAACAAATCGCCGAGCCGTTCGATCTCGCGACACTGGTCGACGATCCTGCCAAGGTGGCGACCGTCCCACCTAGCCGGATCCCAGCTCTGTTGTCGCAACTGAGCGCGTTGCAGGGCGCAATGGCTGCACGTCTCATCTCCGCCGATCGTGACGAGACCGTGTCCAGCGAGGACACCTTGCTCACGGTCGACCAAGCCGCCGAGCGTCTCGGCGTCTCAACGGACTGGCTGTTCCGACGATCACGAACACTCCCGTTCGTCGTTCGTCTTGGCCGCCATCTCCGGTTCAGTAACCGCGGCATCGACCGCTACCTTCGCAACCGTACCGGTCGCTAACGCCGCATCACAGGAAGGAGGAGCAATGAGCAGCACGACACGAGCACCAAGCACGCGGAAGACCGTGCCCGGCATGGGCCGAATCTTCCAGCGCGGCCAGACCTTCTGGATCGCGTACTACCGTCACGGAAAGGAGCATCGAGAGAGCACACACTCGGTGAACGAGAACGATGCGACGAAGCTCCTGAAGAAGCGGTTCGGCGAGATCGCCAGCCGGCGGTTTGTTGGCCCGCAGGAAGAGCGGGTGATGTTCGAGGATCTCGGGAAAGGCATCGAGCGCGACTACACGCTGCGAGGCCTCCGATCGATGAAGGCAGCCAAGGGTCGGATGATGCACCTCAAGAAGGCCTTCGCCGGTATGCGGGCGCTGGACATCACACCTGATCGCGTCCGTGACTATCAGGCGCAGCGACGTAAGGAGAAAGCATCACCAGCAACGGTCAATCGCGAAACGTCGCACCTCGCGCGGGCGTTTCGGATCGCCGTCAAGTCTGGTTTGCTGACAGTGGTGCCGCCCTTCCCAAACCGCCTCGAGGAAAGCGCGCCACGCCAGGGCTTCTTCGAGCATGCCGAGTACCTCGCCGTCCGTCAGCATCTGACGCCGGCGGTGTATCAGGACGTTCTGGACTTCGCGTACTACTCAGGCTGGCGACGCGGAGAGGTGACGGGGCTGACCTGGCGAGAGATCGACATGGCCGGCAGCGTCATCAGGCTGGACCCAGATCGCTCAAAGACGAAGACGGGAAGACTGCTGCCAATGTCGCAGCCTTTGAAGGAGGTGCTGCAACGACGAGTCGCTGCGAGACGACTGGACTGCCTGATGGTCTTCCATCGAGACGGCGAGGAGATGATCGATTGGCGGAAGGCTTGGGCGGCAGCATGCAAACTCGCGGGACTGCCAGGCAAACGGCTGCACGACTGCCGGCGCACGGCAGCGCGCAACTTGATCCGCAGCGGCACGCCGGAACGCGTGGCGATGCAGCTCACCGGCCACAAGACGCGCTCAGTCTTCGACCGCTACAACATCGTGAGCGAAAGCGATCTCAGAGCCGGCGTCGATCGACTCGCGGCGTATGTGAAGAAGCTACCGAAAGAAACGATCGTGGAGCCGCTGAAAAAGGCGGGGAAAGGGCGCGGGTAAAAGTGACACGGACAA
The DNA here is from genome assembly GCA_001767435.1 of Acidobacteria bacterium RIFCSPLOWO2_02_FULL_65_29. Taxonomy (GTDB): domain Bacteria; phylum Acidobacteriota; class Vicinamibacteria; order Vicinamibacterales; family CAVVIG01; genus 2-02-FULL-65-29. The sequence continues at coordinate 4,031 of MEKT01000012.1, read as the reverse complement.
AAAGCGGACAATCGAGAAAACGTCGACGCTAACCTTCCCCCGATCCAGCTGCTAAATCGACGACTTTCCTAAAAGATTTGGCGGAGGGAGAGGGATTCGAACCCCCGGTACCCTTGCGGGTACAGTGGTTTTCAAGACCACCGCCATCGACCACTCGGCCATCCCTCCCGCCTTCGCAAGCGTACATTACTACTACCCGCTTGCTGCGGCGTGGCTCGCCAAAGCGCCGTCAGGCGCGAGGGCGGCCGCGTTGAACGTTCCTGGAGATTCTGCGCGATTTCGTTCCTCACCCCGGTGTATCGGCTGGTGTCACCAGCGGTGTCAACGCGCCGGCTCTCCACATCGCGCAGTTCCCTAAACGATAGCCGTCAGGTGCGAAGTAAGCGTGTTGCCTTTCCCCGGCTGTTTTGGCTATTGTCCTCACGAGTCCGGGCACTGGACTCCTGTATGAAACGGCTCGTCCTGTCGCTGACCATCTTGCTCGCCGCCCCTTTCGTCGGCTCCGCGCAGCAGGCGCCGCTCGATCACCTGCCTCGCCGCCACGGGGATGGGCTGCCCCCGTCCGGACGCGTCGCGGGCGCGCCGGGCGCCATGACCATCCAGCAGGCCGGGTGCCGCGACGTCCCGGCCGCCCAGATCCGGCGCCGCATCGTAGAGCTGGCCGTTCAGGAATGGGCCTACTTCGGCTTCGCCATCGTCGACCAGACCGAGACCGAGGAGGACGACGGCAGGGGGCGACGCGGCCGGCGCCCGGGAGACGCGCAGTCGACGCGCGTGGCCGATTCGATCGCCGGGTACTGGGCAGTCGCTCCCGGCGGCGACTGGATTCTCACCAGCCAGAACAAGATCTGGAACGGGCTCGATGGCGTCTCGGCGCGATGGCGCTTCCCGTGGTCGGCCGCGTTCGTGTCGTGGGTGATGTGCGAAAGCGGCCTGGGGGCTCCGGATCGGTTTCAGCGGGCGATCGCCCACCACGTCTACATCGACCAGAGCATCCGCGCCCGGGATCAGAACGCGCAGCGGGCGGCATTCGTCGCCTACGACGCCGGTGAGGCGCCTCTCGCTCCCGGCGATCTCCTGTGCACCGCGCGAAGGCCGGCCTACCGCGCCCTCGCGGACCGGCGCCGGCAGATTGGCGCAGGCGCGCGAACCCATTGCGACATCGTCGTCAAGGCCGACGTGGCCACAGAGCGCATTCTCGCCATCGGCGGCAACGTCCGCGGCACGGTCGGCTTGAAGATCATAGGGACACGCAACGGCGGCGAGCTGCGCGTGGAGAATCGTACCGAGGCGCCGCGTGGCCGCCCCGTGTTCGCGCATCTGAAACTGCGCGCCGCACCGAGCGACGGCGACGCCTTCGACACCAGCCCGACGATCAAGGCCCTGGGCTGCGCGGGCCCGGCCGGAGCCCGGCGCGCCGCGTCGCGCGCCGTCGCAGCCGACGCGCTCCGCTGCACGGACTGAAGGTCGGCAGACGAGTCCCCGGCTTACGGTTTCGCCTGGAGCGTCCGCAGGTATTCCACGAGCGCGCGGATTCTCGCTGCGGCGTTTTCAACCCCCTGGCTCTCCGTCGACTTGGCCAAAACGTCGCCCCACGCCGGCATTTCCGAGCCTCTGTGCGTGCTGCCCGGCTCGCGGCCCTCGATGGTCTTGAAGATCCTCGCGTCCGGAAACACGCCGTTGTCGCCTTTGGCGAGCTGGGTGAGATCGGCCGGGCGTTTTTTCAGCGACTTCGCGAAGGGGCCATCGCCCCGAGCGTCGGCGCCGTGGCACGAGCTGCAGAACGTCTGGAAATCCGTCCTTCCCGAATACGACACCGGCTGCATTCGCGCGGCCACCGTCACACACGTCGACGCGACAACGATGATTGTGGCCGCCAGTAGTCCCCGCGCTTTCATGACCCCTTCCCTGCCGGATATCCGGCGATGAGTAGCGTTTACGAGTGGCTCGGCCCCGCGCGTGCGGCCCAGCAGTTTTCAGAATGGTGTAGCGCAGATTCTTCAGACCTGCACGCGTGTCGCGGTAGGCAGGACTGAAGTCCTGCACTACACGCCGGGCGAAAAGCGCTCTAGAGCATGACCAAATGATACGTCGGAGCATCCGCGCCGAGCTGTCCTCTATCGTACAGCACGAAGGCAGATGCGGCGATCCCGCTCAGCGGAACTGCGTCACCACGATGGTCACATCGTCACTCTGCGCCGCGTCGCCGCAGAACGCGCGGATGTGCTTCACGAGGGCGTTGAGGATCGCCTGCGGAGGCTCATGGTGGTGACCTTCCACGCACGCAAGCAGCCGCGCATTGGTGAAGTCCTCGCCTGCGTCATTGACGGCGTCGGTGACGCCGTCGCTGAAGACGACCAACGTATCGCCCGGGCGGAGTGAGACCATCTCCTCGGGAAAACGGGCCTCGTCGAACAGACCGAGCATCGGCCCGCCCGCTGTCAGGTGGCGCGCGCCGGCTTCCGTCAACAGGATGGGCGGGTTCTGTCCCGCGTTCGAGTAGCGGAAACAGCCGTCGGGAGACAGCACGCCGTACACCATCGTGACGAAATGCGGCTCCAAGCCTCGCCGGCGCATGGCGCGGTTCACCCTGGAGAGGACGATTGCCGGTCCGGGCGCGGCTTCGGCTTCGACCGAGAAGATCCCTTGGACCATTGCCGCCACCAGTGCGGCGGCTGGACCTTTCCCGGAAGCGTCGCCAAGCGCCAGGCCAAAGTCACCGGACGGCATCGGCAGGTACTCGAAGAAGTCGCCGCCAATCGCCCTGGACGGCATCGAGGCACACGCCGCTTCAACGTGCGCGCCGCGATGTCGGGTGTGCGGCAACAGCATGCGCTGGATGTCGGCCGCGACGGTCAGCTCCTGCTCCAATCGGGCTTTGCCGATCCGCTCCAGAATGCCTGCCAGGTCGTACATGCGACGTTCCCCGGAGATGAGGCGGTCCCGAAACGAGTAGAGCCTGACGGCTCCGTACGTGATCCGCTCCCCGGTTGGGGGGAGTCCGAACAGCTCGGAGTGGTGCTTCGCCACGACCGTCGTGAACTCGGCGGCACGGTTCCCTTCGCAGATGAGCAACGAGTTCTTCCCGCGGACGTGATAATCGGGCCACATCCTGAACAACGTCTCGAACGACCGCGCAATCGCGGCTCGCCCGCGGATGGTGCGGAACAAGGGGCTGCTCACCACGGCGTTCTTCGCGTACAGCGATTCGAGCGCCTGAACGTCGTGACGGTTCAAGGCTTCCCGGTGCCGCCGCAGAACTGTGCTCGCTTCAGTGCGCGTCATGAAAGCGTCTTCGCCAGGGCGCCGTCGGCGCGGGGTCTTCTTCATGGACGACATAGTATCCGTCACCGAACCGCTGCTCGAGCAACTGGCTCGGCCCCGGGGCGCGCGCGGCTGACGGAAACCCGCCATTCCTGCGCCGCTTCCCGGAGACACTCCTGCATCTCGCTGAGTGCATGACGGTTGTGCGCAGGAACACGCCTTGCTTGAATCAATCCGCGCTCAAGTCATACCTAATTTCGCCCGGACGAAGGCAGGAGGAACCGATGTCGCGAACAACTCGCTCAGCCATGTGGTGGTCGCTCGGCGCTGCGCTCGCCGTCGCCGCATGGGCCGCACCACACGTGTCAGGACAGGCCAGCACCGCAGCCTCCGGATTCCCGAGTAAAGCGAGGGGCGAGTGGGCCAGCTACAACTCGGACATCAAGGGCAGCCGCTACATGCCCCTCGACCAGATCAACGCCTCCAATTTCAACAAGCTCGAGGTTGCGTGGCGCGTGAAAACCGACAACCTCGGTCCGCGTCCCGAGTACAAGTTGGAAGGCACACCGCTCATGGTGAAGGGCACCATCTACGCGACCGCCGGCACGCGCCGCTCGGTGGTGGCGCTCGACGCGAAGACGGGCGAGCTGAAGTGGGTGTACAGCATGGACGAGGGGCGGCGCGCGGTCATGGCGCCCCGCGTCCTCTCGGGCCGCGGCCTCGCCTACTGGACCGACGGCAAGGGCGACGAACGGATCGTCTACAAC
>MEKT01000011.1 GCA_001767435.1 Acidobacteria bacterium RIFCSPLOWO2_02_FULL_65_29 | reverse complement strand
TTCAGCCGGCCGCGCTCGATGTTCGGCGCCATGATGTTCGGCAACTGCGGCTACGCGTTCCCGACCATGATCGGCTGCAAGGTCGCGGCGCCCGGGCGCACCGCGGTCGCCTACGTGGGCGACGGCGCCTGGTGCATGAGCTTCGGCGAGATCCTCACCTGCGTGCGCGAGAAGATTCCCGTGACCGCGGTGGTGTTCAACAACCAGCAGTGGGGCGCGGAAAAGAAGAACCACGTCGACTTCTACTCCAACCGCTTCCTCGGCGTGAACCTCGAGAACCCGAGCTTCGCCGGCATCGCCCGGGCGATGGGCGCCGAGGGCGTCGTGGTGGACAAGGTCTCCGGCGTCGGCGAGGCGTTCCGCGCCGCCTGCAAGGCGCAGAAGGAGGGCAGGACCACCATCGTCGAAATGATGTGCACGCGCGAGCTCGGCGACCCGTTCCGGCGCGACGCGCTGAAGCTTCCTGTGCGGTTGCTGGAGAAGTACAAGGCGTACTCCGCAAAGTAATGCCGGATTTGGTGCTCGCGGCCGGGGGCGCCTGGCCGCTTGCATGGTGCGTATCGGTGCTGTTCGCCGCCTACGCGCTGCGCGGCGCGACGGGGTTCGGGGCCGGCGTGGTGGCAATCCCGCTGCTGCTGTTCGTGTTGCCGCTGCCGGTCGTGATTCCGCTGGTCACCGCTACCGGCATGCTCGCCTCGCTCGGCCAGTCGGTGCGCGAATTCCGCCGCGTGAACTGGGCCGGGATTCGCCGCCTGGTCGTGCCGACGCTCGCCGGCGTGGCGCTCGGACTGTGGCTGTTCACGGCGCTCGATGCGCAGCTCCTGCTCAAGGCATGCGCCGGGTTCATCATCGGCTACGCGCTGTGGAGCCTGGGCCCGGCGCGCGCACCGCGGGCGCCGGGCGGCTGGCTTGCCGCGCTCGCCGGCGCGCTCGGCGGGCTGGTGGCGACGCTGTTCGGCGGCATGGCGGGGCCGTTCTACGTCGTCTATCTGAACGCGCTCGAGCTGGACAAGGCGCGCTTTCGCGCCACTGTATCGGTGGTGCTGTTCCTGCTCGCTGCCGTGCGCATGACCGGCTACGGCGGCCTGGGGCTCTACGACGCGCGCGTGCTCGCTTTGCTTGCAGTTTCGCTGCCGGTGATGGTGGTCGCGATGCTCGCGGGCGACCACTGGCACCGCCGCCTCGACGAGGCGCGATTCAGGCGCGTGGTGTCGGCGCTGATGGCGCTGAGCGGCCTGGCGCTGCTGTTCAAATAGGCGCGCGCCTCGCCTTGCGCCGGAAGTGCCGGAACACCGGGTAGACGAGCGTCAGGATCGCGACCGCCATCACGGTGCCGCTGATCGGGCGCGTGAAGAACACCGTCCAGTCGTTATCGAAGCTGATCATCGTGGTCATGAAATTGGTCTCGGCGAGCGGCCCCAGGATGACGCCGAGCACGAGCGGCGCGATCGGGAACCGGAATCGCTCGCATAGAAAGCCGACCACGCCGAAGACCGCGATCAGCCATACGTCGGTGATGTTGTTGCGCGCGGCGAACGCGCCGAGTATGCAGCACATCACGACGTAGGCCGAGACGATCACCTCGGGGAAATCGAGCACGCGCACCAGCAGCTTGGTGGCGAAATAGCCGATCACGCACATCCCGATCACGCTCACGAAGACCGACGCGAACACCGCGTACACGATGTGGCTCGAGGTCTGGAACACCTGCGGCCCGGGCTGCAGGCCGTGCAGCAGGAACGCGCCCAAGATGATCGCGGTCGCGCCGCTGCCCGGTATGCCCATGGTGATGAGCGGGATCATGGCGCCGCCGACCGACGAGGTCGCCGCGGTCTGAGGGGCGATGATGCCCTCGGGAATGCCGGTCCCCATCAATTTCCTACGCTTGCCGTACTGCGCCTCGATCCCGTAGGAGAGGAACGAGGCGACCGTCGCTCCCGCGCCCGGCACGATTCCGACGAGAATGCCGATCAGGGTTCCGCGGGCGAATGTGCCCTTCGCCGCGGACGCCTCTTTCAGCGAGGGCAGCCGCGTGTTCACATCGTCCACCGAGTCCAGCGGAGCGGACTTGAATCCGATCTCCATGCGCGTGAAGACCTCGCCCAGGCCGAAAGCGCCGACCATGACGACGAGATAGTCGATGCCGTCGGACAGGATCCGGACGCCGAAGGTGAAGCGCTCCGCGCCGTACGTGTCGTCGACGCCGACCGTCGCGATCAGCAACCCCGCGAACAAGCTGATCAGCGCGTTGGCGAGCGAGCTGCCGCCGAGCGAAACGACGCTCAGCAGTCCGAAGAAAATGATCGCGAAGTACTCGGGAGTCGAGAAGGTGAGCGCGATGTTCGCCACCGGGTGCGCGAGCAGCACCATCACGGTCGCCGCGGCGAGCCCGCCGACCAGCGCCGCGAGCAGCGTCCAGCCGAGCGCCTGTGCCGCCTGCCCCTTGCGCGCCATGGCGTAGCCGTCCCAGAGCATCGGCACGTCAATCGGCTCGCCCGGCACCCGGAACAGGATCGAGGTCCAGGCGCCCGCGTAGGTGCCGGACACGTACATCGCGGTCAGCAGGATGATGGCCGCGGTGACGTCCATGTTGTAGGTGAAGGGCAGCGCCAGCACCACCCCCATTACGAGCGTCAGGCCGGGCAGCACCGCGACCAGCAACCCGAGGATCAGCCCGATGACCAGCACCAGGAGGTTGAGCGGCGCGAAGACGTGGACGAACCCCGCGCCGAGGTGCTGGAGGATGTCGAGCATCGGGCGCTAGCGGATTCCCATCACCCGCATCAGGAAGAATGTCACCTGCGCGAACGGCTCCTGGCCGAGCGGCAGCGAGACATACACCAGCTTCATGAAGAAGAACATGATGGCGAGCGTGCCGATCAGGCTGACGGCGGCGTTGACGCCCCAGCGCCGGTAGCCGCCCAGGGCGATGAAGGCGGCGACGTACGGCGCCGTGGCGAGGAAAAACCCGAGCTCCTGGATGATCCAGACGTAGGCCGCGGTGAGCGCCATGCCGCCGAGCACGAGCAAGGGGCGCCTCTCGGCGATGACGCCGGGGCCCGCGTCGCCGCGCTCCTTCACGGACTCCTCTACGATGTCCTCCAGCACGCCCGAGACGCTCCTGCGCCCGCCGAAGATCAGCACCTTGACGAACTCGTAGAGGCAGGTCGCAAGGATCAGGACCAGCAGCAGCTTCGGCCAGAAGTCCGGGCCGAGCGTGTCCCCGCGCCGGTGAAACTCGATCTGGGTCGCAACGTGATAAAGATAGCCGGCCGCCGCGCCGACGAGGGCATAGGGAACGACGCGGGCGAACGGGCCGGGTTGGAACTTCAGCTGTCTGATCCCAGAGCCGCCCAGGTGTCAGGCAGGAGCTTCGCCACCGGCTCGGCGATCTCGTAGACGCTCGCCACTGCGAGCTCGGGCCCGTAGGGAATGTTGTCGCGCGCGGCGCGCCTGCGCAGCCGCTCCTCGTGCAGCTGCATCACCTCGCCGGGGAACGGCATCAGGCCCGGGTCCACGATGCGAAGGTAGCCGTCGGCGTCGCGCGCGGGCAGCACACGGCTCTTGACGCCGCGGTTGGGCGACCAGGGGATGTCCAGCACCCCCGCCTCGAACGCGCGCACCGTGCCGATGGCGGCGTCGCCGTCGCCCATCTCGAGCACCTTGTCCACGATCGGCCGCACCTCGCGGCGGATCAGATCCTTCTCGCGCTCGAACTCGGGCAGCCCGTCGAGGCGGATGTGGCGCGCGAGGTAGATCGCGGTGCGCGTCATGCGCAGCCCTTCGGCGTTGGCCTGCGGCGTCGGGATGCCGAAGGCCTCGTGCGCGGTCTTGGTGGTGACGCTCACCGCGCCCGCGATCGCGGCCAGCGTGCCGCCGTAGCTGATGAGCGCCGCGGACTGGGCGTCGTCGTGCGGCCAGGCGCCCATCCAGTGCAGCAGCGTCACGGGGGTGAACACGTCCGCGTAGCCCTGCTTCGCGAGGTATTCCTGGCACATCTCCCGGCACACTGCGGTCGCCGCCGCGTCCTGCACCAGGTGCAGCGTCTCGCCCATTTCGAGTCCGTAATTCTTCACGCCCTGCGCGGCGGCGAGCAGGCAGTCGAGCACGCAGGTGACGATCGCGATGCAAGGCGGGATGTTGGTGCCGGTGAGGAAGCCCGGCTGCCGGCGGTGCAGCTCGACGCCGGCGTCCTGGTACATGGCGACGAGGCGATCGAGGTACTGGTAGTTGCGAATGCCTTCCTCGATCGACAGCTCCTTGATGTAGGAGACGGTGTAGGCGATCCCCGAGCCGAGATAGCCCGAGTAGCCCGCGGCGTAGCCGATCTCGCCGGTGAGCTTGGGCATCGTCGTGCCGGTGAGCATGATGGCGGGCTTGTCGATCGCGTCGATCAGCTCGCGCGCCGGCCCGACGCCGTAGTTGACCATCGGGTAGCCGTTCAGCATCGAGCGGCCGAGCTTCTCGGTCTCCTCGATGCCCTTCTGCGCCAGGTGCCACTGCTCGTTGCGGGTGTAGCTGTCGGTGGTCGTCGGCACGATGTCGGCGTGGCCGTCGCGGTCGAGCGCCTTCATCAGTTCCTTTTGCAGTTCGAAGGTGCCGAAGCCGCCGCGCGGCTGCGTCAGGCAGCGGCGCTCGGCGTCGGCCTTGCGCATGACCCACGCCAGCTGCTTGTGCCGCGGCAGCGAGCGGTGGCGCTCGAGCGCCGCCGCGAAGTTCACGCCGGCGCCGCTCGGCCAGCGCGCCAGGTTTTCCCTGCGCATCGCCGCGAACGCGTCCTCGGGGATGCGCGCCTGCGACAGCGGCAGCCTCACCGAGTCATGCGTGGCGGGCGCGTTCACGGGCGGTCTCATGATCCAGGTCGGCGAGATGGCCGAGTGCGAGCTCGAGGGCGGCCTGCGGCTCGACGCTCTGCAACAGGCCGCAAGCATACAGCAGGTATTCCCGGTCGAGCAGGAGCCTGGGCGCGCGCGGCCTGAGCGCGAGCGGCTCGGCGGGATCGGCGAGCGCCATGCGCAGCACCGCACGCGGATCGGGGCTCGCCACCAGCGCGCCGCCGGTGCCGATCACCGCGTCGATTCGGCTCAGGTCCTTGCCGCGCTGGACGGTCACCGACCCGGTCGTCGTATAGACGGTCTCGGTAGTGCCGCAATGGCGGCGCACCGCGATTTTCACGGCAGCGCGCGCGAGCGCCTGGTCGAAGGCCGTCTCCTCGGCGCTGGCGGGCAGCCGCTCCACGTCCGCGCTCACCTGCGCGAGCAGCGCGCCGGCGCGCGCCGGCTCGAGCCCCGCATCGCGTGCGATGGCCTCGAGCCCCGCGGCCGCAACGATGGTGGCGGCGTTGTGGCGCATGCCGAGGTCGCCCTCGACCGTGCGCTTGACGCGCGGCTCGGGCAGGCCCTGCGGAATCGCCCCCGGTGCGGGCTCGCCGGAGGCGACCGAATGCACGTCGGTGGTGGCGCCGCCGGGGTCCACGACCAGCAGATCGCCCAGGCCGCGGATCCCCGGCAGCCCGTCGGCCACCAGGCGCGCGCCCTCGAGCACCGCCGCGGGCGTGGGCATGAGCACGGCGTCGAACTCGGCCGCGGCGCGGTCGATTCCCTTGGCGTGCACGATGCGCTCGATGAACACCTGGCGGATCGCGGCGCGCGCCGGCTCGACGTTCAGCACGTTGAACGCGGGCATCACGTTCTCGGTGCACGCGAGCGCCTTGGCAGCGAGCAGCCTGCGCGCGTCATCCGCTGCGTCACGGTTGCCGGCGAAGACGATCGGACACTCGAGCGCACCTGACGCGAGCGCGGCGGCGTTGTGCAGCACCACCTCGGAATTGCCGCCGTCGGTGCCGCCGGCGAGCAGGACGATATCGGGGCGCAGCGCCGCGATCTGCGCCAGGTCCGCTGCGGTGAGCCTGTAGGCGAAGCTGCCGACCAGCTTCGCGCCGGCGCCGAGCGCCGCCTGGCGCGCGGCCTCGGCGGTGAGCTCGCGCACCAGGCCGATGGTCACCATGCGCAAGCCGCCCGCCGCGCTGCTCGATGCGAGCCGGTGGCGGAAGCGCGGCAGTCCGCCGCAGTGCCGCTCCAGGTCGCCGAGCGCTGCCTTCATGCCCAGCATCACGTCGCTCGCGACGGTGGAAGGGCCCTGCCCGGCGCCGATGATCCTGCGGCGCTCGAGGTCGACGGCGCGCAGCTTGGTGTAGGTGCTGCCGAAGTCGATGAGCAGCGCGGCGCTCACGCGGGCGACAGGTCCCGGGCAAGCCATTCGAGGACCGTCTCGGCGCGCGTGCCCGGAGGCGCGGCGCGGTCGAATCCCATCTTGAGGAAGGTCTCCTCGGTCTCGTCCCAGGAGCGCTTGCCGACCACCAGGTTGCCGCCGGCGTAGAGCAGGATGTCCTCGAGTCCTGCCTCCACGCACAGGTCGCGGAAGCCGCGGCAATCCAGTTCCCCCTGGCCGTAGAGCGAAGACACGAGGATCGCCTCGGCGCGCGTCTCCACCGCCGCCCGCACGAAGTCGGCGGCGGGGGTGAGCGCGCCGAGCGCCACCACCTTGTAACCGGCCTTCTCCAGCGCCATCGTGAGTATCCGGTTGCCGACGATGTGCGTGTCCGAGCCGATGACGCCGGTGACGATGGTCCGAGCGAGGCCAGCCGTCATTTCTTGATGGCGAACTTCCTCATCCCGTCCAATTCGCTCTTGAGAAACGCCTGCGCGCCCGAGGCCGGAATGAAGCTTGCCGGATCGGCGTACTGGTCCACCAGGTAGGCCTTGTAATCCTCGGTCGCCGCCGCCTTGGCGAGCGCGTCGGAGATCACCTTGACGCGCGCAGCGTCGCTCCCGGCCTTCATCATGACCGCGCGGAACTGGTTGATGATGATATCGTAGCCGAGCTCCTTGCCCGTCGGCACGTCCTTGTAGACCGGGAAACGCTGCTCGGCAAAGAGGATCACCGGCCGCATCTTCTTCGATTCGAGAAAGCTCTTCACATCTCCGAGCTGCTCGTAGAGGATGTCGGCGTGGCCGCCGAGGATCGCGGTGTAGCGCTCGGCCGGCTTGGCGAAGGGCACCGAGACGAGCTTCAGGCCCTTCTTGGCGAAGTAGTTCACGTGCAGGTCGTCGGGACTGCCGAAGCCGGTGATCCCCACCTTCAGCGGCCGGATCTTCGCCTCGCGCTCCACGTCGGCCCAGGTGGCGAGCTTCGGGTCGGAAGTGAAGAAGGCGGAGGGCTGCTTGATCATGATGGCCGCCGGCAACAGGTCCTGGAGCTTCCACTTGGTCGAGGGGTCGGTGAGCAGCGCGAAGGTATCGCCTGTCATGACTGAGATGGTGTAGCCGTCGGCGGCCGCGGTGAGCATCTTGTTGAGCCCGGTCTGGCCGGTGGCGCCGGGCACGTTGATCACGGGCAGCGAAACCTTGAGGTCCTTTTCCATGAGCTGGGACGATTTGCGCGCCACCTGGTCGGCGCCGCCGCCCGGGCCCCAGGGCACGATGAACTCGATCGGGCGGATCGGGTATTTCTCCTGGGCGTGGGCGGCTGCGGCGCCGCAGGCAATCAGGGTTGCGGCCAACCCGGTTCTCATGAGCTGCATAATTCCTCCTCCGGTTGATGACGACGTCAGATACGTAACAATAGTTTACCCTTGGTGTTCCTGCCTTCGAGATACTGGTGCGCGGCGCCGGCCTCGGCAAGCGGATACTCGCGCTCGACGGTGACGACGAGTTTGCCCGTACGCCAGGCGGCGAACAGATCCGTCGCGCGCCAGCCAAGCTCCTCGGGCGTCGCGATGTAGTCGGCGAGATGCGGGCGCGTGAAGTACACCGAGCCGGCCTCGGCGAGCTCGAGCGGCTCGACCGATTGCACCAGACCCGATGCCCCGCCGTAGTTCACGCACAGCCCGCGCCGCTTCAGGCTGCGGATGCTGCGCGAGATCGTCTCCTTGCCGACCGCGTCGTAGACCACGTCCACGCCCTTGCCGGCGGTGATGCGCATCACTTCCTCGCGGAAATCCCGGTCGCGGTACAGGATCACGTGGTCGGCGCCCCGCGCGCGCGCGATCGCGGCTTTTTCGGGGCTGCCCACCGTCGCGATCACCATGGCGCCGCGCGCCTTTGCCAGCTGCACCAGGAGCTGGCCTACGCCGCCCGCTGCGGCGTGCACCAGGCAGCTGTGCCCGGCCCCGAGCGTGAACGCGGAATGGCTGAGGTAATGCGCAGTGAAGCCCTGCAGCATCAGCGTCGTCGCGGCGGGGAATGGCACGTCGGCAGGCAGCTTCACGAGCTTCCACGCTGGCACCGCGGCGTATTCGGCGTAAGCACCGCGCACGATGCAATAGGCGACGCGGTCGCCGACCGAGACGCCGTTCGCGCCGGCTCCGAGCGCGGCCACCGTGCCCGCTCCCTCCATGCCGATCACCATCGGCAGCGGGGTCTGGTAGGTATGCGAGCGCGCGTAGTGACCGCTGCGCATGTAGACGTCGATGAAGTTAATTCCCGCGTAGTCGAGTTTCACCAGCGCCTCGCCCGGCCCCGGCTCGGGTCGGGCGACGTCGATCAAGGCGAGCTTCTCAGGCCCGCCGAATTCGGTAACTGCGACCGCTCTCATGGTGTGTCGCAATGGTGAAGGGTTCGAGCCGCTCCACGGCGAGGCGCGGAGCGAAGCGCGGCTCGAGGCGAATCGCGGCCTCGCGCACCTCGAGCGGCTCGCTCAGGAGTTGCGCGCGCGCCTTCAGGAATCCGTTCATCTCGCCCGCGTTGTCGACGTGGCGCGCGGCGACGCAGGCCTCCATCCAGCAGCCGAGGTCGCAGGCGACGCCGTTGCCGAGCACCGGCGTCATGCCGAGCGCGCGGATGCGCTCCAGCGCCTGCGCCAGCGCGCGCAGAGTGCCGAGCTTCATCAGTTTGAGCTTCACGAAGCGCGCCGCCCGCAGCTCGGCGGCGCGCTCGATGTCCGCGAGCCCGTAAATCGACTCGTCGAGCATCATCGGCACGCCGGAGGCGCTGGCCACCGCGAGGTGCGCGTCCCAGTCGCCAGCGGCGCAGGGCTGCTCGAACAGCTCCACGCCGGAGGGGTCGAGTGCGCGCACAAACGCCACGCCGTCCTCGGCGCTGTAGCCCTGGTTGGCATCGATCCGGATCCTCGCCCGTCCGCTCACCAGCCGCTGCGCCGTCCTGACGTGCGCGACGTCCTTCGCGACATCGGTTCCGACCTTGACCTTGAGAGTGCGGTATCCGGTGGCGAGCAGGCCCTCGAGCTCGCGGCTCATCGCTTCCTCGCCGCTCGCGTTGAGCAGGCCGAGGATCGGCACCGGTGTCTCCCGGTCGAGCTCGAGGTGAGGCGAGTGCTCGAGCATCTCGAGCGCGGTGCCGAAAGCCGTAGCGATGAACGGGCGCTCGGCCGCGATCTGCCCCAGCCGGCGCCGCCCGCTCCCGGAATCGAGCGTGACCAGCTCGCCCGCGATGTCGCGCGCCGCGCGCCAGCTGTCCACGACCGTCTCGTCGGTGTAGCCGGTAAGGATGGTCGCCTCGCCCAGCCCGATCCGGCCGTCGCGCGCCACGCACTCCGCCACGATGGTGTCGAAGCGCTCGACCGCGCCGAACGCCAGACGGTAGGGCACCGCCAGCGGAATCTCGAGCCGTCGAACGGTGATGCGATCCAGTGCGTCTGCGCCCATGAATGGATATTACTACGGCGTACAATCGCGGGCGGAGCGAACTGGGCATGGGTGCGAAACCGGACGAGAAGGCATTGCGCGATCCCGTACGCGCATCGGTCGCCGCGCTGGTGGCGCGCGCGCGGCGCGCGCAGGCCGAGTTCGAGCGCTGGCCGCAGGAGCGCATCGACGAAGCGGCGCTCGCCTGCGGCTGGGCGGTCATGAAGCCGCAGAACAACCGGCTGCTCGCCGAGATGGCGGTGCGCGACACCGGCCTCGGCAACGTCGTCGACAAGATCGCCAAGAACCACAGG
>MEKT01000010.1:3747-6091 GCA_001767435.1 Acidobacteria bacterium RIFCSPLOWO2_02_FULL_65_29 | reverse complement strand
TTCCTGCTCGCCGAGGCGGAGCGCCGCAAGCCCGATGGCTCCTTGCAGCCGGGTGGCCTCCTGCGCCTTCTGCTCCGTCGATGCGAGTGTCGGCGGCATGTCGGCGATGGCTTGTTGCAGCGACTCGAGCTCCTGGAGGGCCTCCTTGCTCGCTCCAGCCTGGAGGAGTTGGGCCGCGAGTCGAAGGCGAAGGCCGTACCGCTCCATCGGGTCGCGGGCGCGTGGCACCATATCGCGCAAGACGGGGATGAGCCACGGCTGGTTGGTCCCGAACACCATGTTGACCGCTTCGTCCAGGTTGACCGTCTCGGCGCGGTCGGCGAGTGCGGCAAGTCGCCCGGCCATCGCGCGGCTGCCTGCTCGGGACGTCGAAACCGTCCCAGCGCCACGTTGAGCGCCCGAATCGATCAACAGGACTATGGCGAGCAAGCCGAAACTGACAAGGGCGGTGGCGATGGGTGCGCGAGGTCGTCGAGACCACGGCGTGGCCGGGTGATGTTCGGTTCTCGATGGTTTCGGCCGCATCGCGAGTTGGGTCACACCGTGGCGCCTATTCCTCCTGTAACGCCCCGGGCAACCTCCCATAGAGTAGCGGATAATAGACCGCGTCCCGTCATGACTTCGCTATCGCGTGGACTGTCGGTTCTCGGCGTGGGACTCCTCGCGGCCGTCGGAGTCGTCGCGGCGCCGCCGCCGGTCTCCTTCGTGGACGTCACCGCGCAGGCCGCCCTGAAGTTCGTCCATAACAATGGCGCCTTCGGCAAGAAGTACCTGCCCGAGACGATTGGGTCCGGCGCGCTCTTCCTCGATGCCGACGGCGACGGCTGGCAGGACATCCTGCTCGTCAACTCGAAGAACTGGCCAGGCCGCGCCGGTCCGCGATCGACCGCCGGGCTCTATCGGAACGCGGGCAACGGCACCTTCACCGACATCACGCGCGCATCGGGCCTGGATGTCGAGATGTACGGCATCGGCGGCGCTGCCGCCGACTTCGACAACGACGGCAAGATCGACGTCTACCTGACAGCGCTCGATGGCAACCGGCTCTTCAGAAACCTTGGCGGCGGCAAGTTCGCCGACGCGACCAAGCAGGCGGGCGTCGGCGACGGCGGGTTCTCGACGAGCGCGCTCTGGTTCGACTACGACGCGGACGGGAAGCTGGACCTGTTCGTCGCTCACTACGTCGAGTGGTCCGAAGCCAAGGACCTGTTCTGCACGCTCGACGGCAAGAGCAAGTCGTACTGCACGCCCGAGTCGTACACGGGGCGAAGCCCGTCGCTCTACCGGAACCGCGGCAACGGTACGTTCGAGGAGGTCACGAAGAAGGCAGGCATCGACGACGGCTCGTCGAAGGGACTCGGTGTGGCGATGCTCGATTACGACGGCGACGGTCGGATGGACGTGTTCGTGGCGAACGACACGCAGCCCAATCGCCTGTATCGCAACAAGGGCAACGGAGCCTTCGAGGACGTGGCGGTCGTCGGCGGCGTGGCCTTCAGCGAGACGGGCGTCGTCCGAGCCGGCATGGGCGTCGACGCGATCGACTACGACGGCTCTGGGAGGCCGAGTCTGGTGGTCGGTAATTTCTCGAACGAGATGATGGCGCTCTACCACAACGAAGGCAACGGGCTGTTCATTGACGACGCGCCGAAGTCGACCGTGGGACGAGCGTCGCTGCTCAGCCTGACCTTCGGCTGCTTCTTCTTCGACTACGACCTCGACGGCGCGCCCGACATATTTGCCGCAAACGGGCACGTGAACGACGACATTGCCCGCGTGCAGCCGCGGATCACCCACGCCGAGCGCCCACACCTCTTCCACAACGTCGGGCGAAAGCAGTTCGAGGATGCGAGCGCGCAGTCCGGACCCGCGCTTCAACGCGCCATCGTCGCCCGCGGGGCGGCGTACGCGGACTACGACAACGACGGCGACCTCGACATCCTGATCAACGTCAACAACGGCCCGGCGCGGCTGTACCGGAACGACGGCGGCAACAGAAACAACGTGCTGCGCGTGCGGACCGTCGGCACGACGTCGAATCGCGATGGCATCGGGGCCCGCGTCGACGTCACGGCGCGCGGCGGATCCAGGCTGTGGCAGATCGTCAAGACGGGGTCCAGCTACGCGTCGCAGAGCGAGCTGCCGCTGACCTTCGGTCTCGGCGCCGCATCCGGCGTGGACGCCGTCCGCGTCACGTGGCCGGGCGGGCGGGTCGACACCACCGGCGCACTCCCCGCCAATCAGGCCATCACGATTCAAGAGGGCGCGGGCGTCATCCGCACGACGCCGATTGCGGTTGGACGCCGCTAGCGCTGCTTTGCGCCGGCGTGTAGTGCAGGACTTC
>MEKT01000010.1:0-3658 GCA_001767435.1 Acidobacteria bacterium RIFCSPLOWO2_02_FULL_65_29 | reverse complement strand
CCGGGTCCGAAAGGACCCGGCCTACGTGGTGATTTCTGAGCTACATGAAAATCGTGGTCGTCTGCGTGACCTCGCGTCATCACCGTGCCCTACTCCGTGGTAGTGCTTGCGCTTTGATCGCGGCCGCTGTAACGGCATGCGGTTCTGGCGTTGCGCCGGTCGAGATCCGCGAGCGCGCCTACCGGGCGAACAATCTGGGCGTGGCTCTGCTCGAACAGTTCAAGTATCCCGAGGCAGAGGCCGCGTTCCGCGAGGCGCTCACAATCGACGGCTCGCTCGCAATGGCGCGGGTCAACCTGAGCCTTGCGCTGTTCTATGCCCGCGATCTGCAGGGCGCAGCTCGCGAGGCGACCGAAGCGGCCCGGCTCCTCCCGTCCGCGCCACAGCCGCCCTACATTCTGGGCCTCATCGCCTACGCCGAGAATCGCACGCCTGATGCCCTGCGCGAGCTCGAGCGCGTTCGGCAAATCGACAGCGGAGACGTCGGCGCCAACATCAGCCTTGGACAAATGTATCTGGAAGCCATGCAGTATCCGCAGGCCATCGAGGTGCTGCGCCGAGCGTTTGCCGCCGAGCCCTACAACGTGACTGCCGCCTACAATCTGGGCCTCGCGCTAGCGCGCGGCGGCCAGCCCGATGAAGGACGGCAGATGCTGGAGCGCGCCCAGACGCTTCGCACGATCGGCTACAGCGTCACGTACGGCACCGGGTATCTGGAGCAGGGGCGATACGCCGAGGCCCTCGCGTCGACCGGAGCGGAAGCCGATCTGGTCGATACGGCCGTACCGCCGACAACGTTTGCTCCCTCCGCTCTCGAGCCCGCAGCAGGGAGGGTCTCAGCGATCGAATCTCCCTTCGGGCGGCGCTTCACGGTGACAGACCTCACGCCGGCCGGCCTCCGTCAGATCGCGGAAGGGCTCGGCGGATGCGTGACGCTCGTCGACGCCGACGACGATGGCCACCTCGATGTGTTCAGCGGGTCACCCGGTGGGCAACGTCTCTTTCGGAACGACGGCCGGGCGACCTGGACCGACGTGACGGTGGCGGCGGGTCTTGGCGACGCGCCGGTAGACGCCGTGGCCGTCGGGTGCGTAGCCGGCGATTACGACAATGACGGGATGGAAGACCTCTTCGTGTTGAGGTACGGCGCCAGCAGCCTCTATCACAACGAGGGCCAGGGCCGTTTCAGCGACGCGACGGCCAGAACCGGCCTCGTCGCGTATCCATTCCTGCCGGGCGCGGCGGCATTTGTCGACGTCGATCACGACGGCGATCTCGATCTCGCCGTCGCCGGGCTGGCCGACCTCGCGGCAACGCGGCAGCGCGCGTCGAACGACGCGCTCGTGTTTCCGAATGATTTCGCGCCGGCTCCGTTCCGTCTGCTGCGCAACAACGGCAACGGCACGTTTGCCGATATCACCGCTGCCGCGCGCGTGCAGACGGCCACACGCGCCGTTGCGATCGCCGCGACCGATTTCGACAATCGCCGCGACGTCGATCTCATCGTCGTCAACTACGCCGGACCGCCCGTGCTGTTCCAGAACCTGCGCGACGGAACGTTCCGCGACGTGGCAGTCGACGTGGGGCTCGCGGCAGCTGCCGGGGCGAACGAGGCGATCGCCGCCGTGACGGTCGGCGACGTGAACAAGGACGACTTCCCCGACGTGTTCTTTGCTCGCGCTGGCGCCGGCGCCTTCGCGCTGAGCGACGGCCGCGGCCGATTCACGAACGCGGCCATGCCGGACGGGGCCAGGGCCGCTCGGGCCGCACAGTTTCTCGACTACGACGGTGACGGCCTGCTCGACCTGTTGTCGTGGTCGGCGGACGGGCCGCACGTCTTCCGCAATGTCGGTCAGCAGAGTGAGGGAACAGAAAGGGGGCCGCGCTGGAGCGATGTGTCCACGCGCGCGATGCCGGGATCGGTCGGCGGTGCGGCGCCGCCGGCGTCCGCTCGAGGGCTCGCGCTCGCCGACTTGAATGGCGACGGCCGAACCGATCTCGTCACGGGTGGATCGGGCTCACTCTCCTTCTGGCGCAACAGCGGGGGCGACGAGAGCGGCTCCACCAGTCGCACGTCGCAGCGGGTCGCACTCAGGGGACGCGTCAGCAATCGGCGTGGCGTCGGCGCGAAAATTCAACTGCGCGCCGGCAGCCTGAGCACCAGGATCGAGACATCCGCCTCGACGCCGGCCGTCGCACCCGGCGACGTCGTCTTCGGTCTCGGCATTCGACCGGGGGCCGACACCCTCCGCGTGCTGTGGCCGTCTGGCGTCCTCCAGGCAGAGGCGGCCGCTGGCGTGGGCGGCGCGCTGCCCTCGACACTGCGGTCGCCGCTGATGGTCGAGGAGCTCGATCGAAAGCCTTCATCCTGCCCGTTCCTGTTCACCTGGAATGGCGACCGCTTCGAGTTCATCACCGACTTCATGGGCGCTGGCGAAATGGCGTACTGGGAAGGCCCCGGCAAGTACAACATCCCCGACCCGCTGGAATACGTGCGCATTCGCGGCGACCAGCTCCGGCCGATCGACGGCCGGCTGCGCATCCGTGTGACGAACGAGCTCGAAGAAGCCCTGTTCGCCGATCGGATCGAGCTTCTCGCGATCGCCCATCCACGAGACATCGAGCTGTACCCGAACGAGGGCATGACCGAGCCGCCAAAACCGTTCAGGCTGTTCGGCGTGGCGGGCGGGCATGCGCCGCGGGCGGTCGACGAGCACGGACACGACGTCACCGATCGCATCGAAGAGGTCGATCGCCGCTATCCAGACGACTTTGCGCTCAAACAGTTCCGTGGCTACGCGGAGCAGCACAGCCTGACGCTCGACCTCGGGCCGCGGGAAAAGGCGCCGGTGCTGCTACTGACGGGATGGACCGACTACGCATTCTCGAGCGACAACGTCGCGGCGCACCAGGCGGGCCTGTCGCTCGCTCCGCCGTCGCTCCAGGTCAAGGACCTGGCGGGAGGATGGCGCACGGCTATCGCCGACATCGGGATTCCCGTCGGACGCCCGCAGACGATTCCGATCGATCTGGCTCCCTTCCTCCGCGCCGGCGAGCGGCAGGTGCGCGTCGTGACGAACATGCGGATCTACTGGGATCGCGTTGCGGTCGGCGCCGCGGTCTCGGTGGATCCCACGACCGCCATGCGATTCCTGCCGGCCACTGCCATCCTGAGGCCCCGTGGTTTTTCGGCTGAAACGCGGCCGGGCGGCGGCGAACCTGTGAGCTACGATTACGATCGCGTCGAGCTCGAATCTCCCTGGAAGGTCATGGCGGGCCGGTATACGCGTGAAGGCGACGTGCGCGAGCTCGTGACGAAGACCGACGACATGTTCGTCATCGCGAAGCCCGGCGACGAGCTCGCCATCGACTTCGACGCGTCGAGCCTTGCCGCGCTTCCCGATGGCTGGACGCGCACGTTCCTGCTGGCGGCAGACGGCTACAGCAAGGAGATGGACATCAACTCGGGAAGCCCTGACACGGTCGAACCCCTGCCCTTCCACGCGATGACCCGATACCCGTACCGGGCGCCGGAGCGCTATCCGGACACGCCCGAACACGAGCGCTACCGGGCGACGTACAACACACGCGCCGTGGTGAGAACCGTTCCTTCGATCGATTCGGCCGGATCGAGATGAGTCACGGTACACGCCACACG
>MEKT01000009.1 GCA_001767435.1 Acidobacteria bacterium RIFCSPLOWO2_02_FULL_65_29 | reverse complement strand
CAAGCGAAAGATCCCAACACCAGTCGTGATGGCGTGCCCTCGCCGTCGTTTCAGGAGTGAATCATGCCGGACATTGCGGCGATCGTCGCGCGAGAGATTCTCGATTCCCGCGGGAATCCGACCGTGGAGGTTGACGTCCGTCTGTCGAACGATGGTGCCGCGGTCCCCTCAGTCGCCATGCCTCGTGTCTGACTGCTGATCTTACGTCGCTGCCAGACATCGAATCGGAAAATCGTACGGCAACCGTCGGTTGGCGTTACCATCAGCGTGTGGAACGCGATAATTAGTTACATCCTGCGCAGCACGCACGTCTATCGTTCACGCGCACACACGGCGTCACGTGGACGGCGCCGGCAGGCGCGGCGAGATACGAAGTAGATTCAGACGCTGGTCGCCAGTCCCCCAGCGATTGATGCACAAGATGAAGCTAGCTATCTTCGACACGCATGCGTACGACCGCGAGGCACTGACAGCCGCGAATGCTCGCTATGCGCACGACATCACGTATCTCGAGCCACGTTTGACCAGAGAGACCGCGTCACTGGCCTCCGGGTTCCCGGCCGTCTGCTCGTTTGTCAACGATCGCGTCGACGCTCAGGCGTTGGCGACGCTGCATAGCGGGGGCACCCGGTTGATAGCCCTTCGGTCGGCGGGCTACAACCATGTGGATCTCGATCAGGCCTGTGGGCTCGGGCTCGTCGTGGTCCGCGTGCCTGAGTACTCGCCCCATGCCGTCGCGGAGCACACGGCGGCGCTCGTTCTGGCTCTCAATCGGAAGATACACCGCGCATACAACCGGGTGCGGGAGGCCAATTTCTCGCTCGAGGGACTCGTTGGATTTGATCTGTTCGGCAAGACGTGTGGCATCGTCGGCACCGGAAAGATCGGTGCGGTGGTCGCGCGTATCATGCAGGGATTCGGGTGCCGTCTCCTGGCCTTCGACCTGAATCCTAACGAGTCGCTCGCGACGGAAGTGAGCGTTCGCTACACAGACTTGTCGGAGTTGTATCGAGAGGCAGACATCATCTCTCTGCACGTTCCACTGGCCCCCACGACTCATCATCTGATCGATGCCGCCGCCCTCGCACAGATGAAACCGGGTGTCATGCTGATCAACACCGGCCGGGGTGCGCTGCTCGACAGTCGTGCGTTGATTGATGCCCTCAAGCGCGGCCAGGTCGGAGCGGCAGGACTGGATGTCTACGAGGAAGAGGAAGGGGTCTTTTTTCGCAACCTCTCCGACCAGGTGCTGCAGGACGACGTGTTGGCCCGTCTCCTCACCTTCCCCAATGTGCTCATTACCTCGCACCAGGCGTTCCTCACTCGTGAAGCATTGGCCAATATCGCCGACACGACTCTGGCGAACGTCAGCGCCTTCGAGCGTGGTGAGCACCTCTTGAACGAGGTCAGAGCCGAACAGGTCTTGGCGACGGTGCCCTAAAAGCATCCGCGGACTTCGCCAGACGATTTCCGCGTTGATTCGGAGGGACCCGCATATTCTTGGTCCAGGAAGGCCGCGCCACAGCGTTGATCGTGAATTGCGCCGCAGCCATGAAGGCGGATCTTCTGGTCATGGGGACGCATGGACTCGGCGGGTTTCACCGGCTACTCCTGGGCTCGGTCACGGAGAAGGTCGTGCGCACCAGGGGCGCTCAGGGAAGCGGCGGCGTCGAGTTGATGCTGTACGGGTCGAACACGCAGCATGTGGTGCGCGCGGCGACGTGTCCCGTGCTCACCGTTCGCGCGTGACGCACAGCTGGGATTGGAAGATGGTGACCACTCGACACCGGCCGTCTCGTTTCGCTGGCATAGGGACCGCGTGCCGGACACGCCGGCTGCGGCTCTGCTTGGCGCCGTGCTTGGTGGTGCTCGGGATGGCTGGCCGAGGTCTGGTTGAAGTAGCAACGGCGCAGGCTCCCGTCGTGTACGTCGTCCCCATCGACGGCGTGGTCGATCTCGGACTCGCGCCGTTCGTCGAGCGGACGTTGACGGAAGCTGCGGCCGAGCGGGCTGCCGCCGTCGTCCTGGAGATCAACACGTTCGGCGGCCGGGTGGACGCCGCGGTCTTAATCCGTGACGCGCTGCTCCGCACGCCCGTACGAACGATTGCGTTTGTGAATAAGCGTGCCATTTCGGCGGGCGCGCTCATCGCCTTGGCCACGACGACGATCGCGATGGCCGAGGGGGGCACCCTCGGGGCAGCGACCCCCGTCGCGATGGGCGCACCAGGCGGCCCTGCCCAACCGGTGGAAGAAAAGACCGTGTCCTACATGCGCAAGGAATTCCGCGCGACGGCCGAAGCCCGCAAGCGGCCACCGCTGCTGGCCGAGGCGATGGTCGACGCTGACGTCGAGGTGCCAGGACTCAGCGACAAAGGCAAGCTCTTGACGCTGACGACCGATGAGGCGCTCGAACACAAGATCGCGGATGTCCGCGCCGACACGCTCGAAGCCATGCTGACGGCAACGGATCTTGGCGGCGCGGAGGTGCGGCGCATCCCCCAGACGTGGGCCGAAACACTGGTGCGCGTCCTGACGCATCCCGTTTTCTCCTCGATCCTGCTGGCGATCGGCATGCTCGGATTGATCATTGAGGTCCAGACGCCCGGCATCGGCTTGCCCGGCGGTGTGGGCCTCGTGTGCCTGGGACTGTTCTTCTGGGGACATTGGCTCGTAGCGCTGGCCGGCTGGGAGGAGCTTCTGCTCATGGCGACCGGCCTCGCGCTCCTGGTCGTGGAAATCTTCGTCACGCCGGGCTTCGGTCTCGCGGGACTCCTGGGCATCGGCGCACTCCTGGGCGGTTTGGGATTGAGCGTCGTGGGCGCCGGCGCGACATGGGACGTCATCCTCCGCGCGGGCGGACGCGTCGCCGCGTCTCTGCTGCTCGCGCTCGTGGGCGCCGTCGTGATGCTGCGCGCGCTCCCGCGGCTGCCGTTTGGCCACCGATTGGTGCTCGAGCAGGAACTGACCGCTCAGGCAGGCTACGCCTCGGCGCCGGAGTCCGACCGCCGATGGGTCGGCAAACGAGGGACGACGGTCTCGCCGCTCCGCCCGGCCGGTATTGCGGAATTCGACGGCGAACGCGTGGACGTCGTCTCCGAAGGCGTCTTCATCGACGCCGGGCAGTCCATTGACGTGCTGCGCGTCGACGGCAATCGGATCGTCGTCCGGCACGCGCCGCACGACAACACGGGAGGATCTCATGGCGGGACTTGAAACCGGTCTACTCAGTGCGGTGGCGGCGCTTATTCTGGCCGTTGCGATCCTCTCGATGGTGCTGTACCTCGTACCCATTCCCCTGTGGATTGCCGCGTGGGCCTCAGGCGCCTATGTCGGGCTGCTGACATTGGTCGGGATGCGCCTGCGGCGCGTGCCGCCAGGTACCGTCGTGACCGCGCGTATCAGCAGCGTGAAAGCAGGGCTCGACATTCCCCTCAATGATCTCGAGGCGCACTACCTGGCCGGTGGCAACGTGGTCAACGTCGTCATCGCGATGATCTCTGCCGACAAAGCGAACATCCCGATGCCGTTCAAGCGCGCGGCCGCGATCGACCTGGCCGGCCGGGACATTCTGGCGGCCGTGAAGATGTCGGTCATCCCCAAGGTCATCGAAACGCCCCGCATCGCGGCCGTGGCCAAAGACGGCATCCAGTTGCACGCGTTCTGCCGCGTGACGGTGCGCACCAACATCGATCGTCTGGTCGGCGGCGCCGGCGAGGAAACGATCATCGCACGCGTCGGGGAGGGCATGGTCAGCACGATCGGGTCCGCGGAGACCCACAAAGACGTGCTCGAGAACCCGGACCACATTTCCAAGCACGTCCTGAGCAAGGGACTGGACGCAGGCACCGCGTACGAGATCCTGTCGATCGACATCGCGGATGTGGACGTCGGCGAGAACATCGGCGCCAAACTCCAGATCGCGCAGGCGAATGCGGACAAGCAGATCGCGCAGGCAAGAGCCGAGCAGCGCCGCGCGATGGCCGTCGCATTGGAACAGGAGATGCGGGCGCGCGTCGTCGAGGCTGAGGCCGAAGTCCCTCGGGCGATGGCGGAGGCCTTCCGGCAGGGTCATCTGGGTGTGATGGATTACTACCGCATGAAAAACGTCCAGGCGGACACGACCATGCGGGATGCGATTGCGCGCGGAGATGACACCACGTCACCCGGCCCGAAGACACAGGAATAGATCGAGGACGACGTGCCATCCGATCTGCTTCAGTCGTTCATCGTTCTCGCCGCCGCGATCAGCGCCATGCTCGCCGCCAGGTTTCTCGCGCGTGCGATCGCCGGAAAACCACCCGCTGAGGCACCACGGATCCCTCCCGTAGTTCCAGCCGCACGGGCGCCGGCCGACGGCTCGGCGACGCCACAGGAGGTCGTGCTCGCACAGTCCCCGACGCCGATGAGGCTGCTCGCCGCCGGTCGCGAACGCCCGACGCGGCGCCTGAATCTGGCCGATGCGCGCAAGGGCATCGTGCTGGCCACGATTCTTGGACCCTGCGGGGCTCAATCAGCCGATCAGGACCATCGACCCTGACGGTGCCATCGTGGCGGATGGCCGACCGACCGCGGGCGTCTCGGACGCACGGCATGAAAGGCGGACAGGATGACGAACTGGTTCCGTTGGTTCGACGAGGTCGGCATGGACGACCTGCCGGCAGTGGGCGGCAAGAACGCATCGTTCGGCGAGATGCGGAGGGCCCTGACACCCCTCGGCATCCGAACGCCTGATGGGTTTGCGACCACGGCGGATGCCTACCGGGCATTTCTGCGCGCGGCCGATCTCGAGCGCGTGATCGAAGACGGCCTTCGGCACCTCGACGTGGACCGGATCGACAGGCTGCAGGCGGCCGGAGGGCGTGTACGGTCCGCTCTCGACAGCCTGTCCCTCAATCCCGATTCCCAGCTCAAGACGATGCTCGCGATTGTGGATGTCGAGAAGGCGTTGGCCCAGACGACGTCGGAGACCGCACGGGACGTCGCGCAGGTGCCACATGCTCACGGGACCGGAATGGCCAGGGAAGCCGTGGCGTCAAGGACGACACAATGAAGCCACTCCCGCATCACTACGACGTCCATTTGGCAGGAGGGCCTGCCGGCTATGCGCAGCTCTCCACGGCGGGCGTCCCCGAACTCCGCACGGCGCCGCCCGCGGACTACGACGGCCCTGGAGACGCTTGGAGCCCGGAGCATCTGCTGCTTGCCTCGGTGCAGTCGTGCTTTCTCTTCACGCTGCGTGCGATCGCGCACTTGTCAAAAGTGGAGTTCATCACCCTCGACCTGGAGGCCTCAGGGACCGTGAATCGACAGGACGGGGTAACGCGCTTTACCGAGATCGTGCTGCGTCCCAGGCTCACGGTGTCTTCCAGCGCGGATCGCGAGAGGACGTTGCACGTCCTTGAGAAGAGCGAGAAGATGTGTTTGGTGTCCGCGTCCCTTTCGACACCCATCCGCCTGGAACCCCACATCACAGAACAAGAATGACGCGGCGGTTCCTTCCGACGACGGATGTCAGAAGGCTCGCTCGCTTCGACCAGAGACTCGTGACGTCCCCATGAACGGACTGTCTACCGCAGAAGCCGCCGACCGAATGGCCCAGGTCGGGCCGAACGCCTTGCCCGAGCAGGCTCCCGATCCGCTCTGGCGCCGGTTCGTGCGTCAGTTCCAGAGTCCGCTGATCTACATCCTGTTGTTCGCCCTTGCCTTTGATCTCGGCCTCTGGATCTACGAAGGCGCGCACGCCTGGCCCATCGAAGCGACGGCCATCGGCCTGATCCTCCTGTTCAACGCGGCGCTCGGCCTCTATCAGGAACAGCGGTCCGAAGCCGCTTTGACCCGGTTGAAGGCCTTGGCTGGTGCTCAGGCATGGGTCCTCCGCGATGGTCATCTCGTCCGTCTTCCGACGCATGCCCTGGTTCCCCGCGACTGGGTGCGGCTCGAAGCGGGCGACCGCGTCCCGGCAGACGGCAGGCTGATGGATGCTCGCGGCGCCATGCTGGATGAATCCATTCTCACGGGCGAATCCATGGCCGTCGACAAGAGCGACGGAGAGGAGGCGTTCAGCGGCACCTTACTCGTCCGCGGCAAGGCCTATCTCGAGGTGACGAGGACCGGTCGCTCCAGTGCGATGGGTCGCCTGGCCGCCATGCTCGGCGACATCCAGGCTGCGAAGACGCCACTCGAACGTCGCGTCGATCAACTGGGCCGGCAGATCGCGCGCTGGGTGCTGGTGCTCGCAGCGTCCCTCGGCGTCGTCGGCATCATCGCAGAAGGGATCGGCCGCGCACCGGAGATCATTATTTTCGCGGTGGCCTTGGCCGTGGCGGCCGTACCCGAAGGGCTGCCGGCAGTGCTCACAGTGGCCTTGGCCCTCGGTGTCGAGCGCATGGCCCGGCACCGCGCAGTCGTTCGGCGACTCTCCGCGGTGGAGGCGCTCGGATCGGTCACGGTCATTGCAACCGACAAGACCGGGACGCTGACCGAGAGCCGCATGGACGTCCGCACGCTCGACGCGTCCGATCTGCCGCGCGCGCTCACGGCCATCGTGCTGGCGAATGATGCGGACCTGACGACCGGTGCGGGTGATCCGCTGGAGCTTGGTCTGCTGCGCCATGCCGCTGCACACGGCGTGGACATCGCGCAGCTGCGCCATGAACACCCAGCCGTCTCTGAGCGGCCGTTCGACAGCGCCTGGAAGTTCGCCAGGGTCACCGTGCAACAGCACGGGCGACTCGTGAGCTATCTCAAGGGCGCGCCCGAGATCCTTTTCGGCCGCTGCACCCTGTCGACCGAGGACCGCGAATCCTGGGTGGAAAAGGCCGACGCGTACGCGCGCGAAGGATTTCGAGTACTGGCGATAGCGTGGGCGGAAGGCGAAACGGAAGAGCACCTTTCGCTGCTCGGTCTCGTCTTGTTCTGGGATCCACCGCGGCCGGAAGTGCCCGACGCCGTCGCCACGGCGCAGGCTGCTGGGATCCGCGTCATCATGATTACCGGCGATCACCCGGCGACCGCGTTGGCGGTCGCGCACTTGATCGGCATCTCCGGGGTGCGGGTGCTGACCGGTGAAGATCTTGATGAGTATCAGGGCACCTCGCTGATCGAGGCGCTCGGCGAAGTGAACGTCTTCGCTCGCGTGCGCCCGGAGCAGAAACTGCAGCTCGTGGAACTGCTCCAGGCGCAGGGCGAGATCGTGGCGATGACCGGAGACGGGGTCAACGATGCGCCCGCGCTCAAGCGCTCGGATGTCGGCGTGGCGATGGGCCAGCGTGGGTCGGACGTCAGCCGCGAGGTGGCGGACTTGGTCCTGCTCGACGACAACTTCGCGACCATCGTCGGTGCCGTCGAGGAAGGCCGCGGCATCTACGAGAACATCCAGAAGTTCCTCCGCTTCTTGTTCTCGACGAATCTGTCGGAAGTGCTGCTGGTGGCTACCGGCGCCGTCCTCGCATACGCCCTCGATCTTCGCGACACCACCGGGGCGCTGATGCTCCCGCTCACCGCGGCACAAATCCTGTGGATCAATCTCATGACCGACGGCGTGCCCGCGCTGGCGCTCGCGTTCGATCGTACCCCCGGGGTCATGCAGCAGCCGCCGCGCCCGGCCCACTCTCCACTGCTGGACCGACCGTCGGTCCGATTCGTCCTCGCCGCAGGCAGCATGAAAGCCGTTCTCGCGCTCGGCGTGCTCGGCCTCCTGCCGCTGCTCGGGTACTCGCTTGATGTCACGCGCGCAGCCGCGTTCCACTTCATGGCCGTCGGTCAGCTGTTCCTGACCTATCCGTCCAGACACACGTGGATGCGCCCGCTTCCCAACGTGTATCTCCATGCGGCCGTCATCGCTGGCGTCGGCATCCAGTTCGCTGCGGCCTCGCTGCCGTTTACGTCCGAGCTGCTGGGACACGCCGCCATCCCTGTGGAGCTCTGGGGCGTGGTGTTCGGCGGCGCGCTGCTGGCGTGGGGACTGGCAGAGGCGTGTTCCCGACTCGCCTGGCGCCAGCCCCCGCGTGAAGGCGGCGGACGATGATCTGGATCCAGTTTCTGGCCACGGCGCTCGTCATCGTCTTCGCCGGGGTGCGTCTCGCACGGTACGGGGATGTGCTGGGGGAGAAATCCGGTCTGGGACGTAGCTGGGTCGGCGTGGTGCTGTTGGCGGCGACCACAAGCCTGCCGGAACTGTTTACCGGCTTCGGGGCCACGGCGCTGGCCAATCTCCCTGATATTGCCGTGGGCGACGTACTCGGCAGCTGCATGTTCAATCTGTTGATCCTGTCGTTCATGGACGCCGTGCAGCGCGAGCCGCTCAGCACGCGGGCCCACCAGGGTCACGCGCTCTCCATCGGGTTCGGCCTGGTGCTCATCGGCATCGCCGGTCTCGGTCTGCTGGGCAGCTCGCGGTTACCGGCGATCGGATGGATCGGCCTCCACACGCCCGCGCTGATTGGGTTGTACTTTGTGAGCATGCGGCTCATCTTCACGCACGAACAACACCGACGCGCGCGCGAGATCCAGGAGGTGGCGGAGGAGCTCCAGTACGCAAACATCCCACTGCGTTCGGCGGCCCTGCACTACACGGGTGCCGCGGTGCTCGTGGTCGGCGCGGCGCTCTGGCTGCCTCGACTTGGCGCCGAGCTCGCGCGCCAGACTGGACTCGGTGAAGCCTTTGTGGGCAGTCTCTTCATCGCGATCACGACGTCGTTGCCGGAAATTGTGGTCTCACTCGCCGCCGTGCGCATCGGCGCGATCGACCTTGGCATCGGCAATGTCCTGGGCAGCAACCTGTTCAATCTGCTCATCCTGGGGCTCGACGACGTGTTCTACAGGCAGGGGCCCTTGCTTGTGGCGGCGGACGCAAGCCACGGCGTCGCAATTCTGGCGGTCGTGACGATGAACGCGCTCTTTTTGATCGGTCTCACGTATCGGGTCATAACGAAGCGCTTCGCTGTCGCGTGGGACACCGGTGCGATGGCCGCCGTGTACGTGGTGGCAGTGGCTCTGGCCTACTTGCTCAAAGGGTGACTGGTCGCACCGCGGCCTTCAATCGAACGCTTTTCACGTATGACGAGTACCACGGCGGACGACCAACAAGGAGACAACGATGAAATCGCAGGTCATCGGGGCCGCAGTTCTTTGGATAGCCACATCGGTCGCACTCGCACAGAGCGTGGTACAGCCGACCGGTAATACCCCTCGCTTTCCCAAAGCCTACAAGGATCTGGAAAAGCAAACCAAGCCGCCGTCGAACAACTGGCTACTGGACGCAGACGACGACATTGAGCGCTTTCGTCGTTTGCAAGTTATCGCGGGCGGAACCGACATACCCATGTGGGAAATTGCGCATCGGTACGAGGAGCTGTATGTGGCAATCCAGAACAACAACTGGGAAATGGGTGTGTATCATTGGGAGAAGCTGCAGGATCGTCTGAATACCGCAGGCATGAAGCGTCCGGCTAGAACCCAGAATATCGAAGGCATGTTCCTGGACAGCGGTGTGTGGAAATCCATGCACGATGCGCTGACTTCCAGGGACGCTGGAAGGATGCGAACACAGTTTCAGGTCGTCCGACAAGCGTGCATAGCTTGTCATATTGCTGAGAAAGTGGGCTTTCTCAATGACAGCTCCGTTTTCAAGAGAACGGAGTCGTTGCCCCGCTGAGCAGATAGACCTACCTCAGCCGTCAGCGGACGCGCCAACCGACGGCGCTCCTGGACCTCGCTCCACTCGACTCGGGCCGCGGACGAAAGGATTTCCAAGGATGCAATGGCGATTCGATCGCGCGATCCGGTGTCGTAGTACCATTGGTGCTTGCCCCGCTGTTTCTCGTTCCTGCTGCTGAGCCTCCTCGCGGCCGCCTGCTCCGGCAACGCAGCCGGCATGGCGCCGGCCGCGCATGGAGCCGGCGCCGACGTGCGCGCCCTCACGGGCACCCGGACGAGAGTGGTGTGGGTGCAGGAGGACGGAACCGATCCGCTGGCCCTCGGCGCCAACCTCGCTCTGATGGGCCTCGACACCGACGATGGCCGCGGCGAGCGGACGATCCGAAGCGAGCGCCGGAGCTACGTCAAGCCGATGCTGACGCCGAGCGGCGATCGCATCGTCTTTTCCAGTCGGACGCCGGAGGGCGCTCGGATGTTCGCGGTGAACTGGGACGGCTCAGGGCTCACGCCGCTGGCAGACGGCTACGCGCTCGCCGTGTGGCGGCATCCCGCGGAAGGAACCGAGTGGGTGTACGCCGCCGCCGACACGGAAAAAAGGCCGGGTCCGCCCAGCGTCTCGCGTTTTCGAATCGACAAACCTCAGGAGCGCGAGCTCGTCTGGAACAAGACACCCGTGAGCCTCGACACGTTTCAGGTGTCCGCGGATGGCCGCCGCGCCGCGGGCCTCTTCCCGTGGCCGGACGCCGGCATCGCCGACCTGCCGAACGGCACGCTGCGCAAGCTCGGTGAGGGCTGCTGGACGGCGCTGGCTCAGGCGCGCGGTCCGCTGCTCTGGTACTTCGACGGCTCGCATCGCAACGTGACGATGGTCGATCTCGAGACCGACAAGCGCTGGGGCGTCAGCCTCAACCGCGCCCCGGAGTTCGATGGCGCGGAAGTGTTCTACCCGCGATGGACGAATCACTCTCGCTTCCTGGCGATTTCCGGTCCGTACAACCAGGGCGGATCCAACCAGGTTCGCAGCGGAGGCGATCAGGTCGAGGTCCATGTGGGACGCTTCAGCGCGGACTTCACCCGCGTCGAGGCGTGGGCGCGCGTGACGAACAACGCGCGCGGCGACCTGTACGCGGACGTCTGGATCGATCGGAACCGCAGCCCGCATGCCGCGCGGCCCGACGGGCCGATCGGCCCCGCGACCGCTGCCGAGGCGCCGAGGCCCTCGGGCACGGGTCGGGCGGCCACGTCCGCGATCGCCCGACGAATGGTGGTCGACGTTCAGCTCTCTCGCCCCGGGCCGATTCCGTCGCCCGACGCCATCCTTCCCTATCGTCACGCGCTCGTCGTCAACGACTATGAGGTCGTCTCCGTGCGCGAGGGAACGTACGGCGAGCAGCGGATGCGGATCGCCCAGTGGGCGATTCGCGATGGGCGCGTGCTGAACGGGGCCCGCAAGGCGGCGGGCACGCGGTATCGGTTGACCGTGGAGCCGTACGACGCCCACCCTGAGCTCGAGGGCGAGCGGCTGATCATCCAGAATGACGCTGCCGGCCGGCCGGTCTTTTACGACGTCGGCCGCCCGTAGCTGAATGGTTTTCAGCTCCTACCTGTTCCTTTTCTATTTCCTGCCTACCGCTCTGCTGCTCTACTACGCCGCGCCGCGGCGGGCGAAACACCTGGTGCTGACGGCGTTGAGCTATCTGTTCTACGGCTGGGCGAACCCGCTGTTCGTCGTCCTGCTGTTCCTGTCGACGCTCGTGGACTACGGGTGCGGCCTTGCGATCGGCCGCGGTTTCCACAAGCGGACTGCGCTCGTCGCCTCCATCGTCAGCAATCTCTCGCTGCTGGGCTTCTTCAAGTATTTCAACTTCGCGACGGCGAGCTTCGATGCGCTCGTCGAAGCGATCGGCCTGCCGGCGCTCAGCATCGACACGGCGATCCGCGTGACGCTGCCGCTCGGCATCAGCTTCTACACGTTTCAGTCGATGAGCTACACGATCGACGTGTACCGCGCGCGCGTGGCGCCGATCCGACGCTTCGTCGACTTCGCGTGCTACGTCTCGATGTTCCCGCAGCTCGTGGCGGGGCCGATCATCCGCTTCTCCGAAGTCGCCGATCAGCTTCAGACGCGAACGCACACGATAGCAAAGTTCGCGCGGGGCGTGTCGTTCTTCTGCGTCGGGCTGGCAAAGAAGGTGCTGCTGGCCAATCCGACCGGCAAGATTGCCGACCTCGCGTTCGACGCCGGATCGCTCAGCCCGCTCGACGCCTGGTACGGCGTCACCGCGTACGCGTTTCAGATCTACTTCGACTTCAGCGGCTACTCGGACATGGCCATCGGGTTGGGGCTGATGCTCGGCTTCGTGTTTCCGAAAAACTTCGATTCGCCCTATCGTGCGCAATCGATCACTGATTTCTGGCATCGCTGGCACATCTCGCTCTCCACGTGGCTGCGCGATTACCTCTACCTGCCGCTCGGCGGAAGTCGCAAAGGGCCCTGGCGCACCTACATCAACCTGTTCATCGTGATGCTGCTCGGGGGGCTCTGGCACGGCGCGGCGTGGAACTTCTTCGTCTGGGGCGGGCTGCACGGCGCACTCCTGGCCTTCGAGCGGCTCCGCGGCAAGACGCCGTCGTACCTGCGGCTGGCTGCGCCCCTTCGCGTCGGCGTCACGTTCCTGATCGTGCTCGTGACCTGGGTGTTCTTCCGTGCGCCCGATCTGCCTTCAGCCTTCCGCTATCTCGGCGGCATGGCGGGTCTGGGGACTCCGCAGGAAGGTGCCGGCCTTCTCGCAGGCATCGTGTACCAGCCGTACTATCTTGCAACCTTTCTCCTTGCGGCGGCGGTCGTCTGGACATGTCCGCAAACGTGGGACTGGACGCGGACCCTGACGTGGCCGAAGACGTCGGTCGCGTTCGCGCTGTTGTTGCTCTCGACGGTCGCGTTGACCACGCAGGCGTACAACCCGTTCATTTATTTCATCTTCTGATGACGCAGCCGCCACTCGAATCGCCGGCGATGTTGTCCCGCGAAGAGATTGCCCAGCTCGAGGCTGGACACACGGCCGTCTCGCCGACGCTCGCGTGGTTTCTCGTCGTGGTGTTCCTCGCCGCGATCGTCGTCGCGCCGCTCGCGGAGTTTGCGCTGGCGGAGCGGCCCGAAGGGGACCAGGCGTCTGGGACGGCATGGTCGATCCTGGCCGCCTTGCCGCGAGAGGTTTCGGGGCAGCTGTCGGACATGCCACCGACCGGAGGCCACGACACGTGGACACGGATCGTGACGGCGAATCGCGCCGTGCTCGCCGGCCTTTCCTCGTTCGAAAGCGCGCTCGAAGACGGATCAACGATTGGGGGACGCCTGCGCCCGCCCGCGCAGCTCGCGATGAGTCGGTGGCTCGGCGCCGGCAACGAGCGGGTGTATCGCGGGCGCGAGGGCTGGTTGTTCTACCGGCCCGACGTCGAGTATCTGACCGGGCGCGGATTTCTCACGCCGGCCGAGCTCGAGCGGCGCGTCCGATCCGCCAGCGAGTGGACGAGGCCGATCGAGCCAGATCCGCGCAAAGCCATCCTGCGGCTGAAGAAAGATCTGGACGCGCGGGGGATCACGTTGATCGTGATGCCGACGCCGGTCAAGCCGACGGTCCATCCAGCGAAGCTGGCGGGGCGCTTCGACGAACGTTCCGCGCCGCCGCACAACCCGTCGTACGCGGCGTTCCTCGACGATCTCGTGCGCGAAGGCGTTCTCGTTCTGGATGTCTCGCAGGCGCTCGCAGACGCAGCCTCGGGCGCCGCCCAGTATCTCGCCACTGACACACACTGGCGGCCCGAGGCGATGGAGATGGCGGCGGAAGCGCTCGGCGGGATGATCGCCGCGCACGCGCTCCTGCCCGATGCACCCGATCCTGGCCATCGCGTGGAACGCGTCGAAGTCCGCGCCGCCGGCGACAGCGCGCGCATGCTGGATCTGCCGAGTGGCCAGATCGTGTATCCGGCCGAGGCGGTCTGGCTGCGGCGTGTCCTCGAGGCGGACGGCACGCCGTGGCAGCCGTCCCGGGACGCAGACGTCCTCGTGCTCGGCGACAGCTTCAGCAACATCTATTCATTGCCGTCGATGGGATGGGGTGGCGCCGCGGGATTTGTCGAGCAGGTGAGCTATGTCTTGCGGCGTCCGATCGATCGGATCGTGCAGAACGACGACGGCGCGTTCGCCACGCGCGCGATGCTCAGCCAGTCGGGCGACGACCGGCTCGTCGGCAAGCGCGTCGTGATCTACGAGTTCGCCGCCCGCGAGCTGGCGTTCGGCGACTGGCGGCTCATAGATCTCGGAGCGAGGCCCTGACCCACGGCGCGCACACGCGTTGAGACCCTCGGTAGACGGGAACCCGCGGAGGTGCGATTGCCAGCTCATCAGCAGCCCGGCGTCGCCTTCTGACATACAATTGATCGCACTCACCGCAGGTCCTTGCCGTCGTCGGTCACCCGCCGCATCCCATAGAGGATTCAATGAAGCGAAGCTGGCGCGCGGCGATCATCGGCGCCTTCATCATGCTGGCCGTGATCCTGCCGGCCGTGGTCACGTTTTACACCGACTGGCTGTGGTTTGGCGAAACCGGCTACCAGGAAGTCTTTCTCAAGACGCTCACCACACAGGCGACGCTCTTTGCCGGCGCGATGGGCGCCGCCTTCACGGTCCTGCTGTTCAACTTCCGGCTTGCGCTCGGAGCCGTTTCCCCGCGCCAACTGGTGATCACGACGCGGGAAGGGCCCTTCAGCGTCACCGTCGACCGGCGACGCATTCAGCCCATAGGTCTGGCGGTCATCGGCGTGATCGCGGTGTTCTTCGGGCTGTTCGGCTCGAGTCAATGGCAGACCTGGCTGTTCTACTGGCACGCGCAGCCGTTCGGCGATCTCGATCCGATCCTCGGCAGAGACACCAGCTTCTACGTGTTTCAGCTGCCATTTCTGGATCGGCTGCGCGGGTTCCTGCTGGGCCTGGTCGCGCTCTCGGCCCTCGTGTCCGGCGCCGTGTATGCCGTCGCGGGAGCAGCGAACCTCGATCTCAACCGTGGCCTTCGGCTGTCGAGGGGGGCGAAGAGGCACCTGGCCGTGCTCGGCTCGGCGTTCATGCTGGTCCTCGCGTTCGGTGCGTACCTGGACGTGCCCCGATTGCTGACGACGTCCGCCGGCATTGTGCACGGCGTGGCGAACGTCGACCTGGCGATCAGGATTCCCACGCTGCGGATCCTGATGATCGCCGCGCTCATCAGCGCGGCCCTGGCGGCCTATCAGGCGGTCGCCGCGTCCTGGTGGCCGGCCACTGCGGCCGCCCTGCTCTATGCCATCGTGATGCTGGCCGGGTCGGGAGCCGCCGCGGCCATGCAGCGTTTCGTGATCGCGCCCAACGAGCAGGTCCGCGAGACGCCGTACATCGAGCACAACATCCGCGCCACGCGAAAGGCGTTCGCGCTGGACCAGGTCGAGGAGCGGGAGCTCTCGGGCGACTCGATGCTGACGCGCGCCGACATCGACGCCAACGACGCCACGCTCGGCAACGTCAGGCTGTGGGACCACCAGCCCCTCCTGGAGACGTTCGCGCAGATCCAGGAGATCCGCACGTACTACGATTTCGTCTCCGTGCACAACGATCGCTACATCATCGACGGCCGCTACCGGCAGATAATGCTGTCGGCGCGCGAGCTCAACTCCAGCAGTCTCCCCAACCGCAACTGGATCAACGAGCGGCTGACGTTCACGCACGGGTACGGCGTGACGCTCGGACCGGTCAACCAGGTCACGCCGGAAGGCCTTCCGGTGCTGTTCATCAAAGATCTGCCGCCGCAATCCTCCGTGAACCTGAAGATCGACGAACCGAGCATCTACTACGGGCAGCTCTCGAACGATCACGTGTTCGTCAAGACCAACGCACGCGAGTTTCACTACCCCAGAGGCGAAGACAACGTCTACTCGACGTACGACGGCACGGGCGGCGTGCCGATCTCGAGTTTCCTGCGCCGTGTGCTCTTGAGCATCCGCTTCCGGTCGTTCAAGGTGCTGCTGAGCGAGGACATCACCAACGAGAGCCGCGTGATGTTCTACCGCCGGCTGTCGGAGCGCATCACGCGCATCGCGCCGTTTCTACGCTATGACCCGCAGCCGTACCTGCTGATCTCGAACGGCCGGCTGGCCTGGTTGCAGGACGCGTACACCACGACCGACCGCTACCCGTATTCGACGCCGGCGGCCAACGGGATCAATTACATCCGCAACTCGGTGAAAGCCACCGTCGATGCGTATCACGGCACCGTCTCGTTCTATCTGATCGACCCGGCCGATCCGATTGCGCTGACCCTGCAGCGGATCTACCCCACGCTGCTGAAACCGCTCGCCAGCATGCCCGAGGACATGCGGACGCGCCTCCGGTATCCCGAGGGCATCTTCGCGCTCCAGGCGGCGGTGTACGCCACCTACCACATGACGAACCCCGCAGTCTTCTACAACAAGGAAGATCTGTGGGAGGTTCCGTCGATCGGCACCGAGACCCAGTCGCAGCTGATGCAGCCGTACTACACGATGATGCGGCTGCCCGGCGAACGGGAACCCGAGTTCATTCAGATGCTGCCCTTCACGCCGGCGCGCAAGGACAACCTCGCGTCGTGGATGGTCGCACGCAGCGACGGCGAGCACTACGGCAAGCTGCGCGTGTTCCAGTTTCCCAAGCAGAAGGTGGTGTTCGGGCCGCGACAGATCGTCGGGCGGATCAACCAGGACCAGGCGATCTCTCCCCAGATCACGCTCTGGAACCAGCAAGGCTCGGAGGTTCTGCAGGGCACGCTGCTCGTCATCCCGATCGAGGAGTCGCTCCTCTACATCCGGCCGCTCTACTTGCGGTCAGCCGGCGGGCGCATCCCCGAGTTGAAGCGCGTGATCGTCGCGCACCAGAACCAGATTGTGATGGAGGAAACACTGGACAAGGCGCTGAATCGCCTGTTCCCCTCGGGAAGCGAGGCTGGCGTCGAGCCGCCGCCCTCACGCGTCGATGCGCCGGACACCGAGGCATCACTGAAGCCGGCGCCTCTTGATCCACTCGCGACCCGAGCGCGCGAACACTATCAGAGGGCGCTCGAAGCCCAGCGAAGCGGCAATTGGGCCCTGTACGGCGAAGAGATCAAGAAGCTCGGCGACGCGATCGATCAGATGGGCCGGCGGCCCTGATGCCGCGTACTATCCGAACACGACGCCCAGGCCGTTAATCGGCGGAACCTTACAGCAACGTCTCGATCAACACGGTCAACGCGGTCGGCTTGCGAACGAACGTTTAGTTTACGCCGACACGATGTCACCGAAGATGGCAAGGAAGAAGGCGCTGGTCGACTCGAGGCCTCTGACGGGACGTGTTGCGCTGGTGGCCGGCGCGACGCGAGGCGCCGGGCGCGGCATCGCCCGGGCGCTGGGCGAGGCCGGCGCGACGGTCTACTGCACGGGTCGAAGCGTCACCGGCAAACCGTCGCCGTACGGACGGCCTGAAACGATCGACGAAACCGCGGCGATGATCAACACCGCAGGCGGCTCGGCAATCCCCGTCCGCGTTGACCACACGATCGAGTCCGAGGTCAAGGCGCTCTTCCGGCGTATCGCCCGGGCGCACAAGCGACTCGATATCGTCGTCGACAGCGTCGCCGGCGAAGACCCGCTGATGAAACGGTACGGGTATCTCTGGCAGGCGGATCTGGCGACCGCCGACGCGATCTTCCGGCAGGCCATCACCTCGCGCATCATGACGGCGAAGCACGCGGCGCTGGCGATGATGCCCGCCAAACGCGGGCTCATCGTCGACGTGACGGAAAACGACATGATCGGCGGCGGCGGGAATCCGATGGCGCAAGCCGCCAAGCTCGCGCAGAAGGCGCTGCCGCTCCTGTGGGCTGCCGAGCTCGCGCCGCATGGCGTCGCCGTGATCGCCATCACGCCCGGCTTTCTACGCTCGGAATCGGTGCTGCAGCATTTCGGCGTCACCGAAGACAACTGGCGCGAAGCGGGCAGGAAAGATTCAAACTTCCTGCAATCGGAATCGCCGCTCTTCGTGGGGCGAGCGGTCGCCGCGCTCGCCGGCGATCCGAAGGTGACGGACCGCACCGGGATGCTCGTCAGCTCGTGGGAACTCGCGCGGGACTACGGATTCAACGATTACGACGGACGTCGCCCCGACTGGGGCCGCCACAAGATTGATTTCTCGGTGTTGCCGCAGGCGTGGGTCGATCTGTTCCGCACAGGCACCGACCTGGAGCTCAGATGGCTAACGACGCTCGCGGGGAGGACGAAGAAGTTCAGGGCAAAGATCCCCGGCAGAGCTCGCTCACGGGGCCCACGTACCCGCTGAATGACCGGGACTCGTCGCCTTGCCGCAGCCGCGGCGACCCTGGCTGCGGTTTCCGGGTCGGCCAACACGAACACCTTCACCGTGATGCGCGCGATGCGCGGCGGTTGCGTCTCGTCGACGACTTCCAGTAGCCGGCGCGAAGACGGACACACAAAATCAACTGTGTTTCAATTGGAACATGGAGTGACAACTTGTAATACAGAGCGATTTCAGTCTCGAACTGCAGAGTCTCTTGTAGCAACAAACGTTACAACGTCGGATCGCCCTGTTGCTTTCTCTATCGCGCGTCTGTAGCATAAGCCTCTATTTCAAACCGGGGAGGCGGGTCTGATGAAACTGCTGCGTAAGGGTGTTGTCGTGGTGTTTGCGGCGGCCATCGTGCTGGGCGCGCCCAAGCACGCGTTCGCCCAGGGTTGAGTGGCCGCGAGAATGGGCACGCCCGGGTTTGGCGTGCTAGGCGGAGGGTACCCCCTCGCAGGCGAATGGTCTGCGTCGCTCGGCTGGCGCTACCAGAAGTCGGACCGGCACTTCGTCGGGTCCGAGTATCAGGAGCAACGGGACGAACAAGGCAGCCAGGTCATCAACGACGTCAACCTCGCTGACTTGAGCATCAGGTATCAGGCGACGAGACGCGTCGAGATCTCGGTCGGCGTGCCGTATTTCATGGCCACGCGCTCGCAGTCGCTGCGCCAGAGCGGCGTGGAGCTCGAGCGGTATCAAACGGCGGCGCGCGGCATCGGCGACGTCTTTGTTTCGACGCGGCGCTGGATGTTCGATCCCGACACGCACACCGGTGGCAACCTGCAGCTCGGCTTCGGCGTGAAGATTCCGACGGGAGCCAACAACGAAACCGACACGTTCAGAGTCCTTTCGGGGGGCACGATCACGAACGTGATTCGGACGGTGGACCAGTCGATCCAGCCAGGTGACGGCGGGTTCGGCATCCTGGCCGACCTCTCCACGTTCAAGGCCATTTCGAAGCTCTCGGTGTACGCCGGCGCCGCGTACCTCGCCACACCTCAGGAGAAGAGCAACGTCCGGACGTACCGCGGGGGGCGCGGCGAGGAAGTCATGTCGATCGCCGACCAGTTCCTGCTGCGGGGAGGGCTTGGGTTCACGGTCCCCAAGACCACGAGCGTGTCTGCCAGCGCAGGGGTACGGGTCGAGGGCGTTCCCGCCCGCGACATCATGGGCGGAGACAACGGCTTCCGGCGTCCGGGAGTCGCCGTTTCGTTCGAGCCGTCGATCACCATCGCCAAGGGGAATAACTCCTTCACGTTCGGAGTTCCTGTCGCGATCTACAGGAACCGGTTCATCAGCGTGCCGGACGCGGCAAGAGGCGCGCACGGCGACGCAGCGTTCGCCGACTGGCTCCTTCTGACCGGATTCACGCGGAAATTCTAGAACGGCCTTTCGTCAATCAGGGCCAGGGCCCTCTTGGGGCCCTGGCTCTTTTTTCATGTGACAACACCATGGCCACGAGATTCATTCGTTCTTCGTCGTTCGTCGTCGCTCTTCTCCTCTTCGCCGGACCCGCATGGTCGGCGGACGCGTGGGTACCGATAGAAAAACGCGCGCCGGCGCCCAAGCTCGTGCTCAGCGACATCAAGGGCGCAAGGCGCCAGCTGTCCCAATTCAAGGGCAAGGTCGTCGTCGTGAATTTCTGGGCGACCTGGTGCGTGCCGTGCAAGGGCGAATTGCCCGAGTTCACGAAGGTGTACGCAGCCTATCGCGACCGCGGCGTGGAGTTTCTCGGTGCCGCCAACGAGCCTCGTTCGTCGCGACCCAAAGTGGAAGAGTTCATGCGCGACCTCGCGATTCAATTTCCCGTCTGGCTCGAGGTGTCGGAGCAGAACCTGGCGGCCTTCGGCGTCGGCCCGGGGATTCCCGACACGGTGTTCGTGGACACGGAAGGCCGCATCGCGGCGCGGATCGCCGGCGTGACCGACGAAACGCAGTTGCGCGAACTGCTCGACCGAATCCTGATGGAAGCAGCGCCCTCACCCGCGCCGGCGGGCGGCCGCTAGGCGTCTCGGCAGGCCCGGAGCGCCGCGCGCCGGCTGCGCTACGATCGGCGTCGCGTGTTGAGGTCTCAGCGCCTGGCGCTCCATTCGCTCTTTTTCCTGTCGGGCGCAGCCGCGCTCGCGTACGAAGTGCTGTGGATGCGCCGTTTTTCGGTGCTCCTCGGATCGACGGCGCCCGCGGCGGCCGCAGCGCTGACGGCCTTCTTCGGCGGCCTCGCCGTCGGAAGTTTCCTCCTCGGCCGCCTCTCGCATCGCCTGAAGCGGCCACTGCTGGCGTTCGCATCCCTCGAAGCGGCCACGGCGATTTCAGCGCTTTCAGTGGAGCCGCTGCTTCGCGCGATGGAGCCGCTGTACCAATCCCTCTACGACACATCCGTTGACCGCGCCGTCGTCCAGCTGGCGCTCGGAGTCGGCATCGCGACCGTTGCCGTTCTCGTCCCCGCCACGTGCGTGGGAGGTACGCTGCCGGTGCTGTCGCAGGTCGCCGGATCAACAGAGTCGCTCGGCGTTCGCACCGGCGGGCTCTACGCGACGAACACGCTGGGCGCGGCGCTCGGTGCCCTCGCTGTTCCGGCCGTCTTGCTCCCGTCATTCGGCGCGAACGGCGCGCTGGCCGCGATCATGACGATGAACGCGCTGATTGCGATCGGCGCCGTGCTGCTTGCGCGTCGGCCTCAACCGTCGGCGCCGCAGCGCCCGGTGACCTGCGTAGTCAAACGCGAACAGGTTCAGGCCACGCGTGTGGGGACGCTCCAGTTGGCGTTTTTTTCCGGAGCAATCACGCTCGCGCTCGAAGCGCTCGCCACACGGGCATTTGCGTTGGTGCACGAGAACTCCGTGTACTCGTTCGCGACTGTCGTCGCCGTTTTCCTCGCGGGACTTGGGATCGGAGCGGCCGCTACCCGCGCGATGCTGCGACGCGGTACGCGCGCACGCGCGATAGCCGCGAGCGGCTGGGCGCTTGCGGGCGTGTGGATGGTGTGGCTTCCCGCGATCTTCGTTCGCACGACCGGCCTCGATTACATCGGGGGCGCCGGCCTCCTGGCGCACGAATTGCGGCTCGGCGCCTTCGTCGTCGCCGGATTGCTCGCGCCGAGCGCGCTGCTCGGTCTCGCGCTTCCCGCGCTGATCGAGGTGCAGGGTCAGGCCGACGACAGCGGACGCGCGGTTGGCGCGATTCTCGCCGCGAATACGCTCGGAGCCATCGTCGGACCGCTCGTCGCGGCATTCGCGCTCGTGCCGGCGGTCGGCATCTGGAACGCGTTCGCCGTTCTCGGCCTCGCGTCGATGGTTGCGGCGGCGGCTGCCAGCGCCGGCGGACAGTCTGTCCGCCGCACGTTGGCGGCATCCGCTGTTGTGATTGCGACGGCATTCCTCGTCTTGCCGCCTGGCGGACTGCCGCGCATCAAGCTTGCCTCGTCCGATCAGTTGCTCGACATGCACGAAGGCGCATTCGGTACGGTTGCGGTGGTGTCGCATGAGGGCCACCGCCGGATTCAGTTGGACAACTTCTACGTGCTCGGCGGGACCGCGTCCGCCGGCGATGAACGGCTGCAGGGCCATATCCCGCTGCTGCTGCATCCGAGGCCGCAGCGCGTCGCGTATCTCGGCGTCGGGACTGCGATCTCGATGAGCGCGATCCGATTTCATCCGGTTGCTGAAGTCGCCGCCATGGAGCTCGTCCCCGAGGTGGTGTCGGCCGCACGCGAGTGGTTTCTCGAGGCGAATCTCGACATCCTGAACGACCCGCGCGTCCGCGTGCGTGCGGAGGACGCGCGCGGCTACCTCGGCGCCACGCGCGATCGTTTCGACCTCGTGATCGGCGACCTCGTTGTACCGTGGCGGCGCGGGGAATCGTCGTTGTACACGCGCGACAGCTTCGCAGCCGCGCGCCGCGTCCTCGCGCCCGGCGGACTGTATTGCCAGTGGATTCCGCTCCATCAGATATCCGAGGCGGAGTTCGACAGCATCGCCGCGTCCTTTCTGGACGTCTTCCCTCGCACGACCCTCTGGCGCGGCGACTTCAACGCCGGCGAGGCGGTGGTGGCGTTGATCGGACACACTGATCCGCTCGACCCTCTAGTCGCGGACCAACGGACGCGCGCGCTGGCCGCAAGTCCCGACCGAAGCAACCCGTACCTGTCGCATCCGGCAGGCCTGTGGATGTATTTCGTTGGACCGCTCGATTCGACCGAGCCGAGACTGCAATCGACTCCGCGCAACCTCGACGCGAGTCCGTGGGTGGAACTGGCGAGTCCCCGATTGCACCTGCGCATCGAGAACGGCGGCGCCAACGCGTTTGTCGCGAGACCCCTGAAAGCGCGTCTCGATGAAATTCGCGCACGTCCGGTGGACGGCACAGCGGCCGCTTCGCTGCACGCCGAGCATCTCGCGTGGCGCGATCGTGGCGCCGACATCTGGGAAGCGTCGCTGCTCTCGTTCGAAGGCGACAACGCGGCTGCCGACCGGCTCGGGCTCGCCACGCTCGCGCGACTGCCGACGGAAATCCAGACCGCCGTTTTTGGCGGCAGACGTCCTTTTCCGTAGTCGCGCAGCACGTTGGTGTGCCCGTTGAGATGTTCAGATCGCTTTGTAGGGCCATGGTGCTCCCGTGGCACTGACATCGGCGACCGCACCGAAACGAGAGATTTCAATTTCGGCGGCGACTTACGGAGGGTTTGAGCCGGGTCCCCGGTGACGTCCCAGGACTCGAAGCCGGGAGACATGCGTCGCATGGCCAAAGAGGATGCCCTCGCCGCACGATCCCGGCCAGTCTGGAAGTCGGAGCGGACGGTTTTCAGAGGGTGAAGAATGCGATTTCGTCCAGCAGCGAGTCGCGCGATCTTCTTGACGAACCGCCTTAGGAGGCGTTAGATAGGTCGGTCAGTCCAGCTTCCGAGCGCGTACGCTCGCCCGGGACCAGAATCCGGCAGGTGGAGAGCTGTCTCCGATGCGAAAGTGGCTCAGACGCGCGTCGATGGTCGGTCTCGGTCTGACGCTGGCCGTGATGCCTGCTGGGGGTCAGACCCGGGCGTATCGCGCGCCACGCGCTGCCGACGGCAAGCCCAACTTCAACGGCATCTGGCAGGCCCTCAACGAGGCCTCTTGGGATATCGAGGCTCATGCCGCCGCCCCGAGTCCCGTGCTCGAACTGGGTGCGGCCCATGCGGCCGCGGGCGGCCTGAGCATCATCGACGGCGGGACGATTCCCTACAAGCCCGAAGCGCTGGCGAAAAGGCAGGAGAACTACGCGAACCGACTCAAGCTGGATCCGGAGATCAAGTGCTATCTGCCTGGGGTGCCGCGCGCGACCTACATGCCCTATCCCTTCCAGGTCATTCAAGGCCCGAAGTACATCATGATGCTCCACACGTACGCGGGGGCGGTGCGCACCATCTACATGGATGAGCACAAGGAAGCGCCCGCCGACAGCTGGATGGGCTGGTCGAACGGACACTGGGAAGGAGAAACGTTGGTCGTCGACACCACGGGTTTCAATGGCCAGGCCTGGCTCGACCGTGCAGGAAATTTCCA
Organism: Acidobacteria bacterium RIFCSPLOWO2_02_FULL_65_29; assembly: GCA_001767435.1. Lineage (GTDB taxonomy): Bacteria > Acidobacteriota > Vicinamibacteria > Vicinamibacterales > CAVVIG01 > 2-02-FULL-65-29. The sequence continues at coordinate 13,823 of MEKT01000009.1, read as the reverse complement.
CAGCGACGCCCTGCACGTGGTCGAGCGATACACCGCCACGAGCCCCGACCACCTGCTCTATGAAGCCACCATCGAGGATCCAAACGTGTTCACGCGACCGTGGAAGATCAGCATGCCCCTCTATCGCCGGTTGGACAAGAACGCGCAGATCATGGAATTCAGGTGCGTGGAATTTGTCGAAGAGTTGATCTACGGGCATCTCCGCAAGCAGCCGGGCAAATGACGAGGTGAGAGGGAGATTCCACATGAACCATCGATGGCTCGTTTCGGTGAGCGGTCTCGTCGTTCCCGCCGCGGTCTTTTGGTCGGCGACGATGCCCGTGGCCGGCCAGGCGCGATCGGCCGGCGCGAGAACGAACGAAAAGCCGGCGAAGGCCTACACCGCGCCGCGCACCCCAGACGGCCAGCCGGATCTGCAGGGCATTTGGACGAACAACACCTTTACAACTCTGGAGCGGCCGAAGAACGTCACCAAGGAGTTCTACACTGCAGAGGAAGCGCTCGAAGTGGTCAGACGATTGGCCGCGCAGGAGGAAGAGCAGACCGAACCCGGCACCGTCGCCGACGTGCACTATGACTTTACGCAGTTTGGGCTGGACCGGAGCCAGGAAGCGATGGCCTTGAACCTGCGGACATCGCTGATCGTCGATCCGGCGGATGGGAGACTTCCACCCTTGTCCGCGGAGGGACAGAAGAGAGCCGCCGAACGTGCGGCGGAGAGAAAGAGCAGGGGTGGCCTGCACGATGCCGTACAGAACGAGCCGCTCGGCGCGCGTTGCATCCTGATGGATCGCAACGGGCCGCCCATGCTTGCCGGGGCCTACAACAACGGCTACCAGATCATGCAAGCTCCTGGGTACGTGATGATTCTCGTCGAGATGCTCCATGACGTCCGCATCATTCCGCTGGATGGGCGTCCGCAGCTGCCCCCAAACGTCCGTCAGTGGACGGGGAGCTACCGCGGTCATTGGGAGGGCCAGACGCTCGTTGTCGAGACGACGAACCTCTCGGGCAAGTTCGCGTTCCAGGGCTCGAGCGAGAACATGCGTTTGACCGAGCGCTTCACGCGAGTGGATGAGGACACGATCCGGTATCAATTCACGGTCGACGATCCCTCGACGTGGACACGACCCTGGTCCGCAGAGGTACCCTGGAAGAAGACGATCGGTCCGATATTCGAGCACGCGTGTCACGAAGGGAATTACGGCTTGCGCAACACCCTCGCGGGCGCTCGGGCCGAGGAGAAGCGGGCTGCCGAAGAAGCCGCGAAAAAGGGATCGTCGAAATGAAGGAGGGACTTTCCATGCGAACGAGCCGAGCTGTTGCGGTTGTCGGCCTCGGTCTGCTGCTGGCCGCAGCGCCGATGGCGCACCACGCGTTTTCCGCGGAATTCGACATCGACAAGCCGATCAATCTTCGGGGCACTCTCACGAAATGGGAAATGATCAATCCCCACTCGTGGTTCCACCTCGACGTGAAAAGCGCGGATGGCGCCGTGGTCCCCTGGATGATCGAAGGCGGCAGCCCGAACCAGCTCATCAAGGGGGGCGTGACGAAGAAGTCCCTCGCCATCGGAACGGAATTGATCATCGAAGGCTATCAGGCGAAAGACGGAACCAATAAAGGCGTGGGCCGGAATATTCTGCTCGCCGACGGGCGAAGACTGTCTCTCGGAGGGTCTGCCAACCCACTGACGAACAACAAGCCTTGACCCCGATGCCCGATCTGTCGGACTCCCCGACCGAGGAATACTGACGGTTGTTTGCGTAGTTCGGGTTCGGCCGGCACCCGTTGTTGGCGCCCGAGGCCACGAATCGTACCGGGATCGTCGGAGAGCGAGTTATGTGAGCCAGGCTCACGGTGCAGCAGAAGCAACGACGTGGCTGCGATCCGTCGACCGGCGAGTCAAGAGCCCGAATGCCAGAGTTCGGCGACCAATGCGCTGAGCCGATTGTCGGCACTCCACTCGAGGAAGGCCGCCCAGCAGGCCACAGCGCCAACGATCAACACACCTGCGAGCACTGCTCCCCGTGAGAGCAGGGATGTTGTCGTTGCGACGATGAGCCAAATAGCCGCCGCGATCGCCAGCCTGCGCCACAGCAGGCGACGAAACGCCTTCATGTGTTCCGCATGAACGTACGCGCTCAACACAATCGCGGTTCGCAATCCGTCCGGATCATCCAGACCGCACGCCCTCAGCTCAAAAACCCGCCGCCGTGCACCCGCCACGATTCGACGGTAGCGACCAATCCCTAAGAAGTGCCAAAAAGGATGTGCGTCCGACGGGCTCGCGCTTGAGAAAGTCCTAATAAGTCCCTAAAGCGCGGGTCTGTCGGCGTTTCGGTCGCGCTACGATCGAACTGGAAATGGCCTAACACGTTCGGCCTTGTCCGAGCGTTGCGGGGGAACCAAGGGGAGGCGACCGTCGCGACATCGCGACATCGCGACATCGCTTCCAGGGGCGAATCCGACCGATGGTCGGACGGGGACTTCCAATCTCGAGCCCGACAGCTAACCCCGTCGGCCGTTGGAAGGACACCCGTGCCTGAAGAAGGGCTTCTCTCCCAGTTCAAACGGTTTGTCGTCGGCAAACCGATCCCATCGCACCTCGCCCACCACGAACGACTGTCTCGTGTTACCGGACTCGCGGTGCTTTCGTCCGACCCGCTCTCGTCAGTTGCGTACGCCACCGAAGAGATTCTGCGCGTGCTCGTGCTGGTCGGTGCAGGTGCGCTGACACTGGCGACCCCAATCGCATTCGTGATCGCGACGATTCTGGCGGTCGTGGTTTTCTCGTACCGCCAAACGATTCATGCCTATCCAAGCGGCGGCGGCGCCTACATCGTCGCGAAGGACAACCTGGGCGAGTTGCCCGCGCTCATTGCGGCCTCGTCGCTCCTGATCGATTACGTCCTGACGGTGGCGGTGAGCATCGCGGCAGGCGTTGCGGCGATCACATCGGCGTTCCCGCAGTGGCACATCAATCGCGTCGAGCTGACTCTGGCGTTCGTGCTGGTGCTGATGCTGGGCAACTTGCGCGGCATTCGCGAGTCGGGCCGCATCTTCGCTGCGCCCACATACTTCTTTGTCGTGACGATCCTCTCCTTGGTTGTCGTTGGCACGTGGCGCGTCATGACCGGCACCGTCGCGCCCGTGGAGCCGGTCGCCCCCGTCGAGTCGATCGGCTCACCGTTGACACTGTTCCTGTTGCTCACCGCGTTCTCGAACGGCTGCACGGCCATGACCGGCGTCGAGGCGGTGTCCAACGGCGTGCCGGCGTTCAAGCCGCCCGAGGCGAAGAACGCTGCGGCCACGATGCTCATAATGGTCGTGCTGTCGATCACGATGTTCCTAGGCATCACGCTGCTCTCGCACGCGTTTCATGTCATGCCGAGCGACCAAGAAACCGTGGTGTCGCAGCTCGCCCGCGGCGTCTTCGGGGATCGCGGCATTCCGTATTACGCCGTTCAGTCCGGCACGATGCTGATTCTCGTGCTGGCTGCCAATACCGCATACGCAGACTTTCCGCGCCTCGCGTCGATTCTGGCACGCGACCGCTACGTGCCCCGGCAGTTCATGAACCAGGGTGATCGGCTGGCGTTCTCCAACGGCATCGTCGGGCTGAGCGCACTCGCGGCGGTCCTGCTCGCGGTGTTCGGTGGAGATACGCACTCGCTGATCCCGCTCTACATGATTGGAGTGTTCGTCTCCTTTACGCTGTCGCAGGCCGGAATGGTCGTTCACTGGCGGCGGCTCCGCGGACCGGGCTGGCGCGCGAGCGCGCTGATCAACGGCATCGGCGCACTCGTAACCGGCGTTGTGCTACTGGTCGTGGCGGTCACGAAGGCATTTGAAGGCGCGTGGATCATCATGCTGCTGATCCCGGCGAACGTGCTCTTCTGCAGGATGACTCGCAAACATTACGACGGTGTGGCGGCCCAGCTCACGCTTCGCGGGTGGGAGTCGCGGGGACCGCGCCACAATACGGTTCTCGTGCCAATCAGCGGGATCCAGAGAGCCGTGCTGGAGGCGCTCGATTACGCCAAGACACTGTCCTCGGACGTGCGGGCGGTATACGTAGACGTCGATCCGGATGCCACCGAGCAGCTGCGCCAAGAGTGGAATCGATGGGGACACAGCGTGCCGCTCATTGTGCTTGAGTCACCGTATCGTTCGTTGTTGGAGCCGCTGCTCGAGTACATCGAGCAAGTCTCGTGTGAGCGGCCGGACGGGTACATCACGGCCGTCCTGCCGGAGTTTGTGCCAGCGCGCTGGTGGCATCATCTATTCCATAATCAGCGGGCGCTGCTCATCAAGGGCGCGCTCCTGTTCAAGCGGAACACAGTGGTGACCAGCGTACCGTTCCACTTGCGGCATTAGGACCATGAATCAGTTCTGGCGGCACGACGCGTTCAAGCTGGTGCTTGCGCTCGTCTCGGTGGTCGCGATCACGGCTGGATTCCGGTTGGGGCTGCACCTCACGAATCCAACGACCGCCGCTCTGACCTACCTGTTGGTGGTGTTGGCCACCGCGGCGGTGTCGAGGCTCTGGGTCGCCATCCTCACTTCCGTGGTCGCCGATTTGTGCCTGAACTATTTCTTCATGCCGCCTTTCGGCACGTTCACGATCGCCGACCCGCAGAACTGGGTGGCGTTATTCGCGTTTTTCGCGGTCAGTGTGATCGCCAGCCAGCTGTCCGCCGCCGTGCGCGATCGCGAGCGCGAGGCGTCAGCGCGCCGAGACGAGCTCGGGCGACTCTTCGATCTCAGCCGCGATGTGTTACTCACTACCGACAGCAAGGAAGCCATCCGGCAGTTGGTGAGATTCGTGTCTCGCCGCTTCGATCTGGACTATGCGGCGGTGTGTCTGCCTCGCTCGCGCGAGTGGGACGTCTACGAAGCCGGAGCGGGGTCCGTCACGCTCGACACACACCAACTCTCGCTGGTCTTTGCGGGTGCCGAGACCGTCCTGGAATTCGACGCCCGCGCTAGGACGTACGCCGGACATCGGATGATGAGCTTCGATGGTCAGAACGTGCGACTGGTTCCGCTCCGCTTCGGAACGAAGGCCATTGGCTTACTCGCCGCCGCAGGGCGCCCGGTCGAACCCGGAACGCTTGACGCGCTCGCCGGCGTCGTCGCCATCGCGGTCGAACGCGCTCAATTCCTCGAAGAGCGGAAAGCAGCGGAGCTGGCCCGGCAAAGCGAGGAACTGAAATCGGCGCTGCTCGCGTCGTTGGGCCACGATCTGAAAACACCGCTGACGGCGATTCGAGTCGCCGCTAGCAATCTCCAGGCGTCCTGGCTCCAGGAGGCCGATCGCCGAGAGCAGAGCGACTTGATTCTTGCCGAAGTCGAGCGTCTGAGTCGCCTCTTTCAGAACATCTTGGAAATGGCTCGTATCGACGCGGGTGCGATCGCCGCAGACCTCCGCTGGGTGCATCCCGCCGAGATAGTCGAGGCCGCGCGCGATCAAGTGGAGCACACGCTCCGGCGGCGTCGCGTTGACGTCGAGTCGGAATCCGATGATCTGGTCCGTCTCGATCCTCGACTGACCGCGTCGGCGCTCGCCCATCTTCTCGAGAACGCGGCTCAGTACACCAGGCCGGATTCGCCAATCACGGTGAACATGTCGGTCTCGACTGACGGACTCACGCTGAAGATCGGCGATCGTGGGCCAGGAATCGCGCCGGGGGATCTTCCTCACCTGTTCGATCGGTTTTATCGCGGAACGGAGGCCCGTCAGCGAGTATCGGGTACGGGTATGGGCTTGTCGATCGCGCGTGGCATGCTGGCTGCCGAGCGTGGCCGCATCTGGGTCGAGAATCGTCCAGACGGCGGGGCGCAATTCACCATCGTCGTTCCGGCAGAAAGCAAAGCTGCGGCAGCCGCGGACCACGTGTGATGGCGCGAACGGCCCGAATCCTTCTCGTGGACGACGAAGTGCCAATCCAGCGTGCGGTCGCACCCTTGCTGCGCGCGAGAGGCTATGAAGTCGATGTCGCGGGAACCGGAAGCGAGGCGCTGAAGATCGCTCGCGCGCGGCCACCGGATCTCATTGTGCTGGATCTCGGGCTGCCCGACATCGAGGGAACTGAAGTCTGTCGTCGCATTCGCCGCGAATCGACAGTGCCGATTGTGGTGCTGTCCGCGCGTGGCTGTGAGGCCGACAAAGTCTCAGCCCTTGATCTCGGCGCTGACGACTACGTCACGAAGCCGTTTGGACCGGAGGAGCTGCTCGCCCGTATCCGGGTCGCGCTCCGCCGAGTGTTTTCTCCCGACGATGCGCATTCGGGCCGGCTACAAGCGGGTGACCTGACCATCGACTACGACCGCCGGCGTGTGTCAAGAGGAAACGACGAGATTCGTTTGACGCCGAAGGAGTTCGAGTTGCTCGCGCTCCTCGCGCGCAGCGCGGATCGAGTGCTCACGCACCGAGCAATCTTGAAGGCGGTGTGGGGAGCAAATGCCGCCGACCAGCCTGAGCACCTATGGGTGTTGATGGCACAGCTCCGCAAGAAGATCGAACCCGACCCTTCTCACCCGCGTTACCTGCTCAGCGAGCCTTGGGTCGGGTACCGATTCGTTACCGAACGCGCAGATGGCGCCTGACAGAAGTGGCGCAGATCCTTAGGTGATACGATTGCTCGTCTTCGGAGCCATCCATGACCGCACGCGACCTGATCGAGCTTGCGGGCCGGCAGCCGCTTCTTCTCGCGGCCCTCGTCATCGCTCCGCCGATGTGCGTGGTGCTCCTCGGTTGGATCCACGGACCCGGCCGGGGCGGGGTGTCGCCCTGGAAGTACGTCTATGCGGTGCTCGTGTACCTCGTCTCCGTTCCGGGTGTCGGCGCCGCGGTCCTCAGCGCCTACACCCTCTTCTTCACGCGCGAAAGCTTCCTCGACGTGAACCTTTTCGTCTACCTCGCGCCGATCGTCTCCATGGGCGTGACGTTGGGCGTGGTGCGCCGCAGCGTCTCCTTCGACGAGGTGCCCGGCTTCCACCGCCTCTCGGGCCTGATGGCCCTGATCGCGGTGACGTTCGTCATCGTGCTCGCGATCCGCAAGACCTTCATCGGCATCTTCTTCGGCGCGTCGCTGGCGACGCTCTTCGTGCTGGGCGCGGGCCTCTTCGGGCTGCTCACCTGGGGCGCTTCCGCGCTCTTCCGGGGACGAAACGAGCCCAAGACGAGGCCCCCCGCGTTCCCGTCCGTCTGACCGATGGGTCGTCCTCCTCGAGGCTGCGACCTCGAGCTCAGGAGGGGGACCTTCCGCGGCTCCGCTTCGCCTGGAGCAGTCCCTCAGACCGTTCCGCCGCCTCTCTCACCAGGACACCGATCTTCGGATGCGACGCCTGGAGATCCGCCACCAGGCCGTGGCGTTTCAGCTCCTCGGAGGTCGTGGGACCGATCGACGCAATCACGGTGCGCGGGAGCTCCCGCCGCACGTCGGCGTCGAGATGCATCTCTCCAACGATCTGCCACAGATGCACGACTTGCACGGAGGTCGTGAAAACGACCACGTCCACCTCGCCGCGCGCCATCCTCGTCACGGCGTTCTTCAGCGGGGCCTGGTCCTCCGGCAGCGCCCACCTGTACACCGGTACGGGTGTGACGTGGGCGCCGCGCCCGCGGAGCTCTTCGAGCAACTCGGTGTTGGAAACACCGTACTCTTGCACCGCGAGCCGCGCGCCCCGCAACGGTCGTTCCTCCGCCCTGGCCTCGATCGCCGCCAGCAGGTCGCGCCAGGTGTTCGGCTCGGGTGCGGCGACCCAGACCGGCACGCGCAGCTCGCGCAGGACCGCGAGCGGCTTCGGACCGCGCACGACGACCTTCGTGCGCGCAAGCGCGGCGATGAAGGCCTCTCGCGGGTGCGCGCGCTCGACCACGCTGACCAGCACGCGCGTGCCTACCCCGGTCAAGAAGATGACGATGTCGTACGCGTCGCGCATCAGCGCGTTGGCGAAGTCCAGCGCCGCAGGATTGGAGTCGAGCGGTACTTCGCGGAGGGCCGGCGCGACGATCGGCTGGCCGCCGTACGTGGCGATGAGGGCGGCAAGCTCGGTCGAGCGGCGGCTCTCGAACGACAGCACGCGCAAACCCCGGAAGCTGATCGCGTCAGGTGTCGGCATCGGGACGACATGATACCCGACGCGAATCGGTCACGCCGGCGACGTTTTGGGCGACGCGGCGGGACTCGTGATGACGGAGTATGATTCCGAGCAGCTCGATCGCGGTCGCTCTGATGTCTTCAACTCCATGGTGGGTTTTGCCTTCCGGCCGGATTCGACCAGCGTGGTGGTTGGCGGTCGCGCCAGGGCTGATCTGGGTCGACTACGCAGCGGGCCCCGACACTCCACTCCCTGCCGTCTACGTCCTCCCGGTTTGTGTGGCCGCGTGGTATTCGGGCCAGCGCGCCGCTCTGGCTCTGGCGATCGCGGTACCGGTTGCCCACCTGACGTTCGCGCTGACGCTGTGGGGGCCGCCCGCGGCCCTGGGATGGGGTGTGGCGACGGCGACTCTCCGCGCCGCCGTGGTCGCGTTCATCGCGCTCGTGTTCGCGCGACAGTCGGAGCATGAGCGGCAGCTCAGACGGGACCTCGAGCGACGACATGCCCTCCAACTGCGGGCGGAGCAACTACGGGTTGTTCAAGTGACCATGCGGACGGTGCAGGATATCGTCAACAATTGCCTGAATCAGCTGCAGCTGTTGCGACTGGACGCCGAACGCCACGTGTCTGCGGAATCGGTCAAGCTGTTCGATCAAGCCATCAAGGAGGCTGCAGCCCAATTGAAGGCGCTGGGCGACCTGGAGGCCTACGCGGAGAAGCAGATGGAGATCGGAACCGCCCTCGATATCGGCGAGATTGGATCGACCGGTCACTAGCTGATCTGGGCATGGACCGCCTTGTCAAACCGCGCACGCACGAGATGCGCCCGCTCGCGATTGTTGCGGCGCTGCCCAGACTCTGTGCGATTGCACGACGCCCTTACTGTTGACTGATGAGTCTCAACTTCACGCTCAGTCAATCCGCTCCACTCTGATGAAGTTCGTCTTTCCGGCGACCTGCAGGGGCACACCGCCGGTGATCACCACGGTCTGACCGGACTCCAGCAGACCGGCCTTGCGGGCGGCGTGGATCGTGTAGCGGAGCATCTCGTCGATGCTGTCGGTCGCCGCAATCTTCAGCGGCACGACGCCCCAGCAGAGGGACAGGAAGTCCAGGGCATTCTCATTGGGCGTCGACGCGAGGATGAGCTGTCTGGGGCGGAAGCGCGACACCAGGCACGCCGTCGATCCGGACCAGGTCGGCGTGATGATCGCGGCAGCGCCCGTTTCTTTGGCAATGAGGTGCGCGGCGCGGCTGATGGCGTCTCTCGTGCCGGGCTCGAACGGCAGGTTTTCGAAGGCGAGCGAGTCGAGGCTGCCCTCGGCTGAACGCGCGATGCGGTCCATCATCAGCACGGCTTCGACCGGGTACTTGCCCACCGCCGTTTCTTCGGAGAGCATCACGGCGTCAGTGCCGTCCAGAATGGCATTGGCGACGTCGGTGGCTTCCGCTCGTGTCGGGCGAGGACTGTCCACCATGCGTGCGAGCATCTGCGTGGCGGTGATCACGGGCTTGCCGGCCGCGTTGCACTTGCGGATCACCATCTTCTGAACGAGCGGCACGCGTTCCAGTTCGATCTCCACGCCAAGGTCCCCGCGCGCCACCATGAGCGCGTTGGCGGCCTCGAGGATGGTGTCGATGTTGTTGACGGCTTCGTGCTTCTCTATCTTGGCAATCACCGGGATGTTGCCGCCGTTGTTCTTGATCACACGCCTGGCGGCGACGATGTCCGCGGCCTTTCGAACGAAGCTCAAGGCCACGGCGTCCACACCTTCTTCGAGGCCGACCTTGAGATCCTTGCGATCCTTCGCCGTCATCGACTCGACCTGGAGCTCCGATCCGGGAAGGTTGATGCCCTTGTGCGACGTCAGCGCGCCGCCGACGACGATCCGGCACAGGATGTTGGGGGGCGAGATCTTTTCGACGACAAGCTCGATGCGGCCGTCCGCGAGGAGAATCGGGTGGCCCACTGAAACGGCGTGAGGCAGCGACTTCAGGGACACCGAAATCAATCGGCTATCGCCGGGAACGGTTTCGGTGGTGAGGGTCACGGTCTTGCCTGGCTGGAGCATGGCGTGATCGCCAGCAATGGATCCGATGCGTATTTTCGGTCCTTGCAGATCCTGCAGGATGGCAAGCGGCTTGTTGAGTTTCTTTCGCAGCTTCTTGAGGCGCCGTATGACCATGCGATGGTAATCGTGCGTCCCATGCGAAAAATTCACGCGCGCGACATTCATGCCCGCGACGATGAGTTTGCCGATCATTTCCTCGGAATCAGACGCGGGGCCGATCGTGCAGACAATCTTGGTCCGTCTCACGTGGTGTTCCTTTTGCTGAAGGGTCCTGCCGAGAATGTGCCCTTTCTCGGTGACCGAGCAAGATATACCCGATTCGGTCTAGGCCGCGCGGGAGAAGAGTTGCTCCTTGACTTGGTGGACGGCCGGTAGTAGAAGGTAAGATCCGCAAGGCGTCACGCGCGCACAGGCGCCACGAAAGACCACACGCGAGCAGGCAACCGTTGAAGGGAGCGAGCATGAGCACCCGAGAGAAATCACGCCGGGCATTTCTCGTTGAGTCCGTGTCCGGCTTGGGCGCGGCGTGGGTCGCGGCCAACTACTCGGGCATCCTCGCGGCTGAAGAGTACGTGCTGGAGGCGGCCCAGTCGGGGCAGCCGGTCAAGCTCGCCTTCTTCACACAGGCGCAGGCCGCCGAAGTCGAAGCCATGGCGGCTCAAATTATTCCCACCGACGACACGCCGGGCGCGCGCGAGGCCCGGGTCGTGAATTTCATCGACAGAGCGCTCGTGACCTTCGAGAAAGATAGTCAGTCCGACTACACCCAAGGCCTCGAGGATCTCGAGGCGCAAACGAAACAGATCGTCCCGGGCGCCAGCAGATTCTCGGCGCTGACCTCCAGCCAGCAGATCCAGGTGCTCACGGCCATGGAGAAGACGCCGTTCTTCAACCTGGTCCGCACGCACACGATCACCGGTTTCTTCGCCAGCCCCGTGCACGGCGGCAATGCCAATAAGGCCGGCTGGAAGCTCGTCGGCTACGACGACTCCCTCAATTTCAAGCCGCCGTTTGGCTACTACGACGCGCAACCCCTTCCCCGCCGTTAGACCTGGAACTGGAGACAACGCCATGGGACAGTTCACGCCAGCAACTGAGGTTGATTTCGTCGTCATCGGTTCCGGGGCTGCCGGGGGCATCATGGCCAAGCAGCTGTCGGTGGCCGGCTTTTCGGTGGTGGTCCTGGAGCAGGGCGGCTGGGGAAAGTACGGGCACGAACAGGACTATACGAAGGACGAGTGGCTCAACGACAACCCGAGCCTCGAAGACCGTTTGATGAGCGACCCCGTGCGGCAGAAAAATACCTTCCGCAGGAACGACAAGGAAAAGGCCGTTCAGGGTTCGCATTCGTACGGGATGGTCGTCGGAGGCGGGACGGTGACGTACGGTGGCAGCAGCTGGCGCCATCTGCCGTGGGAGTTCAACGAAGCCACCACCGTGGGAAAGATTGCCGGCTCGGGCATGGCGGACTGGCCGATCTCCTACGCGGAGCTGGAGCCCTATTACACGCAGGCCGAGTGGGAGATGGGCATCTCGGGACAGCGCGTCAACTCCCCGTTCGTGGCACCGATGTCGAAGGACTATCCCGTCCCGCCGATGCCATGGAAGTCGTCAGGCGCCTTGTTCCACGTGGCGGCCGCCAAGCTCGGCTTGACCGTGGTACCCGGTCCGCTCGCGATTATTTCCACGCCGTACATGGGCCGCTCCGGGTGCGTCAACTGCGGGATGTGCTCGGGCTTCGGGTGCCACGTGAAGGCGCGATCGAGCTCGGCGGTCACGGTGCTGCCGTTGGCTGTGAAGACCGGCCGCTGTGAAGTTCGCGCGAACAGCTACGTGCGCGAAATCTCGGTGAACAACAGTGGCCGGGTGACCGGCGTCGTCTATTTCGACGCGCAACGACGTGAAATTCAACAACGGGCCAAGGCGGTCGTGCTGTCGGCGAACGGCTCGGAGTCTCCCCGCCTGCTGCTGCTCTCGAAGTCGGCCCGCTTCCCCGACGGCCTCGCGAACTCGAGCGGCGTTGTCGGCAGGTATCTGATGCTCGGCAACGGCGCCGGCGCGAGCGCGCTCTTCGAGCATCCGCTGAACGACTACAAGGGCGTCGTGACCGGCGCCGGGATCGTGGACTACGTCCCGACCGATCCCAAGCGGGGTTTCTACGGCGGCGGCCGAATGACGGCCCGCGGCTTCGACACCCCGATTAATTACGGGCTGAGGGGCCTGCAGCCTGGCGCCGCGCGCTGGGGTGCCCTGTACAAGAAGGCGCTTGTCGAGGAAGCGCGGCACAAGATGCAGATTTCGTGTTTCGTCACTCAGTTGCCGCTCGAGACCAACCGCGTGGATCTGGATCCCGAGGCGAAAGACGACTGGGGCCTGCCGGCGATGCGCATCACGTCCACGAGCCATCCCGACGACTTCAAGAGCATGGAGTTCTTCCGGCAGAAGTCGATCGAGATTCTGCAGGCGGCCGGGGCGAAGAAGGTGTGGGCGAATCCGGTCAACGACAGCCGCGGGAGCGCGCACAACCGGGGAACGTGTCGAATGGGGAACGACCCGAAGACGTCGGTCGTCGACAAGTTCCACCGCGCGCACGACGTACCCAACCTGTACATCGTCGACGGCAGCAACCTCGTCACCGGTGGCCGCAATCACCCCACGATGACGATCCAGGCGCTCGCGTTCCGCGCGGCGGAGCATCTGGTGCGTGCAGCGAAGGGCGGAGACCTGAGGACCGGCGCCTAGCGCGCCATTTTCATGGCTGTGTAGTGGCTGGCTTCTAACCAGCCTGTCAAGGTCCGCCTACAGGCGGACACTACAGAGTTGTGAAATCTGGAATACTCCCCGGCCGGCAGGCCAGCGGCGGAGGTTACTTCCTGACCTCCTCAAGACGCGTCTGTCAGTTCTCGACGACGACTGCGTGGCGCTCTGGCAGTTTGAGCGTCTTCACCACGACGAATCGGCGGCCATCCGCGGCATCGGCCGCCGACAGACTGCGATCGAGGCGAGCGCCCGCGGCCCTCGCGGGGGTGGGCGCCCCGCGCACCTTGAGCTTGATGTTGGCCGGTTTGAGGTCGCGATGCAGGATGCTCTTGTCGTGCGCGGCTTCGAGGGCGTCGGCGATCTGCCGCGCAATCTGAAGGGCGTGCGTGAGCGGCATGCCGGCTCCTGGTGCGAGAGCGTCGGCCCTTCGACCAGCTCCATCACGAGCGCGCGCATCCCGGCCTGTTGCCGGCGATGTGAAAGGATGACGACGCCGCGAGGCTCCGGCTCAGCGGCACGTGATTCGTCGACTGGTTTCCTTGTCTTACCCGTGGGGTAAGATATAACGATGGCGACGACAACCGTCTCTTCCAAAGGTCAGGTCGTGATTCCGCGCCATCTGCGGGAGAAGCACCACCTGACGTCTGGCATGCGCCTTCAGGTCAGCGAGACAGACGAGGGCTTGGTCCTGGTACCCGTCAGACGCGCACGGGTTTCAGCAGGCCAGACCGGCTGGCGGTCCCTGCGCGGATGCGCGAAAGGCACGGACGCGCTGAAGCAGCACCTTGCGGAGCACCAGCGTGAAGCGAAGCGATAGGTTTTGCCTCGATGCCTTCGCGTGGTTGGCGTGGTTGCAGGACGAACCGGGCGCCGCGGCTGTCC
>MEKT01000008.1 GCA_001767435.1 Acidobacteria bacterium RIFCSPLOWO2_02_FULL_65_29 | reverse complement strand
GCTCGCGTGCGACCTATCGTGCCGTCACTGCCGCGCCAGCGCCCTTCCCTGCCGCGACACGCGGGAGTTGACGACGGACGAAGCGTTCCGCGTGTTGGACGATCTCGCGACGTCCCCCGCTCTCCCCCACGTGATTCTGACAGGCGGCGATCCCCTCAAGCGGCCCGACTTCTTCTCCATCGTCGCGCACACGGTCAGTCTGGGGCTGCCGTGCCTGGTGGCCCCAAGCGCCACACCGCTGCTCACCGGCGAGACCATCGGCGCGCTCAGGGTGAGCGGCGTGGAAGCGATGTCTCTCAGCCTGGATGGCTCCAATCCCGAGCGGCACGACAATTTTCGCGGCGTGCCGGGGACTTTCGCCCGTACGTTGACGGCCGCCCGCGAGATCATCGACTCCGGCATCTCGCTTCAGGTCAACACGCTCGTGACGAACGAGACGCGGGAGGATCTGCCCGCGATTCACCGTCTCGTCCAGGAGATTGGCGCGCACCGCTGGAGCCTGTTTTTTCTCATCACCATGGGGCGGGGAAGGACCCTGGGGCAAATCACGCCGGCCGAATCAGAAACCGTGCTCAATTGGGCCCTCGACCACGCCGGCGATGCTCGGCCCATCGTGACCACAACCGAGGCGCCGCACTACCGTCGGATCGCGCTGACTCGCCAGCGAGCCGGCGCCGGCCACTCACCGAAAGCGGACGTGATCCGGCGAGGCCTCGGCATGCGAGACGGCAACGGCGTCATGTTCATTTCGCATACCGGCGAGGTTCAGCCTTCCGGGTTCCTCCCCCTCACCGCGGGCAACGCTCGAACCGCGAACCCCCTGCAGATCTATCGTGAGTCGCCTATTTTTCAACGCCTCAGGCGACCGGATCAATTCGCCGGCCCCTGCGGCCGCTGCGAATTTCGCGCGGTCTGTGGCGGCTCGCGGGCGCGTGCGTATGCGGCGACCGGAAACGCGCTTGGCTCCGATCCGCTCTGCTCGTACGAGCCGGGCTCCTCGGCCTGGGAGCCGGCGGACACATCAAGGCTCGCGATGGTCGCAGGAAGGGAAATCCGGAACGAAGTGAACCCATGATGACAAGCCTTTCCTCGCCGGTCGCGGCTCAGCTCGGCCCTCGCGACGAACTGCCGTCGAGACAGACGCCCTGGAACTGCGGTTGGGCCCATGTGGCGGGAACCGTCAGAACGGCACCCACCGCCGACGCACCGGGCGTGTTGTGGAGCTGCCGGATCCGAGAGCGGGCTGCTGCGCCGCTGTTCACCCGCGAAGAATGCCGGGCGTGCGGCCGATGGTGTCCCCGCGAGGGCATCGTGAGCGCGGACTGGACATCCGGGGCGTGTGCATCCCCGCCGTCTTCGGCGAGCCCGATCCGTCACGTTCACTATCGACGGGGCTCGCCGATCATCCAGGAAGGGGCCCCGGCCGATGTTCTCTACACGATTCTCAGTGGGACGGCCAAGCTGTTCAAGCTGACCTCGTCTGGGAGCGCGATCGGGATTGGTATCTCCGTGCCGGGCAGCCCGCTCGGGGCCGAATGGATTCTCGAGGGTTCGTCGTTTGCGACCATGGCCGTCGCACTCGAAGGCACCACCTGCATTGCGGCGCCCCGTCACGTCGTGGTGAGCCTGCTGGATCGGCATCCGCTGCTGCTTCGAGAGCTGCTTTGTGAGATCAGTCAGCGCGAGCGGTACCTCATGGGCCGGATTGCCGAATTAGGCGGGGCGCGCGTCGAGGCTCGCTTCGCGCACCTGTTCCTGGAGCTGGCAGTCAGGGTCGGCGTGCGAGAGCACGGGCAGATCGTCATCAGGACTCCCCTGCTGCGTCAGGACCTCGCCGATCTCGCCGGCACCACGGTCGAAACGTCCATTCGCCTGATGAGCCGGTGGAACAAGCAGGGCATCGTCACGACCCGGGCCGGAGGGTTCGTGATCCGCGATCGCACGACGCTCGAACACCTCCGGCGCAGCTGACGTCAGCACTCCCCGAGTCCCCCGCCTACGCTCGCCCGCAATTCGGGCGAGCTACGGCGTGGCACGCCGTAGCGTCGAAGGCGCGAAGGCGGCGAATCCAGAGTCTAGAGCCGACAACAGGGCGGCGAAAGGCGGCAGGCGGCGCAGGCCTAGGTTTTTTGTCAAAAGCATCGCTCGGAGCAACAGGATTGGCCTATTCTAAGGAACGCGGGCTCGGCCTGCCCGCCGTCGCTCGCCCCGCGATTAGGCGAGCGGAGGTGCGGGCTCGGGATGAGGAAACAGCGACGGAGGCTGCCGATGCGAGTTCGACTCTTTACTTTGGTTGCCGGCTCTGTGATTGCCGTGGCCGTGGCCGCGGTATCGGCTCAGACGGGTAAGCCCTGGGCGGCGGCACGCACGGCGTGGGGCCACCCTGATCTGCAGGGCATCTGGAACGCCGCGACGCTCACGCCACTCGAGCGGCCCGACACCGCGGGCGGCAAGTTGTCGCTCACGAAAGAGGAGGCCGACGCGATCGAACGGACCGAACGGGCGCGGGTCGAGCTGCGCGCCCGGCCGAGCGACCCCAACCGCGCGGCCCCCGTCACCGGAGGCGCGGTCGGCGGCTACAACAATTTCTGGATCGATCGCGGCACATCGGCGTTCGTGGTCGACGGCCAGCATCGGACGTCGATCATCGTCGATCCGGCCGACGGCAAGATTCCGCGGATGCTGCCCGAGGCGCAGCGCAGAAACAGGGGCGCGCGCGGCACGGTCGTGCGGCCGACCTCCGACGCCCCGGAAAGCGCGGCGGTGGAAGGTCCGGGTGCGTTCGACGATCCGGAGCTGCGTCCGCTCGGCGAGCGCTGTCTGCTGGGATTCGGCTCGACCTCGGGTCCGCCGACCCTGCCGAACTACTTCTACAACAATTACAAACAGATCGTGCAGACGCCGGACCACGTGATGATCCTCATCGAGATGGTCCACGACGCTCGGATCATCCGGCTGAACGGTCAGCACCCGCCGGCGAGCATCAAGAAATGGATGGGCGATTCGATCGGGCGATTCGAGGGCGACACGCTGGTGGTTGAAACGACCAACTTCAGCAACAAGACCCGTTTCCGCGGGTCGTCCGATCAGATGAAGGTCATCGAGCGCTTCAGGCGCGTCGGCGAAGACACGATTCTCTATCGTTTCACGATCGAGGATCCGTCGACGTGGGCGACACCCTGGACCGGCGAGTATCCATGGGTGGCGACCGACGAGATGATGTACGAGTACGCGTGCCACGAGGGCAACTACGCGCTTGGAGATATTCTGCGTGGTGAGCGGGTACTGGACAAGGAACGGACGGCGAAGCCTTAGCATCACCACGCCATCACATAACTGTCGCCCGTCGGACTCACGCCGCCCATGAGCACGCCCGTCCGCGGGTGCACCATGACAGCCTTGACCGATCCGACGCCGCGCACGTCACGCAGGTCGAGCTGGTGCCCCTTCCCCGCGAGATCGGCGCGCACGGTTTCTGACAGCAGTCGCGGCGTCAGGAGCTTGCCCAGCACGGCGTGCGGATAGTACGAGTCGCGGAAGCTGTTGCTGATCACCGACGGCTGCTCGAGCGCCAGCTGCACGGGCATGCCGAACTCGACGACGTTCAGGAAGAACTGGAGCTGCGTCTGCGGCTGCGTGTCCGCGCCAGGCGTGCCGAACACGAGGAACGGCTTGCCGTCCCTGAGCGCCAGGGCGGGATTGATCGTCTGCCGAACCTTTTTCCCGGGCTGGAGCGAGTTCACGTCCCCGGGCTCCAGGTGGTAGTACCGCATGCGATCGTTCATGAAGAACCCGCCGTTGCCGACGACGATGCCGCTGCCGAATCCGCTCAGCAGGCTCGACGTGATCGACACCATGTTGTGGTCCTTGTCGACGACGGCAAGGTAGGTCGTCAGGTTCAGGATCTCGTCGGGATCGAACGGCCGCGCGAGGGTGGGCGCCCGCTGCGGCGACGCGTAAGCCTGAGCGCCCGTGGACGGCCGGACACTCAACGGGTCGCCGGGGGCCGGCTCGCCCGCAATCGCGCGATCCGGATCAATCGCGCGGCGGCGCGCCGCCGCGTATTCCTTCGACAGCAATTGCTTCATCGGGATGTTCGGCACGAACTTTGGATCGCCCACGAACGTGTTCCGATCGGCAAATGAAAGTTTCAGCGCTTCCGTGACCGCGTGCAGGTACGGTGCGCTGTTGTGTCCCATCGCGCGCAGGTCGAAGCCTTCGAGGATGTTGAGCGCCTCGAGCATCACAAAGCCCTGCGAGTTCGGCGGGCACTCGTAGACGTCCGTGCCGCGGTACGTGATTTTGAGCGGCGCATCCTCGAAGGCGCGGATGCCAGCCAGATCCGCTTCCGTGACGATGCCGCCGACACTCTGCAGGAACGTCGCGAGGTTCTTCGCGCCCTCGCCGCGGTAGAACGCGTCGGGACCCTTCGAGGCGACGGCGCGCAGGGTGCGGGCCAGGTCTTTGTTGATCAGGATGTCGCCCATCTCGAGCGGCTTGCCGTCCTTGAACCAGAGCTTGGTGGTCGACGGCCATTTCTCGAGCTTCGCGCGGCTGCCAGACAGGCTGCGCGCGAGCGTTTCCGAGATTGGGAATCCACCGTCGGCCATCTCAACGGCCGGCGCCAGCACACTCGCGAGCGGCATGGTGCCGTACTTCTGCACGGCAAGCGCGGCGCCCGAGACGGCGCCCGGCACGGCAATCGACAACGGGCCCGTATCGGGGATGCCGCCCTGCTTGGTGTAGAACTCGATGGTCGCGGCGCCGGGCGCGTAGCCGGTGCCGTTGATGAACTTCACCTCTTTGGTCTTGGCGTCGTAGAAGAGGATGAACATGTCGGCGCCCAGGCCCGTCATGCCTGGCTCGACCTGCCCCTGGACGGCCCACGTCGCGATGGCCGCGTCGATGGCGTTGCCGCCCGCCTTCAGGATGCGCATCCCTGCTTCGGCCGCGAGCGGATGGCCGGCCGCCACCATGCCGTGCTGAGCGACGACCGTCGGCCGCCAGCTCGTGCCCTGCTGCGCGGAGGGGTGCGCGAGCCACACCGCGAAAACGACGAACGCCGCGACGAGTGACAAGCGCTTCGCCATCATGTCCTCCCTAGTCACGACGATCAACGCGGAGACCGCAGAGACCGCCGAATTCTCATGGATCTCATCTGTCGATCGGTGCGTGGTATCTCTTCAAGAATTTCTCTGTGAGCTCTGCGTGCTCTGCGTTGATCGTCGTGGCTACCGCGCACCGATTATATCAACCGCAATCGCGAATGACGTTCGAAACGGAGCGGCCGACACGAGGACAACCGCATCCCTCGGCGAGCCCGGGATGCTCTGAGCTCGTCGACAGGGCAGAACGCGCGGAGAGCGCGGAATACCTGATCGATGAGCTCTGCGATCTCCGCGGTCTCTGCCCTTCGACCCTCGACTGGCTCTGGGTCGTCCCGAGCGTCATCGAGAGGTTACAAGCTCAGGGCATCCCGAGCCTGTCGAGGGATGCGGTGATCGTCGTGGCTACGCGATCATCGAAGCGATCAGCGCGCCCGCACCGTACGCGGCCGCCGCCACGAGCGCCCCGAGAACGAGCATTTCCAGACCCGCCCGCCACCAGCGATCGACCGTCACGACCGACCGAAGCGCCCCAACACTGAAGAGCGCGAGAAAGGTGAGGCAGACGGACCACGAAAACTGGCCGGGCCGGATCGCCGGCAGCACGTAGGGCAAGAGCGGCAGCGCGCCGGCCGTCACAAACGCCAGGAGCGTCGCGACGGCGTGCCTCACGGGAAACGCTTCCTCCTCGGGCAGGTTGTCGGCCTCGCGGGCGCTCTCGTTGGATCGGATCGACAGGAAGTTTCCGACGGCCATCGAGAGTCCGTCGGCGGCGAGATTGGCCACGCCCACGACGAGCACGGCCGTACGCGACAGATTCCCGCCGGCGACGCCGGCGACCACCGCGAACGTCGTGATGATGCCGTCGTTGGCGCCGTACACCAGGTCTCTGATGTAGTGCCGCGCCATCGCGGCGGCGCCGCTGGGCTCGACGTGGTTCGAGAGGCGGGCCACGTTCTCGATTATGCATTTTTCGCGGCAGCCGCGCCTTGAAACGTGGGATTGAAGCTGGCACGCGGGCAGTAGAATGTGACAGTCTGAGCCTGCCACAGCACGGGAGGTGCCGGATGACTACCCCTTCTCGAGGTCTGCCGATCGCGCTCGCCGTCGCCCTGGTCACGACGTCGCCGCAGGCCCGCCAGCGCCCCGCGGCGAACGATCAGGCCGCTGCGCCGTCGGTCACACCCTCGGCGCCGGCGCGATCGCGGACGCCGCCGCGCACCTCGTGGGGCGATCCCGATCTGGACGGCGTCTGGAACTACGCCACTCTGACGCCGCTCGAACGCGGGCGGGACATGGCCGGCAAAGACATCCTGAGCGAAGAGGAGGCGACGGCACTCGAGCGGCAAACGATCGCGCGACGCGCCACGACCAACGCCACGGCCGGCCCCGACTGGTGGGATACGGGCACGGCGGTGCTGAAGAACCGGCGCACATCTCTCGTCGTCGACCCGCCCGACGGCCGCGTGCCGCCGATGACGCCCGAAGCGCAAAAGCGTCAAGCTGCCCGTGCGCGCCCCAACCGCAACAATCCCGAGGCGCCGGAAGATCTCGCGCTCAACGAGCGCTGCCTGCTCTGGGCCACGGCCGGGCCGCCGATGCTGCCGGGCGTGTACAACAACAACGTCCAGTTCATTCAGACGCGCGACTTCATCGTGATCTTCAACGAGATGATTCACGACGCGCGCATCGTGCCCATGGACGGTCGCCCGCACGGCACCGTGCGCCGCTGGATGGGCGATTCGCGCGGACGCTGGGAGGGCCAGACGCTCGTCGTCGACACCGTACACTTCATCGACAAGGTGAATTTCCGGGGGTCGAGCGAGAACCTGCATCTCGTGGAACGCTTCACGCGCACCTCCGACGACACGCTCGAGTACCGCTTCACGGTCGACGACCCGACGACCTGGACGAGGCCGTGGAGCGCTGACGTGGCCATGACGCGCATTCCTGGCCCAATCTACGAGTATGCCTGCCACGAAGGCAACGAACGGAGCGTCGTCGGCTCGCTCAGCGGCACGCTGGCCACCTCTGCGCCCGGCAATAGGTGAGAGACGACGAAATTAAGAATTGAGAAGTAAGAAGGCGATGTCCGTGCCAAGACTGCTCGCGACCGTCATGACCGTCGCGCTCGCGGCAGCCGTTCTGGCCGCTCAGCCGCCGGCGCGGACGCCCGATATCCATTACGTGCCGACGCGGCAGTCGGTGGCGAAGGCGATGCTCGAGCTCGCGCACGTCACAGCCGATGACGTCGTCTACGATCTGGGCTCGGGCGACGGACGGATTCTCGTGATTGCCGCGCAGACATTCGGCGCGCGGGGCGTGGGCATCGAGATCGACCGCCAGCTGGTCGAGCGGTCGCGCGAGATCGCCCGCGAAGGCGGCGTTGCCGACCGTGTCACGTTCATCGAAGGCGATTTGTTCGCCACCGACATTTCGCCCGCGACCGTCGTGACCTTGTATCTGTCGACGACGGTCAACATGCGGCTCGAGCCGAAGCTGAAACGGGAGCTCCGGCCCGGCACCCGTGTTGTCTCGCAGCAGTTCCGCATCGGCGCGTGGCCGCCCGACGTGGCCACTCGCGCCGAGAGCCAGCAGTTGTTTCTCTGGACGATTCGATAGACCTGCGTTCCTCGTCGTGGAGGCGGCCGTGGTGACCTCTTTCCTCTCGCACGACACCGATCGATCGACGCGATCGCTCGACGCGCGCGCCGACGACACCGACGCGCGCGACTTCGTCTATCAGCCGACGATTGCGCTGCTGCCCGGGACGCTCGATCGGCGGCCGCTCGCGCCGAAGATCCTCGATCAGGGGCAGGAGGGCGCCTGCGTCGGCTTCGCCCTTGCGGCCGTCATCAATATCAGCCTGGCCAGGCAGGACGAGGTGCGGCCGGCCCGCCGCCGAAGCGCCACAGGCGGCGCCGGCTCGCTCGCGAGCGCGCGCATGCTGTACGAGATGGCGCGCCGGTACGACGAATGGAAAGGCGAGGGGTACTCAGGTACCAGCCCCCGCGGCGCGATGAAGGCCTGGCATCACGTTGGCGCCGCATCCGAGGCCGCGTGGCCCCTCGACTCGAGAGAGCGCGAGTGGACGCCGGAGCGAGCGGACGACGCGCGGTCACGGCCTCTCGGCGCCTATTATCGCGTGCTCGACAGCGACCCGCTCCACGTGCAGGCCGCAGTCCTGGAGGCCGACGCCGTGCTGGTCTCGCTGTGGGTCCACAGCGGCTGGCGCCACGATCAGCTCCTCGCGCCCGCCAGAGGCGCCGTCACGATCAAGCGCATCGACAGCCGTCCGGGAGGCCGCAGTCTGCACGCCGTGGCCATCGTGGGCTACACGCCCGACGGCCTGATCGTGCAGAACTCGTGGGGCCGGCGCTGGGGTACTGGCGGGTTCGCGCTGCTCGCCTACGACGACTGGTTCGCGAACCGGCAGGACGCCTGGATCGCGCGTCCAGGGCCCCGCACCAACGACAGCCAGGGACGCGCGCGCATTTTTCTCGCCGGCTTTGCCGGAGAGGCCGGCGCGCCCTCGCGCGTCGACACGTCGGCCGAAGGCCTCGACATACCAGCCGGGGCGCTGCCCTTCTTCATCAATACCGGCGACCAGGGCGGCCTCGACGGCACGCATCGACTGAAAACGCGGATCGAGGAACTGCCCGGCATGGCAGCGAAAGTCCGCGAGCAGCAGACCGTCGACGGCCATCGCCACGTGATGCTGTACGCGCACGGCGGTCTCGACGCCGAGACCGAGGGCGTGCGGATCGCGTCACGCATTTTCACAGCCTGCCGCGCCAGCGGCCAGACGGCGTACTTCTTCGTGTGGGAAACAGGCACGTTCGAAAGCGTGCTCGGCCTTCTGCGGAGCCGTGACGACGCGGCAGGACCGGAAGCCGTGGGATTTTCGATCCCCGAGATCCTCGGGGCGATCAAGAAGGGTGCGGCGAATATTGGCCGCGCCGTGCAGAAAGCGATTGGCGCGGCCTCGGCCGGCGCGATCCGTCCTATCTGGAAGGAAATGACCGGGCGCGCGGAGGGCGCGTCCGCGTCAAGAGGCGGCGCGCGGCTGTTTACCGGCGAGCTGCTCAAAGCGATGCGCGACGACGACCGCGGCGTCCCGTACGTGCTGCACCTGGTCGGCCACAGCGCCGGAGCGATCTATCTGTCCTTCCTCTGGGACCACCTGCTGCGCACCGAGCTCACCGACCCGGTGATTGCCGGTACGGGCGTCACGCTGGGATCGATTCATCTGATGGCGCCGGCACTCAGCGTCGCTGATGCCGAGGCCCGCTTCATGGCGGGCGGCGCGCTGCCGGTGGCGCGAAAGAACTTTCGGGTCTACATGCTAGGCGACGAAAAGGAACAGACTGATAACATCGGTGTGTACCCGAGCTCGCTGCTCACATACGTGGCCGACCATCTCCAGGCCAGGAAGGGCCGCGTGCCGATTCTCGGCATCGGATCGGATTTCCGGAAGCGGTACAGGAACAGCGGCGGCCCATGGCCGGTGCCTGCGTCCCCCGGCACGGAACGGCACGGACAGTTTGATGACGAGGGCCACGAAATCGACACTATTATTGAGGAGATTGCGGCGGGGAAATACGTCTGAGAGTGTGGAATTTGAGGATTTGAGGATTTGAGGATTTGAGGATTGAGGAGTTGAGGAGTTGAGGAGTTGAGGAGTTGAGGAGTTATCGTCCGGAGGGACTGAGCATGCGAGCCAGTGTATGTGTCGCGGCGGCGTGTGCGGCGGTTGTGGGACTTGGCTCGGCGGTGGCGGCGCAGCGCGGCGGCGCGGCGCCCGCGCCCGACGATCCCGTGAAGACGCTCGTGGATCGGCTCGACCTCGAACGCTACAAAGCGACGATCAAGGGCCTCACGGCATTTGGCGATCGGCGTCAGGGCACGGATCGCAATCGCGCGGCGGTGGACTGGATCGAAGCCCAGCTCAAAAGCTACGGCTGCACGAACACCGAGCGCGTGAAGTACGAGTACCGCTCGCGGCCGCCCAATCCCGCGCCCGCCTCGCCCGCCACGCAGCCGGGGCGCGGTGTGGCGCCACAGGCGCCACCCGTGGCATCGGGCGGCGGACGCCCCCGAGGGATCCGTACGCGCACCAGCGTGAATACGGATCCGAGGCTGCAGCCCGATGAAAAGCTGCGCGCGCTCAACACGCAGCCGGCTGTCGACGGCCCTCGCGAGGAAGTCTTCTGCACCAAGGTCGGTGCCACGCGCCCGGACGAGATGTACATCGTCGGCGCGCACATGGACGGGCACGGCTGGGGCGAGGCCGCCAACGACGACGGATCGGGCACGGCGCTCGTGATGGAGTTGGC
>MEKT01000007.1:970-18330 GCA_001767435.1 Acidobacteria bacterium RIFCSPLOWO2_02_FULL_65_29 | reverse complement strand
GTCCGACCTCCTCACCATCGCGCTCCTCATCGCCCTCGAGGGCCTGCTCAGCGCCGACAACGCCATGGTGCTGGCGGTGCTGGTCCTCGGGTTGCCCAAAGAGCAGCAGCAGAAGGCGCTGCGCTACGGCATCATTGGCGCGTTCGTTTTTCGCGCTGCGGCCACGCTGCTGGCCGTCTACCTGATTGCGTTGTGGTGGGTGAAGCTGGCCGGCGCGGGATACCTCTTCTACCTCACGTTCAGCCATTTCAGGCAGCACGGCGGCGCCGAAGGGAGGCGAACGCCGCCGAAGGCGACCCCCATGCTCGGGTTGAGCGCGTTCTGGGCCACCGTCGTCAAGGTCGAACTGACCGACATCGTCTTCGCGATCGATTCGATTCTGGTCGCCGTGGCGATGTCGCCGAAGATCTGGGTGATTCTGACCGGCGGCATTCTCGGCATCGTGATGATGCGGCTCGTGATCGGACAGTTGCTCGCGATCGTCCAGCGCTATCCACCGCTCGTCGACGGGGCGTTCGTCATCATCGGGTGGGTGGCCGTCAAGCTCTGTCTCGAGTTCCTGCACGAGGCCGGATACGTGCATTTCGAGGTGCCAAAGTGGCTGTCGCTCGGCCTCATCGTCGTCATCTTCGTCGTCGCGTTCGTCTATGCGCGCCGGCAGGAGGCTGTCGCGCAAGCGGCAAAGGGCGACGGGGCGAGGGGCTAGAGGGCGAAGGGCAAAGGGCAAAAGGGCAAAAGGCCGAAGGGCAAAGGGCGAAGGGCAAAGGGGCAGAGCTGAAGGCTGATAGCTGATGGCTGAGCAAAGTCGAGGGCAGATGGAAGCCATGAGCGACTCGAGTCGCGATGCGGTTCGTTTGGACATCTGGCTCGACGTCGCGTGCCTGTTCAAGACGCGCTCGGAGGCGCAGAAGGCCTGCAAGAGCGGACGGATCGAGGTCAACAGGCAGGACGCCAAGCCGAATCGGCTGATTCGCGCGGGCGACCGGCTCGACATCAAGCGGCCGCATGGTCGCTTACAGAAAATCGTTGTGCGCGCGGTCGCCGACCGTCACGTGGCAAGAGCCGAAGCCCGGCTGCTCTACGAGGATCTGACTCCGGCGCCCACGCTCGAGGAGATCGAGATGAGGCGGCAGGAGCGAATCTACCGCGCTGTCACGACGCCGCCCCGCGCGCCCGACAAACGCGAGCGCCGAGCGTTACGACGGCTGCGAGGACGAGAGTAGGAGAGGTCGGCCCGCGCCCGGCGCCGACATGCGAGGCAACCCGTGACGACTCAACCGCCCGCTCCGCGCAAGCGCGGACCGCGACGCCGGCCGTTGCCGGGCACCGCTCCCCGCACGTTGCTTGGAGACGCCGACGCTCAGGCGCCGACGATTCGTCTCATCGCGTACGGCCGGGACGCACTCGTCGAGGAAACGCTGTCTGGGGTGGAGGACGTTCCCGCGCGGCGCAACAGGGAAGCGGTCACCCTCGGACGCCGTGGTCGATCAGTATTTTCCCGTGCTCGAGGAGTTCGGAGAGCATCTGGAAGGCGTCGAGAGCGCGGTCACCCTCAGCGCCGACAGCGGCTCGCTCGCCAGCGTCCGGGCGGCCAAGCGCGACCTGCTGACGCTCAGACGGGCCGTCTGGCCGCTGCGAGAACTGTTCAGCGGGCTGCCGAAGGAATCGGAGCCGTACTTCAAGAACGAAGACCGGATGTATCTTCAGGATTGCTACGATCACACCGTCTAGGTGATCGATCTGGTTGAAACGCATCGCGAGGTCGGATCCGGGTTGATGGACGTGTACCTCTCGACGGCCAGCAACCGGATGAACGAAATCATGAAGGTGCTGACGATGTTTGCGAGCATCTTCATCCCGCTCGGGTTCATCGCCGGCGTCTACGGCATGAACTTCGACGTCGCGCGATCGCCGTGGAACCTGCCCGAGCTCGAATGGTACTGGGGCTATCCCTTCGCGCTGGGACTGATGCTGTCGGTGGCGTGCGGTTTGATCTTCTACTTCTGGCGGAGAGGGTGGATCGGGTCGCGCTCGTAACGTCTGACGTCTGATGACCGGCCGCACGGTGCACAGTAACGACGCTCCACCTCGAAATGCAGTTTTCACTTGTCCGTAGTACCGGACGCGGTCGACAGTTGACAGTCCACAGTTGACAGAATACACCCACCGACGTCGATGACTGTCGACTGTGAACTGTCGACTGTGAACTTCGCTACGCGGAGGCGCAATGCGCTCTGGTCGGCCGGGGGCGAGGTCAGGACGACGTACCAGCCTGGCGAGAAGACGGCTCTTGAGAGCTGAGAGCTGACGGCTGACGGCTTTCGTACGCGAACGCGACGCGATTGTCGGCGACGTCGATCGTGACCGTCCCGCCGTGCTCGAGCGCGCCGAAGAGAATCTGGTCCGTCAGCACGTCTCGCACTTCCTTCTGAATGACGCGTGCGAGCGGACGCGCGCCAAACACGCGGTCGTAGCCGGCGGTCGCGAGCCAGGTGCGCGCCGCCGGCGTCAGCGCAATGGCGACCTTCCGATCGGAGAGCTGACTCTCGAGCTGCAGGATGAACTTATCGACGATGGTCTCCATCGCCTCGGGCGTCAGCGACTTGAAGGTGACGATGGCGTCGAGCCGGTTGCGGAATTCCGGGCTGAAGACCCGCTCGACGGCGGTTTTGGCTTTGCCGGCCGCGTCGCGCCCCTGCGCGTCCGCGTTATCGGCGAACCCGATGGACGCCATGCTCATCTCGCGTGAGCCGGCGTTGGAGGTCAGAATGAGCACGGTGTTGCGGAAGTCCGCCTTCCGCCCGGTGTTGTCGGTGAGCGTCGCGTGGTCCATCACCTGCAGCAGGACGTTGTAGATGTCCGGATGCGCTTTTTCGATCTCGTCGAGCAGCACCACGCTGTACGGGTGAGCACGAACGGCATCGACCAGCAAACCGCCCTGCTCGAACCCGACGTAGCCCGGCGGGGCGCCGATCAGCCGCGCCACCGCGTGCTTCTCCATGTACTCGCTCATGTCGAAGCGCGTGAATTCGTTGCCGAGGAGGATCGCGAGCTGCTTCGCGAGCTCGGTCTTGCCAACGCCCGTCGGCCCGGTGAACAGAAAGCAGCCCGCCGGGCGGTCCGGTTGACCCAGACCGGCGCGCGAACGCTTGATCGCGCCCGACACGGCATGCACCGCCTCGTCCTGCCCGAAGACGACGCGCCGCAGCGACTCCTCGAGCGTTCGAAGGCGCTCGCGATCCGAAGAGGTGGCCTGCTGGTCGGGGATGCGCGCTGCGCGGGCCGCGACGCGCTCGATCTCCCGCGCGTCCACGACAGGCGGGGGAGCGGGCGCCGCGGGAGCGTCGCCGGCCACACCGGCGGTGTCTGCCGTCGCGGTCGCGGCGAGCGCCTGGATTCGCGTGACCGCTCCGGCCTCGTCGACGAGATCGATCGCGCTGTCGGGCAGCCTGTAATCCCGAAGGTGCCGCGAGGCCAGCTTCGCGGCCGCCTCCAGCGCGACGTCCGTGTAGCGGACGCCGTGATGCTCTTCATAGCGGCTCCGCAGCCCGGCGAGAATCTTCACGGTGTCCTCGATTGAGGGCTCTTCGATCGCAATCTTCTGCAGGCGCCTGGCGAGCGCGCGATCTCTTTCGATGTGCTTGAACTCCTCGAAGGTCGTCGACCCGATCACGCGCAGATCGCCCGCCGTGAGCAGCGGCTTGAGCAGCATCGCCAGGTCCATCGTGCCCCCGGTGACCGCGCCGGCGCCGACAGTGGCGTGCATCTCGTCGATGAAGAGAATCGGCTTCGGCCGGGCGGCGAGCGCGGCGACGACCGCCTTGAAGCGCTCCTCGAAGTCGCCGCGGTACCGCGTGCCTGCGAGCAGCGCGCCAGTGTCGAGCGCAAAGACCTCCGCATCTTTCAGCACGCCCTGCACGTCGTCTTGAAGCAGTCGGGCCGCGAGGCCCTCGGCCATCGCTGTCTTGCCGACGCCGGGATCGCCGACGAACACGGGGTTGTTCTTGCGCCGGCGACAGAGCACCTCGATCGTGCGCTGCAGCTCGTCGGTGCGTCCGATCAACGGATCGAGCAGCCCCTGACGCGCCCGATCGGTCAGATTCACGCAGTACGCGCGGAGCGGATCGGCCGGCGCGGGAGCTGGGCCGGGTGCGTCGTCGGTCAGCGGACCCGCCGACGCGGGAGCCCCGTCGGCGCCGAGCGGCGTCTTGGTGATGCCGTGCGAGATGTAATTCAGAACATCCAGACGCGTGATGCCTTGCTCGACCAGGAACTGCGCGGCCCGGCTCTTCGGCTGCTGGAGAATCGCCGCGAGAATGTCGCCGGCGTTCGCCTCGTTGCGCTGCGCGCTCTGGACGTGCAGGACCGCGGTTTGCAGCACGCGGCGAAACGCCATCGTCTGCTCGGGCTCCTGCTCCGCCCCTCGGCGCTGGTGCTCGACCGACTCGTCCAGGTAAGCGCCGAGCGCGCGCCTGAGCGCTGGCAGGTCCGCGCCGCACGCCGCGAGGATTCGCTCGCCGTCGGGATCGTGCGCAAGGGCGTAGAGCAGGTGCTCGAGCGTGAGGTACGCGTGCCGGCGCGAGACCGCCTCGCGGAATGCGATGTTCAAGACGATTTCAAGAGCGGGGGAAAACAAGACGTGGATCCCTCATGCGTCTTCGATGGTTGCCTGAAGCGGGTGCCCAGCCTCGCGCGCCTGCGAGGTGAGTGTGTCGACTTTGGTTTCCGCCACTTCCCACGGGTAGATCCCGGCCACGCCGCGGCCGCCCAGGTGGACCTGCATCATGATGCGATACGCCTCGGCCGGAGATTTCAGGAACAGCGTTTCCAGGACGTCGACCACGAACTGCATGGGCGTGTAGTCGTCGTTGAGCAGGACGACGCTGTACAGCGTCGGCTCCTTGGTCTTCTCCCTGGAGCGTTCCTTGACCGCTCCGCCGGTCTGGTCGTCGTGACCCACCCTGTCGGGCATGTCCACAGATTAGCGCATCTCGCGGCGATCAGCTCTCAGAGCCTGTGAAGAAATCGCTGTAGTGTCCACCTTCAGGCGGACTTCTCAGGGTTCGGCGACCGCCTCCGCCAAGGCTACGGCGGTCCGCCGAAGCTCCGAGCGAAGGCGGAAGCCGGACACTACGAACCTGCGATTTCTTCACACGCCTTCAAGTCTCAGCCGTCAGCCGAGTCCACAGTTGTGGCCGCTGGTCGCCAATCGCATTGGCACCGATGGGTCCTCGGCTGAGGACTGAGCTGACAGCTGACCGCTGACACCGGATGGCTGAGGCTGATAGCTGATGGCTGATGGCTGATAATGAATTTGTGAATTGGGCGACGAGACCGCAGCTGGTCGAGGACAGTCGCTGGCGCTTTCCGCCGCCATCCGAGTGGCCGGAGTCGGACCTCCTGAGCATCGGCGGCGATTTGCAGCCCTCGACGGTCGTCAACGCCTACCGCCGGGGCGTCTTTCCGATGGAAGTGTCCGGATTGCCGGGCGTGCTCGGCTGGTGGTCGCCCGATCCCCGCGGCATTGTGCCGCTCGATGGTCTGCGCGTCACCCGGTCGATGCGCCAGAGCGCCAGGCGGTACGAGATTCGGGTCGACACCTGTTTCGCGCGCGTCATCCGCGCGTGCGCCGATCCGTCGCGGGAAAACGGCTGGATCACCGGGGCCTTCATCGCCGCCTACACGAGACTGCACGAGCTCGGATGGGCGCACAGCGTCGAGGTGTTCGGCCGCGACGGTCAGCTGGCCGGAGGGCTGTACGGCATTCGCGTCGAGGGACTCTTTGCGGGCGAGTCGATGTTCCACGTCAAGCGAGACGCGTCGAAGGTGGCGCTGATGGCGCTCGTCGACCAGATGCGCACGAACGGGATGACCTTGCTCGACGTGCAGTGGTGCACGGATCATCTCGCGTCGCTCGGCGCGGTCGCGATTCCGCGCAAGGAGTATCTCGCAAGGTTGGCCGCAGCCGCCGCGTACTCAGTGCTCTGAGTCGAGGCTCGGCCTGCCCGCCGGAGCTCGCCCGGCGATCTGGCGAGCGGAGGTAGGGGCGGGCTCGGCCTGCCCGCCGGAGCTCGCCCAGCGATCTGGCGATCGGAGGTGGGAACTCGGTGTTGGGCGTTGTCATCGTGCGGCTTCGTCGATGAGCACCTGCAAGAACTGGCGGTCGGCCGCATCGGACGGGCGGATGGTGTTCTTGGTCCGGATGAGGGTGGGCGGGCTAGCCACGGGAATGAGGACGTCGGCGAAGGGGATCATGACCGAGTCGCGGCTGGCGTCGTCGTAGTCGACGCCGCACGCCTTGGCCATCAGGTCCACGACAATCTCGTCGGCGACTCGCACGACCGAGTAGCGGGCGACGTCTTCGTCGGCGATGTCGTTGACGGCCTTGTCCTCGAGAATCTGGAGGGCCTCGCGCACGCGAGCGACATTCTCGGGGCCCGCGTCGATGAGGAGATCGATATCCTTGGTGGTGCGCGCGCCGCCATGCGCGATCACGGCGAAGCCGCCGATCAGCACATATCTGACGTGATGCGCATTCAGCGCGCGGGCGAGGCGCACGAGGTCGTCGAGCTGCGGCTCACGTGCGTACGAGCCATCATGCGCGTCATCCACGCGTCGGCCTCCTCGAAGCTGTGAAACCGATACACACCACGAGGCACGAGCGCACCCGTGCGGCGCACGGCGGCCAGCGTGTGCTGCAGGGCCGCAGGGTCGTGTCGGTCGGTTCGACGATGGCCAACCGTCTTCTGCACGGCCTGATGATATCAGGACCGTGTCTCACCTGCGTCATCGCCCGCGCGACTCGCCCAAGACCAATTCCGTCCTCGCGGGCGACTCCGCCCCCGTATAATCACGCCACCCTTGGCCCTCACTCCCGGCACACGTCTCGGCGTCTACGAAGTCACCGCGCAGATCGGCGAAGGTGGCATGGGTCAGGTCTACCGGGCCCGCGATACGAAGCTTGGTCGCGAGGTCGCGCTGAAGGTCCTGCCTGACGAATTCATCGCCGACCCAGAACGAGTCGCGCGCTTCCAGCGAGAAGCCAAGACGCTCGCGTCACTCAATCATCCGAACATCGGGAGCATCTACGGCCTCGAAGAGGCCGACGGCGTCAGCGCACTGGTCCTCGAACTCGTGGAAGGTCCAACGCTTGCCGACCTGATCGCCGGCGCGGGGGCGGGGCCCCGCGCCTTATCAATCGAAGACGCGCTGCCGATCGCCCGTCAGATCGCCGAGGCGCTCGAGGCGGCGCACGAGCACGGGATCATTCACCGCGATCTCAAACCCGCCAACGTCAAGGTGCGCGATGACGGCACGGTGAAAGTGCTCGACTTCGGGTTGGCAAAAGCGCTCGCGCCAGTTGTAGGGCGGGACTTTAGTCCCGCCGGAGCCGGGTCTGAAGACCCGGCCTACATTTCGCAGTCGCCGACGCTGTCGCTGGCCGCCACCCGGGCAGGCGTGATTCTCGGCACGGCCGCCTACATGTCCCCGGAGCAGGCCAAGGGGAGACCGGTCGACAAACGCGCCGACATCTGGGCATTCGGTTGCGTGCTGTTCGAGATGCTCACCGGCAAACGTGCGTTCGCAGGCCAGGATATTGCGGACACGCTCGCGGCGGTGCTGCGCGCGGAGCCGGCGTGGACCGCGCTACCCGCGGGGACGCCCGCGGCTGTTCGCCGCCTGCTTGGTCGCTGCCTTGAGAAAGACCCCCGGCGCCGGTTGCGTGATATCGGCGAGGCGCGCATTCAGATCGACGGCCTCGGGAGCGCCGAACCTGTTCCGGCGGCGTTACGACGATGGAGCACTGCTCAAGTCGCGGTCGCACTCGTACTCGCGGCTTCGACAACGGTGGCGCTCGGTGCGTTGCTGGGAAGGAGGCCGAGCTCTGATGCCCCAGCCACGTCCGCGTCCGTCGTCCGGTTTCTCGTGTTTCCACCGGAAGGCGCCATGTTCAGCACGGGAGGACCTGGCCGTTTCAGCGTGGCGCCGGATGGCCGGCAGATCGCGTTCGTTGCCGAGTCGAACGGAGGAACTGGCGTCTGGCTCCAGGCGTTTGATTCCCTGTCGGCGCGTGAGCTGCCTGGAACTGCAGGTGCGCGGGGTAGTCCGTTTTGGTCGCCCGACAGCCGCACGATCGCGTTCTTTGCAGATGGAAAGCTCCAGCGGCTGGATCTCGATGCCGTGGTGCCCCGCGCGGTGTGCGATCTCCCGAGTCCCCTTTCGCTTCAAACCACTGCTCGTGGAAGCTGGAGCAGCGATGGGGTCATTCTCTTTGCCGCCGGAGTGAGACTCTTTCGCGTGTCAGCGAACGGCGGCGCCGCCTCGCCGGTGGCGAGCGTTGACGGAGGCCAGGGGGGCCCGCCGCTGAATCCGACGTTTCTTCCGGACGGGCGCCACTTCATTTTTCTCACCAGTGAGATTGGCACCGCCGGTCGCCGCGCCAGCGGGGAAGCCGACCAAGCCGGCGTCTGGATGGGTTCGCTCGACGATGCGCCACCGATTCGATTGCTCGACAGGGCAGAGCGCGCGACGTACGCACAGAGAAATCTCTTGTTCATCCGTGACGGCGTCTTGATGGCCCAGCCCTTCGATTCCGTTCAAAATAGGTTGACCGGCGAGCCCCAACCAATCGGCGAGACAGCCAGTTTTGGCAATAACCCGAACCTCAGTGCTTCCGAAACCGGTGCCTTGGTCTACACCGACGGGCTGAGGCCCGATCGACAGCTGCTCTGGGTGGATCGCTCAGGACGGGAGATGGCGAGAGTCGGTGAGCCGGCGCCATGGGGGAATTTCGATCTGTCGCCGGACGGTGTTCATGTCGTGGCTTCTCTGGGGCGAGCCGGGTTTTCCGGGGACATCTGGTCTGTGGATCTTTCGCGTGGTGTGCAATCCAGACTGACATTCTCCAGCGGGCAGGACGGGAGCCCCGTCTGGTCGCCCGATGGCCAGCGCATCGCGTTCACGCGCACCGGAGCCGGGGCCGTGAGCATTGCCGCATCGGGCGGCGCCGAAACAGTCCTGATCTCAGGCACCGGTGTGATACTGGACGACTGGTCGCCCGATGGCAGGTTCATCACGTTCAATCGGGACCCGGCGCTGATGGCGCTTCCGCTGACTGGAGACGCGAAGCCGTTTCCGTTCGTACAGACCGCGAGTGCAAACCTCGACGAGTCGCATTTCTCGCCGGACGGCAAATGGATCGCGTACAACTCCAACGAATCGGGAACATGGCAGGTGTACCTCGCCCCGTTTCCGCCCACTGGTGAACGCTGGCAGATCTCGGCCGGTGGTGGCGCCGAAGTGCGGTGGCGCGCCGACGGGAAGGAACTGTACTACCTGGGCCTCGACGGCCAGATGATAGCGGTGGATGTCCAACTCACAGCGCCTCGTCCAACGCTGGGTGAGGCTCGTGTGCTGTTCCAGACCGGGATTGCCGTCAACCCGCGGCAGGACCACTACGCGGTGCCGGCGAATGGGCAGCGGTTTCTACTGCGCCGGCAAGTCGAAGGGCGATTCCCACTGACCGTCGTCCTCAACTGGACGGCGGGGTTGAAGAAGTAAGTCCGGCCGGCCAAGAAACGCCAGCCACGAACTCGCGCTATCTCGCCATCGTCATGATGGCGGCCATCATCTCAATGCCCTCCCACAGGTTCTGAATCCGCAGGTTCTCATCGGGCCCGTGCTGGTTGTTATCGTGGTTGACCATCGAGAACCCCACGGTGGGCATCTGGCTGCTGAACGTCGAGAACGGCATGCTGCCGCCCAGGGTTGGCAGCCGGACGAGTTGACGGCCATCGCGCGTCAGCGCCGCGACGACGGCGCGGGCCATCGGATCGTCCATGGACACGCGCGGCGCCGTCGATCCCGCGCGAGGATCCATGCGGGCGATGAGGGCATGCGTGAGGCGTTCGAGGTCGGTCGGGTCGCGTCCTTCCACGACGAAATACCCCTGCCTCCGGATGTGGTCGGCGACCAGCGCGTTCTGTTTCGCCGGATCCAGGCCGTTGACCAGCCGCATCTCGATGCGCGCCGACGCGGTCGCAGGAATGGCCGAGCGCGCGGGCGCGCCGAGACCTCCACCCGCTTCCATCGCGAGAATGCTCAACGTCGGCTCATTGAGCTTCTTCTCGAGCCGCTCTTCGCCGCGTTCGGGCAGCGCCACGAGAAAATCTCTCTTCAGCGCGACTTCGATATTCGGCGTGTCCTCGATCGCGCGCATGTCGGTCGCGGATAACGGCGTCACGTCGCGATAGAAGTGCTCGATTGTCACGCGGCCTTTGTCGTCCTTCATGCTCGCGAGCAAACGCGCCAAGCGCATCGACGGATCCGGCGCCCAGTTGCCGTAGTTGCCCGAGTGAAGGTCGTTCTTCGCGCCATACACGGTGAGCGTCATGCCTGCGCCTCCACGCACGCCGAAATAGAGCGTGGGGCGTCCGCTCGGATGCCGCGGACCGTCGAGCGTGATCGCCAGGTCGGCTTTGAGATCGGCTCCCCTCGCCGCCGCGAACCGACGGAAGTTTCCGGAACCCGCTTCCTCTTCGCCGTCGAGCACCACGCGAAGGCTCCAGGTCGGACCGCCGCCCGTGGCGCGCAGCGCCTCGACGGCGTTGAGCACCGCGACAATCGGCCCCTTGTCATCGGACGCCGAGCGGCCGTACACGCGCCACTGCGACTCGAACGAGGTGCGCGCTGGATCGGACGCGACCGGACCGGTGGTGCTATGGATGCACGGCGCGAACGGCTTGCACCGCGTCCACTCGGTGGCATTCACTGGCTGGCCGTCGTAATGCAGGTAGAGCGTGAGCACACCGGACGGCGATGGCGCGTCGAGCCTCGCGAAAACGACGGGCGATCCCGGGCCGTCCGTCTGCTCGACCTTGAAACCGCGCCTCGTGAACAGCGTGTCCAGTAAGTCCGCGTTACGCCGCGTGTCGGCGTCAGTGCCGGCGACGTTGGGAATCGAGACCAGCTGCAGCAGTTCGTCGACGATCTGCCGCTCGTGTTGCGCCCGCCAAGCTGCGACCGGGCGCGGCTGAGCGAAGGGAGCCGCCGACCCACCAAGTGCGAGCGCGACCGCAAACGAACACACGCGTCCCCGAGTGGCGCGACGTTGCTCAGACGGCATGGACAAGCTCCTCCTGTTCGTTTCGACCCATCGGTCGTGCCAGTGAGTGTGGGCCTTGAAACTCCTAGACAGATTTGCAGCGCGTCGCCAGCAGGCCCGTGGCCGCAGTGATGTCGATCTCCGCGATGAGCAATCCTTCCTTGCCGTATGGCTGATAGCTGAGCAGCGTCCCGTCGGGCCGCACCACCGCTGATGTGGTCGGCGACCCAGGGCTTGCACAGTTTACAGTGGCGAAATA
Source organism: Acidobacteria bacterium RIFCSPLOWO2_02_FULL_65_29 (assembly GCA_001767435.1). GTDB lineage: Bacteria > Acidobacteriota > Vicinamibacteria > Vicinamibacterales > CAVVIG01 > 2-02-FULL-65-29. The sequence goes on along the minus strand of MEKT01000007.1, from coordinate 6,967 downwards.
GCAGGTGTTCTCGGCGGCGCGACATAACGCGGCTTTTTCATGGAATGAGCTCGCCGGATCGGCAAAACTCGAGGGCCGGTAACCGCCGGGCTCAGCTTCGTGGAAATGTGGGTGGAACACGATGTGTGCGCCGTGCCGGACGGCCCAGCGGACCGTTTCCGGATAGCGCCAACCCTCATGGCAGATGGCGACACCAAAGACCAGCGGACCGGTTTGAAACACCCGCCTCCCAGATCCCGGCGAATAGATATCATCCTCTGAGGGGTCGAGTTGGACTTTGTCTTGGAAACCAGCGATCGTTCCGTCCCCGTTGACGACCAGCGCAGTGGCTAACAGGGCGTCGTCGATGACGCGCTCGGTGCCGAGAACAACCGCGAGGTTCGCTTTTGCGGCGGCTGCCGCAATAGCAGCCCAAGCGTGTTCGAGGAACGCAGGGTCGGGCGGCGGCACCTGCTTCCCTGGGCCGCGGTAGCCGGGAATGAAGCATTCCGGAAAGCAGATCAGGCCGGCGCGCTCGATGGACGCTCGAGCGATGGCTTGTTCGGCCAACATGACCGACTCCTCGGGAGTCGCCGGGAACCGGATGTTGGCGAGCGCGATTCGAAACGTGTTCACGTGGTCATCTCTCATCGTCACGGCGATTCAGGATCGCAGGGCACGGGGGGTTGAGAGCATGATCGCACGGCCTGACCCGGGTCGCTGTCCGCGCGGAAGATTAAGGCCTCCCTGGTCGCAAAGGATGGAGAAGCCCCGCCGGGCCGTATAATCCACGCCAAGTGTTTGGCTCCTGACTCCAGGTACGCCTCGGCCTGTACGAAATCGTCTCCGCCCTCGGAGCCCGCGGGATGGAGGAGGTGGTGTCGGGGAGGAACTGAAGGCGCAGGGACAGCGACTCCGGAGGATAGGACCTTAATGTACAAGCGATTGCACGCGCCTATCAGAATTGCCTTTGTGATCGCGGCGGTTCTGACCTTGCCGACCGCGTCGTTCGCGCAGGTCAAGGTCATCACCTCGGGTGGCTTTTCGGCCGCCTATCGGGAGCTTCTCCCGGAGTTCGAGAGGACCTCAGGCATCAAGGTCACCACCACATCGGGAGGGTCGGTCGGAACCGGGCCAAACACGATCGGCGGCCAGCTTCGGCGGGGCGTGCCTGCGGATGTGGTGATTCTGGCCAGGGAAGGGCTGAGCGAGCTCATCGCAGAGGGCAGAATCGCCGCCGGAACAGACGTCAGCCTGGCCCAGTCCATCATTGGCATGGTCGTGCGTGCCGGAGCGCCCAAGCCGGACATCAGCAGCGTCGAAGCCCTCAAGCAGACGCTGCTTCGCGCGAAGTCGGTGGCCATGTCGAGCAGCACGAGTGGCGTTTATCTGACGACCAAGCTTTTTCCACAGCTCGGCATCGCCGACCAGATGGCGGGGAAGAGCACGAGCTCCGGCGCGGCCGCCGTGGGCAGGGGAGAGGCCGAGATCGGGCTCCAGCAGGTCAGCGAGCTGCTCCCCATCGCGGGCGTCGATTTCGTCGGCACGATTCCGGCGGAGGTCCAGTACGTCACGGTGTACGCAGCCGCCGTGGTGGCAGGCTCGAAGGAAATCGACGCGTCCAAACGGCTGATCGCGTTCCTCGCGTCGGAAGGCGCAGCGACGGCGATCAAGAAAAGCGGGATGGAGCCGTCGAGACGGCGGTAGAAGCCTTTATCGCCGCGTCGCCGCGCGGGCGCGCGTACGAGATGCTGAGCGTTTGCTACGCGTCGTAGGCTTCTGATCCGCCGAGCCGCGCACGTGGCTCGCCGGCAACTTCGCCATGAACCGCTTCGTTCGCCGCGTCAGGGTGGTCAGCCATGTGAGCTGAAGCTGGCTGCCCGTTCTGAATAGATCGAGAAGCGCCGGCGGCAGCACCGATGAGTGGAAGACCGGTCCGACGAGAACGCGTGGGCATTGCGAGTCTCCTTCGTGGAACGCGTCTAGTCTTCCTGCAGAGCGAGTACCGCGGCAAGGCCGGCGTCTTTCTGGTCTTTTCCCCACGGAGGGCCGACCGGTTTTTCGAGAGCCGTCGCGTTCTTCGGGACTCGTCGCGTCACTCCGGTGCTGCGCGTCGCTTCGACGCGCATCGCAAGGAGTTTCTCCGGAATCGCGACGAGCCTCAATCCACACGCGTTGGCGGCGAAGGCCAGCGCATCCCGGAACAGAGCGCCCTCAGCCTTGTGCATGCGGAAGTGCACGGCCAGTATCTCTTCAACGCTCCAATCAGGCATGACGTTCGCAACCAGCACCGCACAGGCCGCGACCTCGTTCTTGCGCGCTCGTTCCCGCTTCACGGCCGTACGCAATTCCTGGAGAGCAAGGCGGCGCGCCGCCTCAATGCCGCGACTGACCAAATGCCGCGCCGGCTCCGGCTCCAGCCGTTGTGCGGCGTGGTAGGGCTGTTTGGCCCATACTTCCTCAACGAGCTCAATGCGGCGCCGGTCCACGACGATGTAGTCGGCGTGACGCTCCCCAACAACGACAAGGGCCGCCCAGCCCGAATGAGCCCTGAGTCCGAAGGCCACTCTCATTGGACGGACCTCGGACGGACCTCGTTGGTGGCGTCAGCGGCGGTGTGACAGAGGTCGAGCGTGCGTTCGAACATTGGGCCTCGCAGCCGGCACAGCCGCCATTCTAATCAGCGATTGCGCCTGCCGAACCTCGTCGAACGGGCGCGTGATCGCGGCGCTCGACGACGACCTATTCGCGAACAGCGCCTCGATGTCACGGCTGCCGCGCAGCACGCGCAGGATCAGCACGTTGTCACCGTCAACTCGTACGCAGTCACGTAGTCGCCGACCGTGAAAGTGCGGACACCAGGGCGCAGGTCTTCGTCGCGTCGACGGCCGATATGGGTGGCTGGCGAGGAGCGCGAACCGAGCGGTGATCGAGTCGATCACGCGGTCCGCAACGTGGACGCTACTGCTTTGGGTTGCGAGGAAGTACCAGATCTCGTCCAGGTCGGATTCCGCTTGCGGTGCCCGGAGGTGCATTACCGCGACGCGGGGCGTTCAGCCGCAAGTCGGGTGCGTCCGCGCTGCTTGATATCCTCCGCAAGCGCCCTCATCGAGTCTTCCGTTATGGGGCGGCCTTCGCCGCGGGCTAGTGAGGCCTCGGCCTCGTCGAGGGCAGCCAGGATCTCCACCTGCCTGCGCTCGCGTTCTTCCCACAGCGCCAGCGCCTCCTGTACAGCCTCTTCTTCGTGGCTGAACCGACCGCTTTCGATGGCACGTTTGACGAGTGCTCGCTGGTCAGGCGTGAGGTCAACGTTCATACGGTCACGGTAGATGTTCAGGCCCGACCTGTCAACAAGACACGGGATGGTTCGATAGGCGGCGGTGGTCGGCTTCAGCCGATGATCACCGTTGCCGCACACACCGGCTCGATTCGTCAACTCATCATTCGGCGTCGAACGCCTCATCGGCGCCAGAACTGGGCGGAGGAGCCATGAGGAAGAACGCGTACCCCGATCCAGTAGAGACTGCGACCGACGCGCAATTCGCGGCCGACAGTCCGACCTCGCCAGGGGACTTTCCAAGCGCCTGATGACGGCGGTCAAGGTGGCCGAATTCGTCGGCTGCCATGAGGAGACCGTTCGACGCGCGTACTTGCGCGGTCTCCTGACTTCGCAGCGCCTCGGCGTCAGAGGTAAGGAGGTTCCAGACCCGCCAGAAACACGACGAGCACGCGTCTCGAATCGAGCCCGTGTGCTGGGGTGACTTCGCTGTGGCTTCCGAGAAAATCTCGCGTGCGAGCTGAAATCGAGCGTTTCTCGGAAGTCGTTATGCTGATTTGAGATTAGATGGTGGCGAGGGGCAGAATTGAACTGCCGACACTACGATTTTCAGTCGTATGCTCTACCAACTGAGCTACCTCGCCCCTGGGCAGATAAAAATCATAACACGCGGGTCTGGAAGAGCAAGAAGGGGCGAGCCGAGTCCGAAAGGACCCGGCCTACGGGGATGCGTTGATCGTCGTCGTGGCGTCTACACGGCGGCGGCTTCGGCGTCTCTCACCAGGCCGAGCTCGCGGCGCACGCGGTCTTCGATCGCCTTGTAGACCTCCGGGTTGTCCTTGAGGAACTGCTTGGCGTTCTCGCGGCCCTGGCCGAGCCGCTCGCCGCCGTACGCGAACCACGCGCCGGACTTCTCGATGATTCTCTTGTCGGCCGCCAGATCGATGAGGTCGCCGGTCTTCGAGATGCCCTCGCCGTACATGATGTCGAACTCGGCCTCGCGGAAGGGTGGCGCGACCTTGTTCTTCACGACCTTCACCCGCGTGCGGCCGCCGACGACGACGTCGCCGTCCTTGATGCTGGCGATGCGCCGGATGTCGAGGCGCACCGACGAGTAGAACTTGAGCGCGCGGCCGCCGGTAGTGGTTTCCGGGTTGCCGAACATCACGCCGATCTTCTCGCGGAGCTGGTTGATGAAGATGAGGCACGTCTTCGACTTCGACACGGCGCCCGTGAGCTTCCGGAGCGCCTGCGACATGAGGCGCGCCTGCAGACCCATTTGCGCTTCGCCCATCTCGCCCTCGATCTCAGCCTTGGGCACGAGCGCGGCCACCGAGTCGACGACCACGACATCGACGCCGTTCGACCGGACGAGCACCTCGACGATCTCGAGCGCCTGCTCGCCGTTGTCGGGCTGCGAGACGAGCAGGTTGTCGATGTCCACACCCAGTTTCTGCGCGTAGGCCGCGTCGAGCGCGTGCTCGGCGTCGACAAACGCCGCCATGCCGCCAAGCTTCTGTGCCTCGGCAATCACCTGCAGCGCAAGCGTGGTCTTGCCCGACGACTCCGGCCCGAAGATTTCCACCACGCGGCCGCGCGGCACGCCGCCCACGCCAAGCGCGAAGTCGATGGAGATGGCGCCGGTTGGGATGGCGTCGATCGGCTGAATCGCGCCCTTCTGGCCAAGTCGCATGATGGCGCCCTTGCCGAACTGTTTTTCGATCTGGCCGACCGCCATGTCCACGGCCTTCTGGCGCTCGCGATCGTCTCGATCGGTCGGGCGCTCGATGTGGAGCACGTGACGGTCAGTTCTCTCCGAGGGTCTTTCAGCAGGTGGCATGTCGGTGAGCTCCTTTGGCGAGTGTACGCGCTCGCCCGGAAAGTGTCGCCATTCTAGAATCGTGCCGGGCGAAAGTCAAGGGCAATTATGCGCACGTGAGACCAGAACCATCTGTATATAAGGAAGTTGTTGGAGACGGCACTTTCGCCCCTCTGACACGCCTGCCCGGGATCTGCAATCATAGTTGCCGTGCGGTCAGCACACTAAATGCCGAGCCCCGTTGGCCACGCGCTGGCCGGGGTTGCCGTGGCGCTTGCCGGCAACCGCCAGCCCACCCCGTTTTCGTTCCGCCGCTTCCTGCGCCAGCCGCTGACGCTCTGGGCGGTGGCTCTTGCCGCCTTGCCCGACGCGGACCTCCTGCTGCCAGGGTTCCACCGCTCCGTCACGCACAGCGTTTTCACGACTCTCGCCATCACCATTCTCGCGATCGCCGTGACAGGGAAGGTCACACGAGCGGGGCTCGGGGCTCGGGACTCAGACGTCGGGTGGCGAATCGCGTGGGGCGTGGTCTTGATGTGTGCTGCGGCGCATGCGTCGCACATCGTGCTCGACTGGCTCGGCGCCGACCAGTCGCGGCCGGCGGGCATCCGGGCGCTCTGGCCGTGGAGCGATCGCTGGTACATCTCGGGCTGGGACGTGTTTCCCCGGACCGAGCGTTACCGGATGTTCAGCGGGGCGTCGATCGCCATCAATCTCCGCACGCTGGCCTGGGAGCTGCTCCTGATGGGGCCGATCGTCGCCGCGCTCTCCTGGTGGCGGGTGAGGCAAGAGAAACCACGAACGCCCCAAGGTCACGAAGCAAACAACCCGTAACGAACCGCGCCGAAGACCATCAACGCAGAGCTCGCAGCGCGGCTGAGCCGCACCCAAACGGACGGCTCACCCGCGCTAGGCGGCGGGC
>MEKT01000007.1:0-964 GCA_001767435.1 Acidobacteria bacterium RIFCSPLOWO2_02_FULL_65_29 | reverse complement strand
GCCCGCCGCGAAAATCGTTGCGGCGCGACAACATTCTGACGGTTAGCAGTGCAGAGCACGCAGAGACATCCTGGGAAATAACGTCACCCGGCGTTGATTGAATCCTGTCGTGCAGGGGTACGACTGGCGGCCAGGAATCACCCACGAGGACACCATCCGATGCCGACGCGATTCAGGGGATTGCTGCCTTTCGCATTAGCCGTCGGCGGCGCGGCCGCGCTTGCCGCGCAGGCGCCTCGTTCGAGCGCGCCGTGGTTCGGCCTCGCTCTTCCGCCGGGGATCGGCGATCCGCATCGGCCCGTTGTCAACGTCGCGACCGTGACCACGCCGCCCGCGCGGGTTCCAGCCGGAGAGGAAGGCTTCACGGAGCTCAAAGGCGACCGCATTCGCAGAGATGTGGAGACGATCGTCGGCTTCTCGAAACAGAGTCGCGCGGCCGGCGATCAAGCGTGGGGCCGCGTCACGGGATTCCCCGCGGCCGCCCGGACGATGGCGTGGGTGGCGGAGCAGTTCAAGGAAGCGGGTGTGAGCGGTGTCGAGGTGCAGGAGTACGACGCGAGCGCGCCCATGTGGTGGTCGAGGTCGTGGGAGGCGCGGCTCGTCGGCGACGCGAAGTTCGGCGCGGGCAGCAGGGACGTCGTGCTCGAGTCGGCCGTTCCGACGAGCGGGTCACTTATTCCGAGTGGGAGTTCAGGCGGGACCCTGGGAACGCTGTCGGCGCCGATCGTGTACGTCGGGCCGGCATCCAACGAGGCGCTGCCCGACGTCGACGTCAAGGGCAAGGTCGCCGTCCAGCATCTGAAGCCGGCCTCCGGCGCGTACTCCGAGCGCGGGGCCACCGTTCGGCGCGCCCAGGAGCTGATGAAGCGCGGCGCGGTGGCCGTGATCAACGTCGTCGAGCAGGTGGGCAACATGCACGTGCGGGACTTCGGCAACTGCGGAGGTCCGTGCTTCAACCTCGGGG
>MEKT01000006.1 GCA_001767435.1 Acidobacteria bacterium RIFCSPLOWO2_02_FULL_65_29 | reverse complement strand
CGAGCGGCTCCGACGTGTTCAGCAGCGCGTAGTCGATGCGATGCTCCGACAGGCGCGTCTGCAGCGTCTGGATGTGCTCCTGGATCATCGCCCGGTATTGCGCGCGGAACGACTGCGGCACGACCGGCATCTGGTCGGTCGTCTCCAGGTCCTCGAACGTCGACGCGTCGTCGTACTCGAAATCCACTTCGCGCGGGTCGAGCACGTGGAACACGATCAAGTCATTGCCGAGAAACCGCAGCGGTTTGATCGCTTCGAGGATGTCGTCCGGCTCGTCGTAGAAATCCGAGATGAGGAGCAGGATGCCGCGGCGCTTGAGGTGCTCGGCCATCTGCTTGAGCGGCTCGCTCAGGTGGCCCGGCCGCGCCGCTTTGGCGCGATCGAGCGTGTGCAGCACGACGTTGAAGTGCTTCGCCGACGCCGGCACGTGCGTCACGATCTCGGAGTCGAACGTCACGATGCCGACCCGATCGCGCTGCTTTTGCGCCATGTAGGCGAGGCACGCGCCGAGAAACGACCCGTACTCGAGCTTCGACACCCCGCCGCTCGTGAACCCCATCGACTTCGAGATGTCGAACAGAATCGTGAAGTTCGTGTTGGTGTCGGCTTCGTACTGCTTGACGTAGAAGCGGTCGGTGCGCGCGAACAGGCGCCAGTCGACGCGCCGGATGTCGTCGCCCGCCACGTAGCCGCGGTGCTCGGCGAAGTCGATCGACGCGCCGAAATACGGCGCACGGTGCAGGCCGTTGATGAACCCGTCGACGACCGTTCGCGCGAGCAGATCGAGGCTGCCGATCCGCGAGAGGATGACCGGGTCGACGAATCGTGCGCCCGGGATGGCAGAACCTTGTGTCACTGTCTTTCTAGCCTCTAGCCTCTAGCCTCTAGCCTCTAGCCCCTAGCCCCTAGCCCCTCGCCTCTGGTCCCGAGCCCCGAGCCCCGAGGCCCAAATCCCGAGCCCCTACATGCCGGACGCCGGTACGGGAACGCGCTCGAGCAACTCGTCGATGATCGTATCCGTGCTCACGCCCTCCGACTCGGCGCGGAAGTTGGTGAGCACACGGTGCCTGAGGACCGGGTGCGCATTGGCCCGGATGTCTTCGAAGCTCACGTGATAGCGGCCCGCGCAAATCGCGCGGGACTTGCCGCCGAGCACCAGATACTGCGCGGCGCGGACGGACGCACCGAACGCGACCCATTTTTTCACCGACTCCGGCGCGTTCGGCGCCTTCGGCCGGCTGGTGCGCACGATCGACAGCGCGTATTTCATCACCGGGTCGGCAATCGGCACGCGGCGCACGAGCCGCTGAAACTGGACCAGATCGTCGCCGGTGATGGGCCGACTGAAATGCGGATCGATGTTCACCGTGGTCGCGCGCACGACCTCGAGCTCCTCGTGCTCCGGCGGATGCTCGATGACGATGTGGAACATGAACCGATCGAGCTGCGCTTCGGGCAGCGGATAGGTGCCCTCGAGCTCGATGGGGTTCTGCGTGGCGAACACGTAGAACGGCTCGTCGAGCGTGTAGGTGCGTCCCTGAATCGTGACGCGGTGTTCCTGCATCGCCTCGAGCAGGGCCGACTGCGTCTTGGGCGGCGTCCGGTTGATTTCGTCGGCGAGCACGATGTTGCTGAAGATCGGGCCTGGCGCAAACACCATCTGCCGGCGCCCGGTCGCCGTATCTTCCTGGATGATGTCGGTGCCCGTGATGTCGGACGGCATCAGGTCTGGCGTGAACTGGATGCGCGTGAACTTGAGCGCCAGCACCTGCGCCAGCGTCTGCACGAGCAGCGTCTTCGCCAGTCCCGGCACGCCGACGATGAGGCTGTTGCCGCCGACAAACAACGTTTGCAGTACCAGCTCGACGACGTCGCCCTGGCCGATGATGCGCTTACCGATTTCGGTAATCACCTGTTGGCGGCCGTTCTTCATCTTGTCGGCCAGGGCGATGTCGTCGGCGGAATCGAGATTCACGGCGTCGAGTGCGCTCACAGTGGTCCTCTCTTCTCATAGTCTGTAGCCGGTTTCACAACCGGCGCGGGTCCTGTCCGAGGCCAGCCCACGGGTGCTCAGGCCGACAAACATGATCACGGCTGACGGCCTTCCGCGCCCGCGTCATTTTTTTGCCTCGAGATCGCGAATGGCCCTGCTCTTGAGCGCGAGGTCGGTCAGCAGTTTCTCGAGCTCCTGCTCGTAGCGGGCCACGTCCATCGAGTCCTTTTTCAACCGGAGCTCGGCGACGCGTTCCTCGAGCGCGTCGCGTTCCTCCAGCAGCGCGCGCATCGCCGGGTTGGCCGATGCACTGGCCGACGCGCGCGACCCGCGCGGCGCCAGAAACTGGGTCGCCGCGAACTTGCCTTCGTTGCCATCGTCGAGCGTCGCGTGCTCGGTGAGGATATGGCCTTCCTTCTCGTAGGCGTCCTTCACCTTGGCGAGCGCGTAGTCGTAGGCTTCGAGCATCGAGACGCGGCCGTTGCGATCGCGATCGGCCGTCTCGGCGTCGAGCGCCTCGACGAAGAACTCGGGGAAGCGCGTCTCGTTGCGCTCGCCGCCGGTCTTGGTAGCCGTCACGATGGTCCGCGCCGGCCCCGCGAGCGTCTGCAGAAACGCGCCGCTCGCGCTCGCCGTGTTGACGAACGTGATGCGCTGCGTCGTGAACAGATCGAGGAGCGTCGCGTAGTCGGCCGCGCCCAGGTCGGGGCCGGGCAGGTTGAAGGCGCCGGCGCGGCCGTCGAAGCTGCCGTGGCCGATGAGGAGCACGAACACGTCGTCGGCGGATCTGGCGCGGCGCGCCGCGTCCTCGAACGCCTTCGTGACGTTCTCCTTCGTCGCGCGCGCGTTGATGTGCGCCGGATCGGCGTCGGGCCGCTCGCCGAGGTAGACCACGTTGGCCGGGGCCACGCCGCGCTTCTTCGCCGAGTCGACCACGCTCGAGGCCCACTTGTGAAAGCGCGCCGAGCGCTCGTCGTCGCCGCCGACGCCGGCGATGACGATCACGTGCGTGTCTTGTGCGGCGCTCGCCGGCGCGTAGCCGCCCAGGAGCACGAGCACGAGCGCCGCCACTCGCCAGATCATGCGAGCCCCAGCTTCCGTCTGAACCCCCACTCGCCGGCAATCAGCGCGAGCAGCATGACGAGCACGATCGGCATGTCCCACAGATCGCGCTCTTCGACGACGGTCACGCCGCGGCCGCTGTAGTTGATCGCTTCGGGCAGCTTCGCCGCGTCGGACGGTGTGAAGAAGTGGCCGCCGGTTTCCTCGGCGATACGATTCAGCAGCGACGACCGCATGGCCGCGTCGAAGTACTCGCTGTCGCCGGCCGACGCGCGCGTGTGCAGCGTGCTCGTGCCGAGCGATTGCGGCCCGCGCATCGCCGACGTGGTCACCTCGTACAGTCCGGCCTCGTCGGGCACGAACGTGCTGCGGTACTCGCCGTCCTTGGTCACGGTCCACTGCAGCGGGACCTCGCTCGTCTTGCCTGACGGCGCGCTGATGGTGGCGACGACCTGCGCGTCGTTCACCTCGACAAACGCGGGATCCACGACTTCGGCCGTCAGCGTGACGGTCTCGCCAGGCTCGACCCGTTCGCTGTTGGTGCTGATGGCCACCGCATCGGGCACGCCGTCGACCAGCCAGCGCACGAGCCGTCGCCAGAACGTCGAGTGGGTCGTGTCGGTCACGGGAATCGTCACGTCCATCTTCCAGATGAACGAATCCTGAATCGGGAAGGTGAGCGATTTGCCGCGGCCGTAGCGCTGGTATGCGAGCACGATGTGCTCCTGCCCTCGATCGTCTTCTCCCATCAGGAGCACCGTGGCGCCCGGCTTGGTCCGCTGCACGGGATTGACGGTCGTGACTCGCGGCAGCTCGTTCCAGCGGTCGGTCGACGTCTTGTCGGTGGCTTCGAGCTTGGTGACCGGAAAGGTCGATCCTTCGCGCGTCGGCCGCACCGACACCCAGACCGCCTCCGGCTGGTTGCCGCCGCGCCCGGCCCCCTCGAGCTCGACCGGCAGCACTTCGGCGACCGGCGTGCCGGCCCAGCCGCCCTCCGCAAACGCACGGCGCCCGCCGATCATCAGCAGGCCGCCGCCCCGCTTGCTCACGAAATCGGCGAGCATGCGCAGCTGATCGGGCGAGAACGACGCGGCTTCGACGCTCCCCAGAATGATGGCGCGGTACGCGAACAGCTCCTCGCGCGTCTTCGGGAAGCCGCCGACGAGCTCTTCGGGGCTGTCCACGTCGAGCCGCAGGTACTTGTCCTCCGCGGTGCGCTGAAGGATGGTGACCTGCAGGTTCTCGTCGCCCTCGACCGCGCGGCGAATGAACTTCACCTCGTAGCGCGGCTCGCCTTCCATGTACAGGACTTTCTCTCGGCGGTCGGCCACTTCAACCAGCGCGTCGCGCGTATTGTTCTGCGTGACCTGCTCGTTCGCTTGCGGCGGCACGCGGAACCGGAACAGCCGCGCGCCGGCGTCCTTCGCCGTGAACGTCACGCGAACGGTCGCCGACTCGCCGTCGGGCGGCAGCGTCACCTGTTGCGAGCTCACGATGCGGCCGCTGTCTTCGACCTGCAGTGGCACGCTCTTCCCGCCGTAGCCGGTCTGGCTGAGAACGACGTCCACCGAGAGCGAGGTGCCTTTGAGCGTCAAGCGCGGCGTTTCGACGCGGCTCACTTGAATGTCGTGGGCGAACCGGTCCTGGCCGACGCCGACGGGAAAGACCGGGATCGATCGCGCCTTCAGGCTCGCCAGCGGCTCGTCGAGGGCGTTGGCCGTGGTATCCGCGCCATCGGTGACCAGCACGAGTCCCGCCAGCGGGAGGCCGGCGAGCTCGTCGCGCGCGCGCTCGAGCGCGGGCCCCAGCCGTGACGCCGTCCCGTCGTACTTCAAGTCGGCGGTCGAAGCCAGCCGTCCGGTGGTCGACGAGAAGCGAAAGAGGCGCACGACGAAGCGCTCCGACAGCGCCGCCAGCAACGGACTCTTCGCGTCGGCCAGTTGTTCCTGCACGAACTGGGTCCGAGCGTGGCCGTTCGTGTCCGCGATCGTCATGCTGCGAGAATCGTCTATCAGGACGCCCAGGAAGTTCTGCTGGGGCACGGCCGCCTTGAGAATCAGCGACGGCCGAAACAGGCAGAAGAGGATCATGCCCACGACTCCGAGACGCAACGCGACGAGGACGAGGCGATCGCGGAGCGCGCCCTCGGTGGTGATGCCGCGATACGTAATCAGCGCGCCAATGGCCACAACCGCGAACGCCGCGATGGCCATCGTCGTCGATCGGGAGGCGGCGAACGAAAATTCCGCCTGGTCGAAGACAAACGTGGGGTATTTGAACAGGAAGTCGAACAGCGACGCCATCTTCGCATCATTCTATAGGGCCTAGAGGCTGGGGGCTAGGGGCTAGGAGTGCTGCGGCCGGCAACTGTGTTATTCTCGCAAAATCCCTTTATGAACGTCCGGCTGGGCTCTGTGGCGTTGGTTGCCCTGCTCGCCGTTCCGCTCGCGACCGAACACGGGGTATTGGCCCGTCAAGCCGGGGCCCCGGCTCTGACCTTCTCGCGCGACATCGCACCGATTGTCTTCGAGCGGTGCGCGAGCTGTCACCGGCCGGGAGCAGCGGCCCCATTCAGCTTGCTGACCTACGACGATGTGCGCGGGCGCGCCCGGCAGATCGTTGAGGTCACACGGCGCGGCTACATGCCGCCATGGAAGCCGGTCGCCGGCTACGGGGGACCTTTCCTCGACGAGCGGCGCCTCACCGATGAAGAGATCCAAACGATCGCGCGCTGGGTCGAACAGGGGACACCCGAAGGCGATCCCGCCGATTTACCCCAGCGTCGAGACTGGACGGAAGCCTGGCGGCTCGGCCCGCCGAACCTCGTCGTCACGATGGCGGAACCATACCGGTTGCGCGCCGACGGGCCGTCGGTCTTTCGCAACTTCGTGATCCCGATCCCGATCACGGAATCCAAGTACGTGGCCGGGCTCGAGTACGGCCCCGGTAATCCGCGAGTGGTTCATCACGCCAATCTGCGCATCGATCAGACGCCCGCGTCTCGGGAGCTGGACCAGGCCGATCCGCTGCCGGGGTACGAAGGCCGGCTCAGCCCCGGGGCCCAGTACCCCGACGGCTATTTTCTCGGATGGACGCCCGGCCAGTTGCCCCGGCTTGCCCCGAAGGGGATGGCTTGGCGGCTCGAGCCGGGCAGCGACTTGGTGGTGCAGGTCCACATGCAGCCCTCCGGCCGCCCTGAGATCCTGCAGTCGAGCATAGGGTTGTACTTCACCGACGATCCGCCGGTCCGCACGCCGATGATGCTGCGACTGGGCCGGCACGACATCGATATCCCGGCGGGCGCGTCGCGTTATGTGACGTCGGACCAGTACCAGCTGCCGGTTGACGTCGACGTGCATGTCGTGCAGCCGCACGCCCACTACCGCGCGCGTGAAGTCAAGGGGTTCGCGGTCCTACCAGACGGGACCAAGCGGTGGCTCATCTATATCGACGACTGGGACTTCAACTGGCAGGACGTCTATCGGTACGCGGAGCCGATCGCTCTTCCGAAGGGGACGATCGTCGCGATGGAGTTCACGTACGACAACTCGGAGGGAAATCCACGCAACCCGGACCGGCCGCCCCGCCGGGTGCTCTTGGGGGAAAACTCCAAGGACGAGATGGGCAATCTCTGGATCCAGGTCCTGACTCGATCGGCCGCCGACCGGCAGACGCTCTTCAGCGATTTCCGTCCCAAGATGCTTGCAGAGGACGCGGTCGGCTATGAAACGATGCTGCGCGCCGACCCGGAAGACGCCAGCCTTCACACCGACGCGGCGTTGATCTACTGGGACCTCGGCCAGGCCGCTCGCGCCATCGCGCATTACGAGTCGGCGATTGCGATGGAGCCCGACGATGTCAGGACGCGCTACAACTTCGCGACGCTGCTGGCTGAACAGCGCCGCTTCGACGAGGCCGCGGCGCACTTCAACAAGGCGATCGCGCTCCGACCCGAGCATGCCGAGACTCACAACAACCTCGGCGCGGTTTTGTGGGCGCGAGACCGGTTCGGCGAAGCGTTCGATCAGTTCTCAGAAGCGTTGCGCCTTGACCCGAAGAATTTCCGGGCCCACAACAACGTCGGCCATGCCCTGGCGTCGCGTGGACAGCTCGACGAGGGAATCCGGCATTACCTGGAAGCGCTCGCGCTCAATCCCGACTTCGCGGACGCGCACGTCAACCTTGGGCGGGCCCTTGCGTCGCAAGGCCGCGTCGAGGACGCCGTGCGCCACCTGCGGGAGGCGCGCCGCGCGGCCCCGAACTGGGCCGTGCCCATGGCGGATCTGGCGTGGCTTCTCGCGACCGCGCCCGACCAACGTCTGCGCCAGCCGGTTGAAGCGCTGCGCCTCGCGGAGCAGGCGGCTCGGCTGACGGGACGGCAGAACATCGCGGCGCTCGATGCGCTGGCGGCCTCGTACGCCGCGGCACGCCGCTTCGAGGAGGCGATGGCCGCTGAAGAAGCGGCGATCGCACTCGCGGTCGCGGCCGCCGTGCCCCGGTTGGCCGACGAGCTGCGGGCGCGCCTCGAGCTGTATCGCAAGGGGGAGCCGTTCGTTGACCGGAAGGGGATAGTCGTTAGTCGATAGTCGATAGTCGATAGTCCACGACGACTACCGACGCTCGACCACCGGACTAACGACTATCACTGACGACTAACGACTAACGACTAACGACTATCGACTAACGAGACTAGAAGTCGATTCTCGTGCTCAAGCCGAACACCCGGCCGGGCAGGATCTGAGTGACCCGGTCGAGCGCGGGGCCGAAGGTCTCGCCCAAGGCGAGGATCGAGTTCGAGTTCGTCGCGTTGTAGATATCGAACTGCCCCCGCAGCCGTACCCGGCCCACTGTGAACACCCTGCCGAAGCGCACATCCATCTGGTTCATGCGCGGCAGATACTCGGTGCCCGGCTGAACGAGCGGCACCGTGACCGACGACTGCACCAAGCCCGGGAGGATGCTCCTGGTCACGTTGTAGTTGACGTCCAGCCAGGGCTCGTTGTTATCCACGTCCTGCGACCCGCCCGGGTAGGCTTGGAACGATCCGCTGATCTCGACGCCGTAGGGCAGCGGATACGTCCCCGCGACCTTGAACATCGTCCGGTATGGCATGCCGAACACGCTCTGATCGCAGAAACGGAGCTGGTTCGGATCGGCGACGTCGCAGTCGATCCGGATCTGGCGGTCCCAGCTCGCGCCCGCGAAGACGGTGCCGCCGCCGACGCGCGCGTTGATGTAGCCGTCGAACCCATTGTTCCAACGCTTGGCGTTGTCCGAGTTTCGATCGACTTCGTTGACGAGGCCCAGCTTCGCGCGGTTGATGCTGTAGACCTGGATCGTCTCCGACGGGTCGATCGGGTTCTGAATCGGGATCGGCGTGTAGTCACTGTGGTTGACGAGCAAGTTCACGCGGCCGCTGTTGAGGGCGCCGGTGACCGGAATCAACCGACGGAACGTGCGCCGGGCCCAGTTCGCCGACACCGAGACGCGGGGAAAGAGCTCGTGCTGGATCCCGGCGCTGAACTCCCACTGATACGACCGCTTGATGTCCGGATCGGGATTCCGCGTGCGCACCCCGATGAGATCGAACGGTGTGTTGACCGATCCGATCTCGTTGTTCTGCGCGATGTCGTCGCCGTTCAGATCGTTCCAGGTCCGCCGGTCGGTCTGGATCCGCATCGGGTTGTAGGTTTCGGCGAAGATGGTCGCCTCCGAGCGCATGTATTTGCCCGCGCTCGCCTTGAGCGCCGTTTTGGCATTGCCGAACAGGTCATATGCCGCCGAGAGGCGCGGCGAGGTATCCGGCCCCCAGCACGGCATGCATTCCTCGCGGGCGAACTCACGCGTCGGGACGAAGCGGCCCGCCGTCGCCCCCTGCGGCCGGATTTCCGAATTGATCCACTCGACGCGGACCCCGGGACTGAGCGTCAGCCGTCTGATCGTCCACGAGTCCTGCGCGTAGACCGCCAGGTCGTGATTCAGCCGGTTCGCGAAGTACAACGGCGTGTTGTAGACCACGACCGACTCGGGCCGGCCGAGGCGATACTCCTGGACCAGGTCGACGACCCCGGTCTGCCCGAGCTCCGAAGTGCTCTCCGCCGTGCCGAAGTCCCATGAAAACCCGGTCTTGAAGCGGTGCGTCCCGGTGACGTACGACGCCCACGTGCCCAAGGCATACCGCGGACCCTTCCTGTAGCGGGCCGGGCTGTCCGGCGCGCCCCACTCCGTGCCCAACGTGCGGTCGACGCGCGGAAGGTCGGTCGCGCTCACGTACGGCTGCCGGTCCCCGTGCGACCAGGTCCAGTGGCTGATTGCGAGCCCCCCTTCGAGGAGCAGCCGGTTGGTCAGCGTCCCGGTGTACTTCGCCTGCGCGGTGTAGTAGTTGCGGGGGTAGCGAACGGCGGTGGACTCGTGGGCATCCAGGGGCCCCCCTTCGCCCCCGCGCCACTTGCTCGTCCGATCCAGATAGGCGGCGAACTTGTGCTTCGACGACATCTGCAGCGTCAGTCGTGTCATACCGGCCTTGAGCGTGTTGTAATCGAGCGACTGCCGGCCGAGATCCGGCTGGTAGGTCCGGCGCGTCGGATCCAGGTTGTAGAAGGAGTTGTTCAGAAACGTGTCCGCGCCCCAATAGCGGTACGAGCTGAAGAACCAGAGCCGGTCCCGCAGAATGGGCCCGCCGAGCGAGCCGTTGTAGTCGAAGATGCGATCCACCTGGCCCGCCTTCTGGAGGCCGCGCGCGATCAGCTCGGGGCTCTCATTGTTGCTCCCCCAGTCACCCGGGATTTGCGACAAGAATCCCTGCCCGCTGAAGGTGTTGCCGCCCTCCTTCGGCACAAGACGGATCCCCACTCCCGCCCCGGACGTGTCGGCCCCCGAGCCGGTCGTCTCGTAGCTGACCTCCTGGAACATCATCGTGTTGTGATACGCCGTCCACTGCCCATTGGCCTCCAGGCTCTTGATGCTGATGCCGTCAATCGTGTGGGCGTTGTCGGCGTGGTAAGAGCCGTGCGCGCTCATGGCCACGTACTGGACGCTCCGGGAGCCGCCCACGTCCGCGGCTCCCATGGCGATACTGGGGACGGTTTGCCCGTACGCCCACAGGCTGCGCCCGGTGGGTATGCTGTCGAGCAGCTCGCGCGTCAAGACCTGCTGGGTCGTCGCGCTCTGCACATCGATGACGGGCGATGCGCCCGACACCGTCACGCTTTCTTCGATCGACCCGATGCTCAACTGGGCGTCCACCGGCGCCGTGAAGCCCGCCGTCAGCTCGATCCCCTCGCGCACAACATTTCTGAACCCGGCGAGCGTGAAGGCGACCCGGTACGTCCCCGAGCGCAGGTCGATGACGCTGTAGCGCCCCTGGCCGTCGGTCACCACGACCTTGGCGCCCTCGATCAGCACCGGACTGGTGGCCTCCACGGTGACCCCGGCCAGCACGCCGCCCGTGTTATCCGTCACTCGGCCGCTTATCGCGCTCTGCGCCAACGCCGTCGCGGGTAGGAACACCAGCGCGATCAATGCCAGCGCGAGCGCCCGCCTATCAGCCATCTGTCCCATTCTGCACCTCCTGCCGGAACCCCCCCGAGGAGACGTTCTTCGGCAACACGTACGACTAACGACGAGATCATGAGGCCGAGAGGACGGACGCGATAAAACAGACGGCGCCGGACGGTATTAGACCGCGGACGACCGATATGAGGAGACCCTGAGCTGTGCGAACTGCATCACCATATCGCTGCGATCTGATCAAGTCAATAGGCAGTGGCGCAGAACTGACCCGTATGTCGCCAACTCTCACGCGCAGGAGCAATTTCTTGGATCGGGATCGGGTGCTTCGGTGCTTGGCCCGTTATGCTGATCGAAACGAGAATTTTGTACCCGTTCCGCATAACGGGCTAGGCGAGCCGGGGTGTGGGGCGGAGCCCCATGTAATGAACGTTCTCATCGCAACGACGAATCCGGGCAAGTTGAAGGAAATCCGACCGATGCTGGCTGGTTCGCCCGTCGAGCTGGCGACGCTCGAGGCGTGGTCTGCGCTTGCGCCCCCCGAGGAAACCGGCCGGACCTTCGAGGAGAACGCGCGACAGAAGGCGCGCTACTATTCGAAGGCGACCGGCCTGGTCACTGTGGCCGAGGACTCGGGATTGGAGATCGAGGCGCTCGACGGCGCGCCGGGCGTGGAGTCGGCGCGCTACGGTGGTGTCGACACCCCGTACGCCGAGAAGTTCCGGCTCATCTACGAGGCCTTGCGGGCTGCTGGTTTCCCTGCCGGCTCGCCGGCCCGATTCATCTGTGCGCTGGCTGTGGCCGACGGCGACCGGCTGCTGTTCGAGACGCGCGGCACGATCGAAGGGCGGCTGGCGCCGGCGCCCAGCGGGGAGGGCGGGTTCGGGTACGACCCCATCTTCTTCTATCCGCCCTTCGGCTGCACGCTCGCCGAGGCGGGCGACCGAAAGTCGGAAGTCAGTCACCGTGCGAGGGCGTTTCGCGCGCTTCGCCAGTTTCTCGAGACGACGACGATCGACGCATCCCTCGACGAGCTCGGGATGCCCTGAGCCTGTCGTCGCTCGATGGTGGTGGAAGGGTCGCAGGCGCTCCGTTTCAGAACAACTGCCCGCCCGCCCAGCGCCGTTCGTGGTCGAGCAGCCAGCGTTTCTTCTCCAGGCCGCCGCCATATCCGGTCAGCGTGCCGTTCGATCCGATGACGCGATGGCAGGGCACCAGAATGGCGAGAGGATTGGCGCCGTTCGCGAGGCCGACGGCGCGCGACGCGCCTGCCGACCCCAGTTGCTTGGCGATGGCGCCGTAGGTGGACGTGGTCCCGGCCGGAATGTCGCCGAGCGCCCTCCAGACGCGAAGCTCGAAGGGGGCGCCGCGCGCGTCAATCGCGAGGCCGGTGGGCGCCGACATGCCGGCGCTCGCGCCCGCGAAGTACTCCCCGAGCCACGCGCGCGTTTGCACGGTGACTTCGTTTGCGCCGTGGACGATCGTGTACGGCGCGTACCACCGATCGAGCCGAGCCTCGAGACGCGTCAGGCGCCCTCGGCCCGCGAACTCCAGGGCACAGAGCGCCTCGTCCGACACCAACGTCACCATCTGGCCGATCGGCGTCTCAATGGAAGAGCGAAAGAGACGCATGACAGCCGTGCGTCACTTGGCTCTGATGAGGTGACCGACGATGGCGCGTTGCGTATCGATGAGCTGCGCGATCCCCTGATCCGCCAGGTCGAGCAGCGTGTTGAGCGCGCCCCGGCCGAATGGCATCGCCTCCGCCGTGCCCTGCACCTCGATGAAGCGGCCGTCCCCGGTCTTCACGATATTCATGTCGACGTCGGCCCGCGAGTCGTCGTCGTACGCCAGATCGAGCAGCGGCTCGCCGTCCACGATGCCGACGCTCGTCGCAGCGACGTAGTCGGTCAGCGGGATCGTGCGGAGGAGATCGCGCTCGCGCATCTTCTCGAACGCCAGGGCCAGCGCGACGAACGCGCCGGTAATGGACGCGGTGCGCGTGCCGCCGTCGGCCGAGATGACGTCGCAGTCGATCCAAATGGTCCGCTCGCCGAGGCCCGGCAGGTTCGTCACCGAGCGGAGCGAGCGCCCGATCAGGCGCTGAATCTCCTGCGTGCGGCCGCCGACCTTGCCCGTGCTCGCCTCGCGCGTCATGCGCGTGTTCGTGGCGCGGGGCAACATCCCGTACTCCGCCGTCACCCACCCTTTGCCCGTGTTGCGCAGAAACGGAGGCACGCGATCTTCGAGGCTGGCCGTACAGATCACCTTCGTGCGGCCGGCCTCGATGAACACCGACCCTTCGGCGTGCGGCAGGTAGTGGGGACTGATGGTGGTCTCGCGCAGTTGATTCGCCGGCCGTTGATCAGATCTCATGAGAGTTCAGAGTTCAGAGTTCAGAGTTTTGGATTCTACATTTGCGAGTTGCGACTTGCGACTGGCGATTCTCGATGCTCGACCCCGAGCCCCAAGCCTCGAGTCCCGAGCCCCCCGGTCGTTACCGTCCGTCCGTTGGCCCTGTCGGTTCCGCCACCAACGCGAGACTCTGCGCGAGGGGGCGACGCAAGTCGATATGGCCGGCGAGCGTCTCGACTTCCTTGCCCTCGACCAGCAACTGCACGGCGTTCACCGCCGGCAGATTGACCGTGAGCGCGTCGACCAGCGTATAGATCGTGAGCATTTCGTTCAGCGATCCGCCGGGGAGCGCGCGCATCAGCTCGCCGCCCAAATCGACGAATGCCTCGCCGCGCGCGATGAAGAGCGCTCTGAGCGTCGTACCCGGCGGCACGGCGGAGACCCACGGCTCAGCGGGAGCCGCGAGCTGCGCCTCGATGATGGCCTTCGCTTGCGCGACCGCCCCTTCGCCGTATAGTACGTCCTGCTCGACCCCAACGAGCGTCGACCCATCCTCCCCGACATAGAAGAGACGCGCTTTGATCTTACGTCCCGTCGCGGCCGGGGCCACGGGGGCCGCGGCGGCCACGGCGGACTGCGGCGGCGTGCCGTACCATTGGGGCAAGCCGACGAAGAGCACCCACGCCAGGTTCGCCGCGAGCGCGGTGAGCACGATGACGCCGGCGGTGCGGCGCTGGTTCACCGGTCCGCTCCACTGCCCGCCGACAGCACGTCGCGGAACCGCACGATGGCGTCGGCGACGGCCTGCACGAAGGCCACCTGGAACGCGGCGCCTGCCAGCTGTCGTTCTTGATCGTCGTTCGTCAGGTAGCCCATCTCGATGAGCGCCGCCGGCATGTTGGCCGATTCGAGCACGCGGAATGGGGCCTGCTCGATGGGCCGTGCGCCGAGCGGCACGCGGGTCTCGAGTTCGTGCTCGAGGATGCGCGCCAGCTCTGTCGACCGATCGACGTGCCGGATCTGCGCCAGGTTCCACGGCACGAGCTCGATATCGCGCGAGCCGCCGCCAAAGATCGGCACGCGTGCGGGGGCCAGGGCCGCCGCGGACCGATCCGCGTCGGTGAACGCCGCCACGTAGATCGAGGCGCCGCTCGTCGCCGGGCGGATCGACCCGTTGGCATGCAGGCTCAGGAACACATCGGCTTTGTTGTTGTTGGCGGCCGCGGTCCGCTCGTCGAGGGGCACGCTTCGATCGTCTTCTCTCGTCAGCACGACGCGCGCGCCGAGGCGATTCTCGAGCACGGCCCTCAGGCGACGCGCCACCGCGAGCGTGACGTCCTTCTCCATGGTGCCGTTCGCGCCCTTCGTGCCTTCGTCTTCGCCGCCGTGGCCCGCGTCGATCACGATGGTGCGGATGGTGGCGGTTGGGCCCCCGAACGTCGGGAGCTCGCCCGCCGGCGGCGGAGCGGGTGGCGGCGCCGCGGTTTCGGTCGCGGCGTTCGCCAGCAGCTCGACCACGAGCCGAGTGCTCGCGTCGACGGTCTGCGTGGATGCGCGGAACCCGGCGAAGCGCGGGCCGAGCTCGATCGCCAGCGTGGCAGGGTCGGCCGCCCGAATCGCCTGCACGATGGCGGTGGTGCCTTGCGCCTGCACCGGCGGAATGACGACGTCGAGCGCGTCGGCTTCGAACCTAATCGACATGCGCCCGCTCTCTTGCGCGACCACGCTGGCCGTCTGCGGCGTCGCGTCGACGGTGAGGCGAGCGCCGGTGCCGACCGGCTCGTACCGCATCGTGAGACGAGGCACCCGAAGATCGCCGACCACGAGCAGACGCGAGGCGGCCCTGAGATCGAGGCGCGAATCGTGAATGGGCGCGAGCGCCCGGCTGATGAACTCGACCGGCACCACCCAGCGGCCGCCGGCGCGGGCGGTCGGCGCCGGCAGGGAAATGAGCCGGCCGGCCACCGACGCGAGCGCCTGGTTCGGCGTCAGCACGATCGTCCGGCCGCGGTACGACACGGTCAGCGCGCCCGATTCCTCGCGCACCGCGAGCTGGAACGTCGCCGCCAGATCGTCGAGCGCCACGTACTCGCGGTTGTTGACGATCGCGATCGGGATCGATCGCCGGCCGTCCCGGGCGACGAGCGTCAGCGCGCCGGCGCCGCCCTGGCCCGCGAGGTGTCGTGCGGCCAGAACGAACAGGCCGAGCACGAGGGTCGACCACATGAGCCGTGAGAGGAATCGAGGAGAGATACGACCATTGTACCTAATCCCGGAAGGCACTTTGTTGACGTCCACGTAGTGCAGGACTTTAGTCCTGCCCCGCCGCCGTCGGCGTGCGCGGCACACGCCCACAAGGGCCTTCCGGGATTAGAAGTGAGAAGTGAGAAGTGAGAACACCCGCGAAATCTCGTGTTCGTCGACAGTTGGGGCAGAATGCTCCCATGTCTGACGAGTTCATGACGGCCGCCCTCGCGGAAGCTGAGCAGGGGCTGACCGAGGGCGGCATCCCGATCGGCGCCGTGCTCGTCCACGCGGGCCGCATCATCGGCCGCGGCCACAACCGGCGGGTCCAGCAGGGGAGCCCGATCCTTCACGGCGAGATGGATGCGCTCGAGCGCGCCGGCCGACAGCGGGCGCAGATCTATCGCGCGTCCACGATGTTCACGACCCTGTCGCCGTGCGCGATGTGCTCGGGCGCGATCCTGCTGTACGGCATTGGGCGCGTCGTCGTCGGCGAGAACCGGACCTTCATGGGCGAGGAAGCGCTGCTCCGCGCGCGAGGAGTCACGGTCGAGGTCGTCCAAGATCCGCGGTGCATCCGGTTGATGGAGCAGTTCATCACGGAGCACCCCGAGCTGTGGAGCGAGGACATCGGGGAGTGTCCATCGTAGCCCGTTATGCTTGTCGAAACGAGAATTTGTTCTCGTTCCGCATAACGGGCTAGGCGCGCACGGCGCGCCTGCGAGGGAGCGGCGCGGGGCGTAGGGGTCCCCGCAAGCGACCGAGCCGGGGTGTGGGGCGGAGCCCCACGTTAAGGTTGTGCCGGCCTGAGCGCCGTGCGATACGTGATCGTCCGGCCGGGCTCGACGTACACCTCGAAGGACACCGGCTCGAAGCCGGGTTGCCGGATGTCGATGCGATGCGCGCCAGGCTCCAGGTTCAACTGCTGGAGCGCGCCATCGAAGTTGTCCACGGTTCCGACGAAGTAGCCGTCGGCGAGCACTTCGGCGTCGCGCTGGGGCAGATCGATGCGCACGCCGCCGTACGCCCGACCATATCCAGAGCCGTAGGCGTACCCGCCGTAGCCGTACCCGCTGTAGCCATACGCGGGATATCCGTAGGGACGCGCGTAGGCGTACGGGCCGTAATAGCCTGGGTACCCATACCCGGAGTACAGGCCCACGCCGTAGCCCGGGCTGAACGGCCCGTAATAGTAATAAGGACGGGAGTAGTACGGGCGGGCGTAGTACGGCCGTGCCGACGTCGTTCGACCGCCACCGCCCGAGGGTCTCGGCGGCGGACCCGTCCGGGGAACGGCGCGCCCCGTCGCTCCACGGTTTCTCGACTGCGCGTCGGCCAGCGGCGGCGCCAAGAGCAGCACGGTGGCCAGCCCAAAAGCGGTGACGATTCGAGTGTGGGTCATAGTAGTCTCCCTGCGCCGACCACGATCGCAACAATGTTGCCATCGGCGGCGCTCGTTTTTGCCGTTATTTTCGCGCGTGCCTGTCCCGGCAGTCGCTTGCCGCGGACGTGGCGTCGCATTCTAGAGACACGGAAGTTGACAGTTCACAGTCAACAGTTAACAGTCTGTGGTCGACAGTCCACGTCGCGCCCGCGACTCGACGGCGCGGTCAGTGAAGGCTGAAGGCTGCACTCAACTGTTAACTGTCAACTGTCGACTGTGAACTTTTCCCATGGGGAGGTCCATTGGCACTGTTGACCGGCCGTGTGGCCATCGTGACAGGCGCAAGCAAGGGCATTGGACGCGTGACGAGCCAACTGTTCGCGCGCGAGGGCGCGAAGGTCGTCTGCGCCGCCCGCTCGGCCGACCTCGTCCGCGAAACCGCCTCGCTCGTCCAGCGCGCCGGGGGCTCGGCCATCGCTGTCGTGGCGGACCTTTCCCGGGAAGACGATGTGAGGGCGCTCGTGGCGAAGGCCGTGGAGTCGTTCGGATCGGTCGATTGCCTCGTGAACAACGCGGGCGACGGAGGCCCGACGTCGCCGATCCAGGATTACTCGCTGGACGACTGGATGTACACGATCAACTCGTGTCTCACGAGCTCGTATCTCTGCGCGCGCTTCGCGGTGCCGGCCATGATCGCCGCCGGCCGCGGCGCCATCGTCAACATCGCCTCGATGGCTGGGAGGCGAGGGCTGCCGCACCGCGTGGGGTATTGCTCGGCGAAGGCCGGGCAGATCGGGATGACCGCGGGGCTGGCGGTCGAGCTGGGGCGTCACAACATCACCGTCAACGCCATCGCGCCGGGCGCGGTGGAGGGCGATCGCATCGACCGCATGATCGCCGGCCAGGCCCAGCTTCGCGGCATCAGCGTCGAGCAGCAGCGCAAGACGTTTCTCGATCGCGCGCCGCTCCGGCGGATGACGACCGCCGAAGACATCGCGTGGGCCTCGGCGTTTCTCTGCAGCGACCACGCGCGAAATATCTCTGGTCAGTGCATTCCGGTCAACGCCGGGGAACCCGCCTAGGCGATCGCGAATTTGAGGATTTGAGGATTTGAGAATCTGAGGATTTGTAGAGTTGGCGAACGTGAGGATTTGAGAATCCAGGTGGTTTCAGGAAGGGAAGCTGCGTCCGCACGTGGCCGAGACGCTGCCACTCGAGAGGGCGGCCGAAGCGCTCGCGCGGATGGCTGCGCGACAGGTGACCGGTAAGCTCGTGCTGGTCCTGAGCCGCTAGCGACTAACGACTATCGACTAACGACTAACGACTATCTAGGCGCGTTCAAAGAGCGCGGCCGCGCCTTGCCCCCCGCCGACGCACATTGTGACGATGCCGTAGCGGGCCTTGCGGCGGATCATCTCGGTCGCAATCGTGCCGACGAGGCGCGATCCGGTCATGCCGAACGGATGGCCGATGGCAATCGACCCGCCATTGGGATTGTAGCGGTCCATGGAAATCCCGAGCCGGTCGCGGCAGTAGACAACCTGCGACGCGAACGCCTCGTTCAGCTCCCACACGTCGATGTCGCCGACCTTCAGCCCCTGGCGCTTGAGCAGCTTTGGGACGGCGAACACCGGGCCGATGCCCATTTCATCGGGCTCGCAGCCCGCGACCGCGTAGCCGCGGAACACGAGAAGAGGCCGGACGCCCAGCACCTTCGCGCGATCGGCCGACATCACGAGCGTCGCCGACGCGCCGTCTGATAGCTGGGACGAGTTGCCGGCCGTCACGCTGCCCTTGCCGCTGGTGGTGTCGAAGGCCGGCGGCAGCTTCGCCAGCCCCTCGAGCGTCGTGTCCGGCCGGTTGCACTCGTCGCGATCGACGCAGGCGTCTTCTTCGCCGATCTTCTGGCCCGTCTTCTTGTCCAGCACGGCGCGTCGCACCGGCATCGGCGCGATCTCGTTCTTGAAGAAGCCGTCCTTCTGTGCGCGGGCGATGCGCTGCTGGCTTGCGAGCGCGTAGTCGTCCTGGGCGGCGCGGCTGACGCCGTACCGCTTCGCGACGACCTCGGCCGTGTCTCCCATCGCCATGTAGATCGCCGGCGTGTGCTCGACGAGCCACGGATTGGGCGAGTCGTCTCGGCCCATCATCGTGATCGACTCGACGCCCCCGCCAATCGCCGCGTCCACGCCCTCGTGCATCACCATGTGGGCAGCCTGCACGATAGCCTGCAGGCCAGAATTGCAATAGCGATTGACCGTCACGCCCGGGGTCGTGACGGGAAGCCCCGCGCGCAGCGCGGCGATGCGCGCGACGTTGTGGCCGGCTGGTCCGTGCGGCTGCCCGCAGCCGAGAATCACGTCCTCGACTTCCTCGGCGTCGAGATCGGGGACCTTGCCGAGCACATGACGAATGCAGTGCGCGGCGAGGTCGTCGGGCCGCGTCATGTTGAAGGAGCCACGGTGCGACTTCGCGAGAGGCGTCCGGGAGCTGGCGACGATGACCGCTTCTCTCATGCCAATACTCGAATTTGAGGAATTGAGGATTTGAGGAATTGAGGATTTAGGAAATTGGAGTTCATTCTACGATTTCATCACGCCCGACGGTCTCCAAGTCATCAGATCCTCAGATCCTCAGATCCTCAGATCCTCAGATCCTCAAATTCTCAAATCCTCAAATCTCTCGGTCATTTCGGCGTCTGATACCCCATCACCCTCGGCTTCTGCTCCGCCAGGGAATCGACGACGGTTTGCGAAGCGACGACGGAGAAGAGGGGGCGGATGTTGAAATGGCTGTACGGTGTGATCTGAATCATCATGATCGGGATCAGCTCTTCTACTGGATCAATCCAGAAGATGGTGCCGTTGGCTCCACCCCAGGTCCACGTGCCGACGGACAACGCGTCGGCGGCCTTCGCCGGATCGGTCAGCACCGCGCCGCCCAGGCCGAAGCCGTAGCCATCGCCGCGGACGTAGACGCGCTTTCCGGTGCCGATATGGTTCGCGAACATCATGTCGACGGTCATGCGTCCAAGGAGCCGCGTGCCGTTGAGCTCCCCGCCGTTCAAGAGCATCTGGGCGAACCGGAAATAGTCGGCCGCGGTGCCGTTCAGGCCACCGGTGCCGCGGATGAGGGTCGGCGCCTCGCGGTACTCGGGCTTGCGCAGCAACGCGATCTTGCCGTGATCGTCGGGGCGATACATCGCCGCGACGCGTGCGACTTTCTCGCGTGGCACATGATAGAAGGTGTCGTGCATGCCGAGCGGCGCGAAGATGCGCTCGCCCAGGAACTGGTCGAGGCTCTTGCCCGAGATTTTCTCGACCAGGATCCCCACGAAGTCGGTCGAATCGCCGTACAGCCAGCTGTCGCCGGGATGAAACCGGAGCGGGTACGGAGCGGCGCGCTCGATGAGCTCATTGAGCGTCTTGGCCGGTGGCAGGTCCACTCCCGGTTGCGTCAGCGTCAGGCCCGACGTGTGGGTGAGCACATGGCGGACGGTGACCGGCCGCGCCGGTCGCACGAGCTGACCATTGACGAGCACCTGTTTGTTCGCGTAGCTCGGCAGCCACTTCGAGATGGGATCGTCCAGCATGAACGTGCCGTCTTCCCACAGCATCATCAGCGCCGTTGACGCGATCGGCTTGGTCATCGACGCGAGCGCGAAGATGCCGTCGCGCGGCATCGGCTGGTTCGCTTCCTTGTCGCGCCAGCCCTGCGCCTCGTGGTGCACGACCTTGCCCTTGCGCGCGATGAGGGTCACCGCGCCCGCGATCTGGTTCGTGTCGATGTAGTCCTGGATGTACGCCTTGACCCGCTCGAGCCGCTTGGACGACATGCCGACCGATTCGGCCTTGGCGACCGGCAGATCGACCTGAGCCGCCGGCCCGGTCGCGAGCGCGATCAGTCCCCCGAACACGAGAGCAAAGAACCCCAGGGATGTGCGAGTGCTCATGCCACCCTCCCACGGCGCGGCGCCGACGCCAGCGCCTCGTTGCCTAACCCCTCTTGCCACGAAGACACGAAGACACGAAAAAGACCAACAGGGTTACTTCCGTTCAACGCGACGAGACCACATGGGTTTTCTTCGTGCCTTCGAGGCCGATCGTTTGCGTCAAATCGCTTCTCTGCGATCTCGACCCTTCGACCCTTCGACGACCTCAGGCTCGTTCCGAGCCCACTCGATGGACGACTAGCTCAGGGCATCCCGAGCCTGTCGAGGGATGCGGTGATCGTCGTCTTCAGCGCTATTCGGCAAACACGCGGGCCGCGTCGAACGTCAGTCCAGGAAGTGTCGGCGACTGAACGTAGTCGTGTTCGCTGAAGACGCCCGAAAGCATGTAGTGGCCTTCATGCCTTTCGTGGACCTCGAGGACATTCGCCACAGGGTCCACGATCCAGTATTCCGGGACCCCGGACCGCGCCAGCAGTTCCATCTTCCGGCCGCGATCGCGCCTCTCTGTGCTCCTCGACAGTACCTCGACGGCCAAATCGGGCGGCACCCGCGTCGCCTTCGACATGTTGATCAGATGCCGACGCTCGGCGCGAAAGAAGACGACGTCCGGCTGAACCACGTCGTACTCCGTCAGCACGATGTCGATGGGCGAGTGGAGCATCATGCCACCGGTAGCCTCTCGTACTCTCCGAGGAGCTCCTCGATATGGATGCCAACACGTTGATGCCGCGGAAATGGCGCTGGGACCACAATCACCTCGCCGTCGTACAGCTCATACCGGCGCCCGTCATCGGGCCACCGGCACAGCTCGGCGAAGCTGACTCGCGGATCCACAGCGCTCACGCCGTCCATTCTACATCGTCAGTATGCGAGGAACGTGCCGTGCGGGAATCGTTCGACATCTGTCCGTTCAGAGGCGAAACAGTGGCAGAAATTACAACGGCTTTCGGAAGGGCCGTACGCTGATCCAGTAATCCTCGTTCTGTCGCCGCTCAAGCGCGCCGACGATTTCATATGGACCGAGACGCGATCCGATGACAAGCGGGATGGGACTCTACCTTACCAGATGCGCGTCACGCTGTAGGAGTCGAAGACCGGATCGTTGGAGACGAAGGGCAGGTCCTCGATCTGGGCTTGCGCGATGAGCATCCGATCGAACGGATCGCGATGCACGCCCGGAAGGCGACCCGCACGTTGGGCGTGGAGAACCGTGATGTCCAGACTCTCGAACTGCTGGCTGGCCAGGCAGCCGGCGACATCGGCGGCGACCGCGACGGCGCCCGGAAGCTTTCCGATCCGCACCTTCGTAGTGATTTCCCAGGCCGACGCGGCGCTCACCAGAATCACGGTGTGTTCATCGGCGATGGCGCCGCGGGCGCGCCGCGACAGCCGGCGGTCGCCGTCGAGCCACCAGAGGAACGCGTGGGTGTCGAGCAGAAGGCGCAGTCAGCGCTCCCAGGCGTCCAGTTCTTCGGCGGGCAGCGGCTCGAAAAAAGCGTTCGTGACACGAGCGTGACCGCGCATGACGCCGAAACGGCGGCACGGCCGGTCAGCGTCGATGGGCACGAGCCTCACCACCGGCGTCTTACCGCGTGCGATGACGACCTCCTCGCCCGCGGACGCCTTTTTCACGAGGCGCGACAAGTTGGTTTTCGCCGCATGAATTGAGTGGACGGTTTTCACGACACCATTTTAGCTAAGCACTGTTAGCTAAGCAAGGGTGTTGTTATTCGGCAAACACGCGGGCCGCGTCGAAGACCAGTCCCGGTAATGTGGGCGAGACCACGCGGTCGTGTTCGCCGAACACGCCAGCTGGCAGATAGCCGCCATCGCGTAATTCGTAGATCTCGAGCACATTGCGGACTGGATCGACAATCCAGTATTCCGGGACACCGAACCGAGCAAACGTCTCCATCTTCCGGCCGCGATCGCGCGCTTCAGTACTCCGCGACAGTACCTCGATCGCCAGATCGGGCGGGACTTCCGTCGCCTGCATCAAGTCGAGCAGGTGACGGCGCTCCTTCCGAAAAAAGACGACGTCGGGCTGGAGGACGTCGAACGGCGAGAACACGATGTCGATCGGCACGCTGAATACGATGCCGCCAGTCGTGCGTTCGTATTCCAGGAGGACCTGACCGATGTGCTGCGCCACCCTCTGGTGTCTGGGAAAGGGCAATGGAACCACAGTCACCTCGCCGTCGTACAGCTCGTAGCGGCGCCCGTCGTCGGGCCACTGCTTCAGCTCGGCGAAACCAACTCGTGGATCCGTCGCCTTCACAAGCGCCATTCTACATCCTCACTATGCGAGGAACGTGCCGTGTGAGAATCATTGGGTTTCGTGAGGGACGAGGCGAACCAGTTGCAGAAATTACGGCGGCCCAGAGAGGCAGCGTACGCAAATTCTCGGGACTCGCCGCCTTCGCGCCGAAGGCGCTTCGGCGTGCCACGCCGTAGCTCGCCCGCATTCGCAGCGATCGGAGGCGGGGATTCGGCCTGCCCGCCGTAGCTCGCCCAGCGATCAGGCGAGCGGAGGTGGGGGGCTGTACAAGAATGTCTCTGCGATCTCTGCGGTCTCTGCGGTGATCGTCGTGTTCTTACTTCCTGAGCGCCGCTTCCCAGTTGAGGACGATGGTAATCGGCGCCTCGGCTTCCTCCGGCGGCGTGATGACGAGGAACCGCTGGCCGTCGGGGGCGACGTCGTACGGGTACGTGTTGACGGCTGTCGTGCCGGACCGGATGTCGAAGAGACGGGTCTGGGTCCCCGTGCGCCACGTGTTCCCGTCCATCACCGCCACTGCGATCAGCGATCCGCCGGGACTCGTGCCGGTCGAGGTGATGTAATAGAGTTCTTTGCCGTCGCGGCGCCAGCGCGGTCGAACGCCGCCATCGCGCGAGACCAGCCACTTGCCTGCCGTCGGTGGGAAGGACTGTACGTACACCTCCGGCCTTCCAGTTTCCGAAGATTGAAACGCCAGCCACCGACCGTTTGGTGAGAAGCGACCGTTGGTGCCCCGGTTCTCTGCCTGGGGCAGAGCGACCGACTTGTGATCATCGAGCGACAGTGTCCACAGTGCGCCCAGCGTCCCGGGAAGCAGCTTTCGAAACACCACGAACTTGCCGTCCGGCGACCAATCGCTTGGGAATACCAGCGCGCCGTCCGTGGCCTCGTGCACGAGCTCCTCGTTGCCCGCGCCCGTCGAGGGCTTGACGTAGAGGCCGCTCGGTCCGGCCCCGGCAAAGACGAGGCGCTGGCCGTCTGGCGACCACCGCGCGTATTGAAAGAGGCGAGCCGGCTGCAACGTGAACCGCGATGGGTTGGTGTCGCGGAGATCGAGCCGATAGATGTCGCTGCGGCCCGATCGCACATCCCTCCGGTCAACCGCCGCACGACTGGCGTCGGGCGAGAGCTCGATGTGCTCGTACCACCCCGCGGGGCCGACGCTCTCCATGAGGCGACCCGATCGATCCAGCCACGCGAGGCGTGTATTCTCGGCCTGAGATCCCGGAAGGTACGACAGTATCCCAGCGTCGCGGTGTACAGGAAATGACGGCCGTCGCGCAGAAAACTAGGAAAGGTATGCGAGACTTCACGATTCGCCGGGTCGAGGGCGGTGGCGGGCGAGGGCGTGCCGCCGCCCGCCGGCACTCGATAGAGCGGTTGGAGTTGATCGGGCGCGAAGAGAATCACGCCATCGCGACTCCACGCGCCTCCCTGGATTCCGGGTGCGTCGCACACCACCTGCATCGGCCCACCTGCGGCTGGTACCTTCTTGATCTTGCCCTGTGCGCCGAATGCCACGAACTGGCTGTCGGGAGACCAGAAGGGCCGGCTCGCACCTTCCGTCCCGGGAATGGCGCGGGCCGCGACGGAATCCAGATCGCGGATCCAGAGCTGAACCTGTCCGTCGAGGGCGGCGATGAACGCCAGACGGGTCCCATCGGGCGACAACTCCGGAGAGATGACGCCCCCGGCCTTGGCTGGAGGCAGCAAGGAGAGCGTCTGCAGCGGACGAGGCGGCTGAGGTCGAAGGTAGGAGAAGACTGCGATGCCTACGGTCGTCGCCAGGAGCACCGCTGCGACGATCCACGCGAAACCCGCGCGTATGAAGAACGCCGGTGATGGGGCGGCCTGCAATGGAATGGGCGTCGTTGCTTCGGGCGCTTCGTCGAGCTCCAGGCGAACGACGCCAATGTGTGGCAGCCGTTTCTGGACATCCTTCTGGAGACAGCGGCGCAGCAGCCTGCGAATGTGTGTGGGCGTCTCGGCCGGCAACGCGTTCCAGTCCGGCTCGCCGCGAAGAACCGCGGCCACCGCGTCGGACACCGATTCGCCGCCGCTCTCGATGCATTGCCGGCCGCTCAGCATCTCGAACAGCACGCACCCGAACGCCCAGATATCGCTGCGCCTGTCGGCCGGCTTGCCGCGTGCCTGCTCGGGGCTCATATAGGCCGCGGTGCCGAGAATCACGCCCTCCATCGTCGCCCGGACGCTGAGTGTCGGGGAGGTCATGTAGGCCGGGTCTTTAGACCCGGCATCTCCAGCACGATGGCGTGCGTGTCGCCAGACTCCTCGATCCCGTAGATCCCGGCGATGTTGGGATGGTTGAGCGCGGCCAGCACCTCAGCCTCGCGCTGAAATCGCGCGAGCCTGTCCGCGTCGTGGGCGAATGTCTCGGGGAGGATCTTGATGGCGACGTCGCGCTTCAGTCTCGTATCGCGCGCGCGGAACACCTGGCCCATACCGCCCTCGCCGAGCAGACCAAGGATCTCGTACGACCCGAGACGGCTGCCGGGCGCCAGCGGCATGACGGCTTACCTTACCAGAAACAAAGGCGAAGCCGACGTCTTCACCGCCGAGGACGCAATGGACGCAGAGGTCAGATCCTCAAATCCTCAAATCCTCAATTTCGATTGACATAGTAACGAACCACCCACTCGAGGACGCACACGGGTTTGTCCGACCCCTCGCGCTCCATGGTGACGTTCCAGATCACCTGCACGCCGCCGCCGCTTTCTTCGATGGCCGCCGGCACGAACCGCGCGCGGACGCGCGAGCCGACCGGCACCGGGGCGACGAAGCGAACCTTGTTGAGGCCGTAGTTGATGGCCATCCGTAGCCGGCTCAAGTTGAACGTCCGCCGCACGAGCACGCTCACGAGCGACATCGTGAGAAACCCGTGCGCGATCGTCGTCCTGAACGGCGATTCGACCGCCGCGCGCGCCGGGTCGGTGTGAATCCACTGCTGATCGTCGGTCGCATCGGCGAACTGGTTGATGCGCTCCTGCGTGATCTCGATCCAGTCGCTGACGCCGATTTCCTGACCGATGCGATCCTTCAGGGACGAGAGATCCGGAATATCGATCATGGGCTTTGGGCTCTTGCCTTTGGGCTTTTGCTAAAGCCTATAGCCTAAAGCCTAAAGCCTACGCCTGTTCAGTCCCCGTAGAATCCCCGCCCCTCCGCCACCAGCTTCTCCAGAAGCGGCGCGGGCTGCCAGTAATCCCCGTACCGCTCGCGGTAGGCCTTCACGCGATCGAGAATGATCGGCAGTCCCACCGTCTCGGCGTAGAACATGGGCCCGCCGCGGTGCCGGGGGAACCCGAAGCCGTAGCAGTAGACCACGTCGATGTCGCCGGCGCGCTGCGCGTAGCCCTCTTCGAGCACTTTCGCGCCCTCGTTGGCCAGCGCCGTCATGATGCGGGCGAG
>MEKT01000005.1:587-12807 GCA_001767435.1 Acidobacteria bacterium RIFCSPLOWO2_02_FULL_65_29 | reverse complement strand
CCTAAGCGGAGCGCGACCAGTTCCCGGAATCGACATCCCACCTCCTCTGAGACCTTCATTCGTGCACGTCGGTATCGTCCATGGCCTCGGCGAGCCGCCGCTCCTCATCCATCGACAGGAGCGCCTCCAGATCGTGGATGAACAGCAGGCCGTCGGCGAGCGCCACGATTCCCGTGACGTAGCCGACGCCGGGGAGAATGGCAGACGGTGTCAGGAGGTTGTCGACCGAGATCTCGTTCACGCCGAGGACTTCGTCGACCGGCAGTGCCAGCATTCGCCGGGTTGTCCTGACGAGCAGAAGGTGATCGGTGAGGCCGAATTCACGGTGCCGGAGGCCGAACCGTGGCCGAAGGTCGAGGACAGGCACGATGGAACCACGGTAGTTGATGACGCCAGCGACGACAGGAGGGGTCTTGGGGAGCGTGGAGATGGCCACCATTGAGATAACACGCTCGACTTGCAACAGGTGGAGGGCATAACGCTGTCCTTCAACGCGAAAAACGACGTACGGCCACACCGGACTGGTCATCTTCATCATGCGAAGGCCTTCGACGCCACGCGCTCGTCGCTGCGGCTCCAACACCTCCTTGCTACCGTATCGCCTACGTCGAGTCGAACGCTGTCGGTCGTTGTCCTACGCACTACGGTCCAGGGCCCGCGCCAGAATGGCAACGGTGTTCCTTCGCGGGCCTTAGCAGCCCGTGGTGAAAGTCTGGCTGCATTCGACGGGCGATGCATCCTCGCTGGCTGCGTTGCTCCTCCCTCAAATATTCCCGATATTCTCGGTCGTCGCGCCTTGCCAGCGAGGCGCCTCGCCCGTCTCGGTGCAACGCCAGACTTTCACCACGGGCTGTTAGAGGAATTTCGAGCACGCAGGAATCGGCAGCGCTTGGCGGCAGGACCGCCGCCTCATGACGTCGAGTCGGACTGGTACGAAGGAAGGTTACCAGTTGATCACTGACTGCTGCACGAGTGTCTTGAACCGCTGGCGCAGCGAATCGGGGTTGGCGGGCGAGCTCTGCGTCATCAGGATGGTCGCCATCTGCAGCCCTGGGTCGATCCAGAAGATCGTTCCCGCGGAGCCGTCCCATCCATACTCGCCTCGATTGGCGGGATAAGCGAGGGCGGCGGGGTTGAGCACGACGTTCACGTTCGCGATCGCCCACCCCATCGTGCCGCCGCGCTCCTTGACGATCGCCTCGGGCAAGCGATTGGCCACCATCATGTCGACCGTTTCGGGACGAAGCACACGGACGCCGTCGAGCGTGCCTTTACTTAGCAACATCTGACTGAACCGGAGGTAGTCGGGGACCGAGGACACGAGGCCCACCGCGCCTTCGACGAGCGCAGCGCGTTCGGTGAACGGCACGGCCTCGATTTCAATCGGACTCAGGCCGCCGCTCGCCGCGGGCGCGTACACCGTTGCGAGCCGCGCTCGCGCGTCGGGCCCGACCCAGAACATCGTGTCGACCATGCCAAGCGGGGCGAGGACGCGCTCCTTCAGGAAAACGTCGAACGGTTTGCCGGACCAGATCTCGACCAGGCGGCCGAGCACCGTGGGCGACTCGCTGTAGCGGTACCGCGTGCCCGGATCCTCCATGAGCGGGACGCGCACGATCTTGGCCACGAACTGCGGCAGCGTGTCGGCCCGCGATCGCACCTCGGCCCGGCGGTACTCCTGAGACGTCCGGTGATTCAGTCCCGAAGTATGAATCAACAAGTCCTCGACCGTGATCTCTCGGGCAGGACGACGGGGCGAGGCGCCCGTGGAAGCGACCGTGACGTCCTTGAACTCCGGCAGATACTTCGCGACGGGATCGTCGAGGCGGAAGCGGCCTTCCTCGTACAGCATCATGACGGCCACGGCAGTGATCGACTTCGTCATCGAGTAGATGCGGAACAGCGACCGATCCGTCATAGCCGCGCGCGTCTCGAGATCCTGGACGCCAACCGCCTCGAGGTACGCGAGCTTGCCGTTGCGCGCGACAGCGCCGACCGCACCGGCGATTTTCCGCTCCGCGACGTAGCGGTTCAGGAGGGCCGTGGCCTCGGCGAGCCGCGCGGGCGTCAATCCCACCGATTCCGGCGTCGCCCGCGGCAGTGGATCGGGTCCGGCGGCGGCGATCGCATTCAGCATCAGGGCAACGAGCGCAGCCGCGAAGAACAGTGGAGCTGGCGACGTTTTCATGATCGACCTCACGTGACTCCTCGCCCGTAGGCAAACCGCCCTACACCGCAAATTATCGCATATGGTGATCGACGTGGGCCCATCTCTGCCGCTCGCGTGGATCGATCCATCGTCGTCACACCTCGTTCGTCAGTACCTCGATCAGCTCGGCCACGACGTGGAGCTGCTGCTCGTCCGCGCCGGTCAGAATGATCGGCTCGAAATCACGGTTGACCGGCTCGAGGATAATCCTGCCGTGGCGCCAAGAGTCGCCCTGCTCCTCCTTCTCGCTCTTATAGCGCTTGATCGTGTAGCGCTGCCCGGTCTCGGGGTCAGTAGCGTCGCGAAGCTGGACGAGCACGGTCTTGCCTTGCCTCGTCCCTTCCACTGGCGTGGCAAACAGGCAGTACGAGCCGTCCGGAATTGCCGGCTCCATGGACTTGCCGACAACCTGGGAGACGAACATCCCCCGCCGCAAGCGATGGCGCGAGTCGACGGACACCCAATCGAAGCCATCGTCTTGAACATGCTGTGGATCGCCGAAAGCGCCTGCGGCAGCCTTGAGCGGAACGAGCGGCACGCAGGTGACGTAGCGCTCCATGGGCGTGGGCTCGACGATGCGGAGCGACGGCGGTAGCGCCCGAGACGTCGCTCGCCGTTCCGCTTCGCCCGTGTCGGTTCGTAGTCGTCGATACGCCTCCGATGCCATCCACGTCGTCACGATCTTCTGGAACGGTGCGTCATTCATGAACCGCACGAAGATCTCTTCATTCTGGTCCATGCGCTCGACGAAGAGCCGATCCAACAGATTCTTGAACACGAGCTCGAACTTGTCTTCGGGATTCACAGCCGCTGCCTGCCGCAGGCCGTCGTCGGCCATCGCCGCCTCGACGATCTGATCGAAAAACAGCTGATCGGCCTGGTTGAAGTCGGTCCCGAAACGTTCATTCACGATGTCGATGAGCTGCGACAGTGGCATCGGCTGCGATCTGACGAGGCCGCTGCCAACCTCGGTGGGACCGTCGAGGCGCCTGGGATCGCCCTCCTGCAGAGAGATCGAGCCTTCGCTGATCTTCTGCAAGCGGTAGTACTCGAGCCTCACCTCGTCGTCGAATTGGTAGGCAGGGCCGCTCTTACGTCGCGGAAGTTTCGCCGAGAGGTGCCGGAGAAATACGTACAGCCGCTCGAGGTCCGAGTCCTGGTACGGGATCACCTGGCTCAGGAAGGCGTACAGGTTCCGAAACGCCTGCGCCTTGCCGCGCCAGAGCTCGGCCTCTTCCTCGTTGTCGTTCTGACGCACGGTGAAGCGCGAGACCGGCGGATCGAACGCCGCGTTCATCGCCTGGTGGTCCATCGCGCTCTGCCGCTGCTTCGGTCTGAAGTACACGGCGCAGAAGCGCTCGACTTCCTCGCCCAGGTAGATGCCGGAGGCGTCAAGCTCACCCTTGACCTGATACATCCGGGCCGGGTCGACCTCCTCCCCCATCACAGCGCCTTCGTAGTAGGTCTTGAACGCTTCTCGGATTTCTTCTCGGTCGTTCACGAAGTCGAGAACGAACGTGTCTTCCTTGAGCGGATGGATCCGGTTCAGACGCGACAGCGTCTGCACCGCCTGGATGCCCGCGAGTCGCTTGTCCACGAACATCGTGTGGAGCAGCGGTTGATCGAACCCGGTCTGGTACTTCTCCGCCACGAGCAGCACGTGGTACTCCTGCGTCGCAAACTTCTCGGGCAGCTCCTTTTCGCGGATTCCGAGGTTCATCTTCTCCTCGGTGTACGTCACATCCGCGAGCGTGTCGTCCCGCACGGTGCCTGAGAACGCCACGAGGCACTTGATGGCGTAGCCCTTTTCCTTGATGTGTCGATCGAAGCTCTGCTTGTAGCGAACGGCTTCCATGCGCGAGCCCGTGACCACCATCGCCTTGGCCCGACCGCCAATCTTGTGCCGGGTCACGGCCTGGAAGTGCTCGACCATGACCTCGGTCTTCTGCGCGATGTTGTGCGGGTGCAGTTTCATGAAGCGCGCCAGCGCCTGTGCGGCCTTCTTGCGTTCGACGTTAGGGTCGTCCTCGCAGGCCTTGAGCAGCTTGAAGTAGGTCGCGTACGTCGTGTAGTGCTTCAGCACGTCGAGGATGAATTCCTCCTCGATGGCCTGCCGCATCGTGTAGCGGTGGGCGGGCTGCCCATCGCGCCCGAACACGGCGAGGGTCTTGTGCTTCGGCGTGGCGGTAAAGGCGAAGAAGCTCAGATTCGCCTGCCGGCCGCGCTTGGCCATGCTGCGGAAGAGCTCCTCCATGTCCTCACGACCTTCTTCGGCGGCTCGCTTCTTCGCTTCCTCTCGCAGCTCGTCGCCGCCGAGCACCTCCTTGAGATCGGTGGCCGTCTCGCCGCCTTGCGAGCTGTGCGCTTCGTCGATGATGACGGCGCAACGTCGAGTGGCGAGCATTCCCGTGCCGGTCGTCCCTGCCAGGCCGCGCTCGTCAGCCATCTTGAGCAACTGGCGCGACACGAACGGGAACTTCTGCAGCGTGGTGATAATCACAGGCACAGCGTTCTCGAGCGCTTCGGCGAGCTGCCGCGAGCTCTCGTCGATCCGCTGCACGACGCCACGCTTGTGCTCGAACTGGTAGATCGTGTCCTGAAGCTGCTGGTCGAGAACGACCCGGTCGGTCACCACGATCACGCTGTCGAAGACGCGCTGGTTTGCCGCGTCGTGCAGCGATGCGAGACGATGGGTCAGCCAACCAATCGTGTTGCTCTTCCCGCTGCCAGCCGAGTGCTCGACGAGGTAGTTGTGCCCAACACCCTCGCTCCGAGCGGCGTCCACCAGCATCCGCACCGCCTGAAGCTGGTGGTAGCGGGGAAAGATCATCGTCTCGGTCTTCACCTTGCGGCCCTGGTCGTCGCGCTTCTCCTCGATCTGCAGGTGGATGAACCGTGCGAGAAGGTCGAGGACACTGTCCCGCTGCAGCACCTCTTCCCACAGGTATGCCGTCCGGTAGGTCCGGCCGGCTGGATCCGGCGGGTTGCCGGCGCCGCCGTCGCAACCCTTGTTGAAAGGAAGAAAATGCGTCGCTGTACCCGCGAGGCGCGTCGTCATCAGCACCGATTCGGTGTCCACCGCGAAGTGGACCAGCGTGCGGCGCTTGAATTCGAAGATCGGCTCGCGCGGGTCGCGGTCCTGCTTGTACTGCCGGCGCGCGTCCTCAACGGTCTGGCCCGTGAGCGGGTTCTTCAGCTCCAGCGTCGCGATAGGGATGCCGTTCAGGCTCAGCGTGACATCGAGGGATTTCTCCGAGCGCGGCGAGAAGTGCAGTTGACGGGTAAGCCCCAGGAGGTTCGCGGCGTACCGGGCTTCCAGTTCCGGATTCAGCTCGTGCGCGGCCTTGAAGAACGCGGCGTGGAACGTCCGCCCGTAGCACTTGAACCCATGGCGCAGTGTCGCCAGCGCGCCATGGGCATCCATCCATTTGCACAGGTCGCCGAGAATCTGCTCGCCGGTCTTGTCCCCATGCAGCGCCTCCAGCTTGGCCCACTCCGTGGGCTGTGTGTCGCGGATGAACGCGAGGATCGTCTCCGGAAAGATCGCGCGCTCGCGGTCGAAGCCCTCGCCGCCGACCCGCGCGTAGCCGTGTTGGAGCAGGTGCGCCTCGATGACGGTTTCGAACGCGGCCTCCGAGGTCATTTTCATGAAACAGCGGCCTCAGAGCGTGCGCAAGCGATCAAGGAGCGAGCGGGCGTGTGGGCACGCCGCTTCGACGTGTGCCGGGTTCACCTTGGCCAGAAGCTCGAATGAAACTTTGCCCTTGGAGTAGCGCTTGTCGCACCCGGCCGTGGCTTGTTCGAGCGCGTTCATGACGTCGGGCTTGGAAACCTGCTCGAGCGCCGGCCATGCCCGCAGATGCGCTTCTCGAAGCGATGGGCCGAAGTAATCGCGAAGCAAAGCGCGGTCAGCGAGGAACCAGGTTTCCATGACCTGCACCATGAGAAAGGCCTGATGATCGGCAACGCCGTTCGGCCTGTCCCAATTGTCGCCAGGGCGAGCCTTCAGGTGTTGCCAAGCGGTATGAGCTGGCGCAACGGCCTCCTCGCTGTCCACCAGCAACAATGGAAGCTCGCCGGCGCGTGGGTTTCTCACCCTCGTGACAAATAGATCGAAGGTGCGGAGCCGCCCTTGACCACGTACGACTCTGGGCATCCGCCCCGCCAGCCCAGCGCGCCGGAAGAACTCATTCCATCCTTGTCGGAAGAGCGTATCGAGCAATTCACCTGCTCCGCCTCCCTCCACGTAGATTCTCGCGCTCAAAAGCGGTTGCCTCCGAGTTCACCCATACTCCAAAGGTCGCCGAGCGAGTACTTGTCCAACCACGCTTGGAGTGCCGCTTTGTCGAGCCTCTCAAAGCGGGATTCGCCGTTTTCCTTGGCGCAGACAACGACAGTCGACGGACGATCGGTCAACGCGTCGACCAGCAGTCGCGAGTGAGTCGTCACGATCAACTGAGATCGGCTCGAGGCGCGAACGAGCAGGTCGGCAATGTGCGGCATCACATCGGGGTGAAGACCCAGTTCGGGTTCCTCAATGGCGACAAGCGGCGGCGGATCGGGGTGCAGGAGAATCGCCAGCAGGCTGAGGTAGCGCAGAGTTCCATCCGAAAGTCGGGTAGCCGGGATTTCGCGGCCGCCGGTTTCTTCCAGAAAGAGCAGGACCTTCCCGCCGTCGACCTGCAGGTTAATGTCCTCGATGCCCTCAAACAGCTTCTTGAGCGACTCGAGCATCTCTTTCTTGACGCTCGAACGAAACTTCGAGAGCACCAGCGCCAGATTCTCGCCGCCCTCGGTCAGCATGTCGCTCCGTCCGTGTGCCGTTTGTTCTTGACGCCAAGCGGCTGCGGGTCCGAAGGACCAGTTGCGGTAGAGGCGGATACGCTCGTACTGTTGCTGTAACCAGTTGAGGACCGGATAACTTTCAGGATCGCGCACCTGGGACAGGATCGACTGTTCGGGCTTGACGTTCTCGCGACGAAGGCCCCGCCGCTGGTCTGAAAGATCGTTCAGCACCGGCTGCCCCTGCTGGAACCGGTAGTAGAAGTAGGGGTCGGTCATTCCTGCGTGCGGCCGCTCGTTCTCGATTCGTTCGTCGGCGACTTCGAAGCGTCCGCCGTGTTCCGTCACATGCAAGACGTGTCGAACGGGCATCCTGCCCTGCGGGTAATCCACCACCGCGTCAATTGAAGCCTCGCCTCTGGACTCGGGCCCTTTCCAGAGCCACTCCCTAACCCCACCCATTTCTTTGACCGGCTCGGGCAAGTTTGTTGGCGAAGCCCGCAGCAATGCCAAGACCTCGAGCAGGTTTGATTTTCCGGAGCCATTCGCGCCAATGAGAACGTTCAGATCTTCCAGCGGAAGGTCGATCCCTTTCGGACCAAACGACAACAAACCGGAGACCTTCAATCGGCGGATTAACATGTCATGCCCTCGCTGAGCGTAGCCTGACTTTCACTTGGGCCGCTCGCCGATTTGAGCCGGCGAAACGTTGCCATCTTCTTGAACCCCAAGAGCCGGAACGCTTCGGTAAAGGACGTCTGGCCTTCGAGCGTGCTCCGGACGATCGCGCGAGCGAACCGCTTGCCGAGGCGCGCCGCCTGTGTCAAGTAGAAATCGCCGCCGCTCCCTTTCTCGATGGCTCCGAGGCGATCCAGTTCCTCCTCATACGCCTGCGGGAACTGCTCCCTGGTGAGGCCACCCGCGTCGCGGATGCGGCGCAGCACCACCAACGTGCTCACTTTGAATTGCCTCGCGAGTCGACTCGTTTTATCGTGCAACGCAGCTCGCGCGCGGTACTCCTGACGAACAGCCTCCAGCGGTACGAGCAGTTCCGCGGCGATGCGATTGCACCAGATCTCCACCTCGTTCGAGGGCGACGAGGCCGGCCTGACGTCGGAAAGCGCGGACTGGCCGAGCCAGATATGCGCCAGTTCGTGCGCGAGCGTAAACATCTGGGCCGACTTGCTGTCGGCGCCGTTGACGAACACGAGCGGCGCGAGTTCGTCCGCCAGTGCGAAACCGCGGAACTCGTCCGGATCGAGTTTCCGCCGGTTGTTGTTGCGGACGACCCCGCTGACCATGACGAGGACGCCAACGGCATCGGCCTGCTCGATGAACCGCCGCAGCGCGTCGGTCGTCCATGTGGGCAGCCGGCGGCGCTCTTCGATGTCAAAGCCCAACGCGGTCCGAATGCGCGCGGCGGCACTCTCGACGTTCTCGGTCAACGCGATCGACCCGACGAACGGCAGCGGATCTTCACGCTCGGATCGCGCGAAATCGTGGAACCACTCCTGGCGCTGCTGGCAGATGTACATGTTCGATGTCCAAGCGGCCTAACGCCTCGGCATCACCAGCGGCGCTTCTCGATTCACGCGAGCGCCGTCTGGTGCCTGCCGTGTTAGGCTCCGTCGCTTGATATTACCGGCTCGCACAGCTGAAATTCTGGCCATGCTTTGCCAATCTTGTAGAACGTCACGTGAAACTGCGGGTCGCCTGTTCCCAGGAACTCGCGAATCTGATCGAGGAAGTCATACGCGATGGCCCTCCAGCGCATCTGGCTTACGTTGAACGCTTCCTGCACGAGCATGGTCTGAACGAGGATCGAGTTTCGTACGACGGTCGCGTCTGGGACTGTAACTGCGTGCGGCGCGGAGATCAGCGCCGTGAAATCACCCTCGCCGTCCCTAGACATCGGATGCACGTGCGTCGAAGCGTAGTCGTACCCGAACCGGTACAAGAAACCGAGTTTCATGCTCTTAGCAACGTCCTCCGCCTTCGGTCGGCGCCATCGGGCCGGCTTCGCTGATGTCGCGTCGTATCTGGGTCGATCCGCCTTTTGTAACTCCCTGAGACTCAAGGGAACTTTGGCGTTCATGTCCGGATCGGACAAGAGCTTATGCCGAGCCTCGTACATCGACACGAAAGAGTATTCCTCGAACTCCGAGAATCCGTCGCTCTCGGCAAGATGATGAAGGTGGAGCAACCGGTCCAGCAGTGAACGATGCAGGATCCAAGCATCTTGTTGGGCCGTTCACGGGAGGTTCAGCCGCTCGACTGTCGGCACGAACGCATCCCCATTGCCGCCACCAATTGCGTACAGCCGATGGCCTGCTGTCACGACGCCGTGATATCCGCGGGGTGACCTCATCGGCGACATTTTCTCAAACCGTCCCAGCAGGCCGTCCTTCGCGATCAGCGCGCTCTCCACTGCGCCCAGATAATCGTTACCAGGAGTGCCACCAGGACCAACGCCGGCGTAACCGCCGACGATGTAAACACGATCGTCGTCGACGATGGCTGTTGCGCCCTGGCGTCGGTCGATCATCGGTCCGACAAGCTCCCAGTCCCCAAGTGAGCTGTCATCCTGCACACGCGCCCGTTCAATCGTACGCAAGGTGTTCTCGCCGTCGTGGCCACCGAACGCATAGAGATAATCGCCATGGTGCGCAGCACCGAGTGCCCAGCGGGGCACTTTCAGCTCTACCAACGGTTCGGAGCGACCAACATTGCCACTTGGATCAAGCGTCAACCGTTCGACCGACGCGACTGCCTTTTTCCCGTCGTTCCCTCCAATGATGTATAGATTTGCCCCGACAACAATCGCTGCAAAGCCCCATCGCTCCGATCCCATCTTGCCCACAAGTTCCCACGGGCCGAGCGAGCCATTGCCCCGAATCTCCGCTCGCTCGATGGAAGCAGTGAAGCAGGTAGCGGAGGTAGACTCTGAATCATCGCGACGGCCCCGACCCACACTAAGATTGTGACTCCTCCCGCGACGCACAATATCCTGGCTCTTGGTCCCATGGCACT
Source organism: Acidobacteria bacterium RIFCSPLOWO2_02_FULL_65_29 (assembly GCA_001767435.1). Lineage (GTDB taxonomy): Bacteria > Acidobacteriota > Vicinamibacteria > Vicinamibacterales > CAVVIG01 > 2-02-FULL-65-29. The sequence continues at coordinate 2,786 of MEKT01000005.1, read as the reverse complement.
GTTCAGAAGCTGACCGATGAGAAGAAGAGAGACGCCGCCAACGAGGTTGGATACCCAGCCACCTTTCGCCAATCTATGCAACGTCTCATTAATAACAGGTTTCCAAAACACGGATGATTTCCAATCGGCCTAGCTATTCTTGCAGTAGACTGCTTCGTCCGGTTCCGATCCAACCAAACCGCCGACAAACTCGGGCCAGCATCGAAGTGGCACAGCGCGCGCTGTTAGTACATCGTCCAGCACGCTTCAGCCGTCGGTAGTTACAGTTCCCGCTAAAGGTTTCGCGCCGCGCCCGCGGCCAACCGGCAGTGCGACCTCTCTTTTGGGGGTCTTTAAGTTCACTCAGGAACAGGCCCCACTACGTCATCCATCACCTCGCGATGAGCGCGACTGCGGCGAGGCACAGTGCCACGCCGACGCCCTGGGCGAACGTCACGTGCTCCTTCAATAGAAATCTCGCCAACAGCACCGTGGACACCGGATACAGCGACGAGAGCACGGCGGCCACGTCGAGGCGAGTGTACTGCTTCGCGAACACATAGAACACGGTGCCGCCCGCGTCGAGGATGCCGGCACCAAGCGCCATGGGGTTCGACCACGGGCCGGGTACCGGGAGACCCTTGCCGACCAGCACGAGAACTGAAACGGCCAGGCCGACGGATCTCGCGGCGGCCAGCGGGCCGAACACGAGCGTGCCGGGAACTTGCGCGATCAGCACGAGAAAGCCGCCGAGGCCGAGGCCGGCCAGAAGGGCGATCTTCAGGCCCGCAATCGATTCGGCCGTCGCGCGCGACGATTTCGCGACCAGCCAGATGCCGGCCATCGCGCACGCAAACCCCGCCACCTGGAACGGGCTCGGCCACCCTTCCTGCGCGAGATTGAACGTGACTGGAAGAAGCGCGCCGACGACGCCCGCGGTGGGCGCGACGAGGGCGGCGTTGCCCAGAGACAACCCGCGATAGAGTGCGGCAATGCCAAACACGCCGGACACACCGGCGAGCACGGCCCACATCACGGCGACTACTGGCGGAAACGGCTCGCCGCGCGCGACCCAGCACGCGATCAACACCACCAGGCCGGAAACGGCCGAGAGCGCGACGACCTGAAACTGGTGGCTGCGGCGCGCGGCGAGGCCGCCGCCAAGGTCACCGGCGCCCCACACCGCGGCCGAGGCAAGCGCAAAGAGGACGCCCAAGACGGACACTCCGATCCTGCTACCCGGCCACCAGGTGGCCCAGTTCCGCCGTGAACACGGACGCTGGAACGATCTCGATGCCGTCCTCGGTCACGCGGCGCTTGGGCTCGAGGCACACGACGATCCGTCGTGCCTGCGGGTGGTCGGCGCGCAGGTGACGAAGTCCCTTGAGATGGTCCGCCGTGATCCGTCCGCTCGCCTTGGCTTCAATCGCCACGTCCATCTGGCCGACGACGAAGTCGACCTCAATCCCGCTGGCCAGCCGCCAGTACGATAGATCGGCAAACGACTCGTGATACGCGTTGAACGCGAGCAGTTCGTGGAGCACCCAGTTCTCGAAGGCCTTGCCGAACAACTCGCCGCCAGGCTGCATCCGTCCTCGCCGGGCCAGGTAGTTCACCACTCCCACGTCGGAGAAGTAGAACTTGGGCGCCGCCACCACCCGGCGCTTGGGCCGTCGCGTGTAGGCCGGGAGCCAGCGTCCGAGGAGTGTGTCCTCGAGGATGCTGAAGTGGCCTTTCACCGTGTGGCCCGACACACCACAGTCGCGTCCGATGTTCGCGAAGTTGACGAGGTCCCCGTCCGACAAGGCCGCCGCGTTGAGGAACGCTGAGAACACGGGGAGGTTGCGCACCAACCCCTCAGCCGCGACTTCTTCCTTCAGGTAATCGCCGACGTACGACGCCAGCAGACGCTCGGGCCGGTCTGACTCATAATGCGTCGGCAGATACCCGTGATTGAGCAGGCGCACGAGGTCCACGCCCTTGCCGATCTCCGCGGCGGTGAGACCGCGAAGCTCGTAGCGGACCGCCCGCCCTCCGAGGAGGTTGGCGGCGCCGCGCCGCACTTTCCGCGCGCTGGACCCGCACAGGGCGAATCTGATCTTCCGATGCTCGTGGAGCCAGTGCACCTCGTCGAGCAAGGCCGGCACCTTCTGCACCTCGTCGATGACGACCTGCGTCGGTCGAGGTCCCGACGTCAGTTCCTCTCGCAGCAACTCGGGC
>MEKT01000005.1:0-549 GCA_001767435.1 Acidobacteria bacterium RIFCSPLOWO2_02_FULL_65_29 | reverse complement strand
CTGCCGGTGGGAGCCTGAGCGCTCTCGTGAACATCAACTTCACTTTATCATGATTAAATGAAGTCTATGTTCGCCGACCAACGACGGCTCGTGCCACGACAAGCGCGAGAGCGCGACAACCTGCAACTGATGGCCGCGGCGCGCGCCGAGGCCGCCGCCGAGGTCGCCGGCGCCCCACACAGATATACTTCCTTCGGTCCGTCTCTAATCCCGGAAGGCACGTGAGTCGACGTACCGCCGCCCACGGAGCGCAGGACTTCAGTCCTGCCCAGCCGGCGGCGGCGGGTCTAAAGACCTGCGCTCCACACATGACACACGTGCCTTCCGGGATTAAGGGCCCGCGGCCCTAAAGGCGGACACTACGGGGAAAAGCGAACACGATGGCGGGATTCTCTCGCGGGCGGATCAGCTCGGTGACGGTGCACCTCGCGTTGGTGCTCCTCGCGTTGGTGCTCCTCGCGGGCTGCGCGGGCGATCGGAGCGAACCGGGAGCGGACACTGGCGCACGTCGCCCCCCGACCGATATACGCCCCGGAAATGCCTGGTTCA
>MEKT01000004.1 GCA_001767435.1 Acidobacteria bacterium RIFCSPLOWO2_02_FULL_65_29 | reverse complement strand
GCTGGTCTGGGCGGTTCGCCACGAAATGGCCATCACGCTCAGCGACGCGGTCATTCGCAGGACGCCGCTCGGCGCGATGGGATACCCAGGCGACGCGGCCGCCCAACGCGCGGCAGATATCGTGGGCGGTGAGCTCGGGTGGAGTCAAGACCGGAGGCGCGGGGAGATCGAGAATCTTCGGTGTTTCTACAGGATCGGCAACGGAGATGGCAGACGGAACGGATAGACGAAGATGTCTCTATTTCACTTGAATGTATTCAAGGTAGGTCACGAGATTGTGAATATGACCGTACGCGAGGTTCTCGTTGCCATCGACCCCCAGGAAGATCGGCCCCCACGTCGGCATGTCTTTCGATCCATGCGCTTTCCATTTACCACCGTTGATAAGCACATCCTCAATCGTCGCGCGGGGAAACATGCCCCTGTTGTTTTTCGCAATCGTCGTGAGGTTGATCGGCTTCTGCTTGAGCGCTCCTGCGGCGGGACCCTGTCCTTTCCCGTCGACACCGTGACAGGAGGCGCAATACGCTTTGTAGACACTCGGGCCGTCCAACGGGACGTTCGACGCGACCGACTGACTGGACACCGCACTGCCCGCCATGAGCCACGAGACAAGCAGAAGAAGCGAGATGGCCATAGTCCTCATCTATTGATTGTCGGCTTGGCGTGCCGTTTCCTTTACCCCGGCCGCAGCAGCTCGCATCGGTGCCACGCGGTGTCCTGTCGCGGACGACGTCGCTCTACGGCACCTGGAACGCATTGAACACGTACGTGAACCCGCCCGAAAACCCGATGGTCGGATCCACGGTCGTGAGCCCGAAGAAGATCCCGGCATCGAGCCGGAGCGACCCGGTCGTGTAGCGGCCGCCGAGATTCAAAAGCGACCGTGTTTCGGTCCCTGGAAACGCCCCGCCGCTTCTCGTCGACCAGCGGCCGTTGATTTCCCCGACGAACTCGGCGCGGTCGGTGATGGCCCGAGCGAATGACGTGCCGTAGGTCAGCACGTCGTTCTGCCGACCGACGGAGGTCGGGTCGGACAGGATGCCGAGGCCCACGTTCCCCACGATGCGCACCGACTGCACCGTCTTGGCGCCGAGCAGCGACACGAAGAAATCAATCGTATCGAGGCCGAGACCGGACTCGTTCCCAGCGTTGGGCAGCTTGGTCGCGAAGCGGAGGGCAAACGCTGGATGTCTCGCCGACTCTGCCAGGACGCGGATCTTGGTCGCCACGATGACGTCCTCGACATCGCGTGTCGTGTCGCCGGTGGCCGTCAGCAGGTCCGAGAGCGGTGCCGGCTGCCGACCGGTGATCGCCAGCCGATTGTAGAAGCCGCCGTCGATCTGAAGCTCGGCGATCGAGCTGATCCCGATGCTCACGCCGAGCGTCGGCAGGCGCAGCAGGTCGCCTTGCAGGCCAGAGGCCGGATACTGAGCGTCGATCGAATAGTCGACGCCGCCTTCGATGAGGATCCGCCCCGCGCCGATCGGCTCGGGGTCTTCGGTCACGAGCGGCCGCTGTTGGGCGGCGGCTGCACATGGAAGCGTGAGAATCGCGAGAAGGGCGGCGACGACCGAACGTTTCATCAAAATCCTCATGTCCAAAAGCACTACCGCATCAAAACTGCTTGCGGCTATCAAGAAGCAGCGTCACCGGGCCATCGTTCACCAGCGACACCTGCATGGCGGCCTGAAACTCACCGGTCTCGACCATCAAGCCGGTGCTCTTCAACTCGCGTACGACATCTTCGTAGAGCGGCCTCGCCAGTCCGGGCGCCGCTGCGCCGTCGAACGAGGGGCGCCGCCCTTTGCGGCAGTCGCCGGCCAGGGTGAACTGCGAAACCACGAGCACGGCGCCGCCGACGTCGGCCACGGACCGGTTCATGTGCCGGTCCTCGGCAGCTTGATCCTCGAAGATGCGCAAGTCGCGCACCTTGCGCGCGATGTACTGCACGTCGCCGGGGCCGTCGCCCTGCTCGACGCCGACGAACACGAGCAATCCCCTGGAGATACATCCGACGTCCCGCGCGGCGTCGGACTCCCCCACCCGCACGGACGCCGACGCAACGCGCTGGACGACGGCCCTCATGACGAGCGTTGCCAAAAAGCGCCACCACGGAGGACACGGGCACGAACGGAGGACACGGCAATCTTCATGCAGGATGGACCTGAAGGACACGGCCCGCGAGCGCCGTGCGCGCCTTCAGGCCCGCGATCGCCGTTCCAACATCCCGATGGAGGTCCGCCGGAGGATTGAGACGCGTATCGAGCAGATGTCGCGGCGCGACGTTGCCAAGCGCCTTCAACATCGACTGCTTGACACCGGTGTGCTCGGCTTCGAGATCCGCGAGCAGGCGCTTGACCCGCTGACGCTGGAGCGCCAGATCGCCGCACGCCGGACAGCAGCAGCCGATGATCGGCAGGTCGGACTCCTTCGCGTATGCGCGCGCCTCGTCTTCGCCTGCGTACACCAGCGGCCGAATCACGACGTGGGCGCCATTGTCGGAGACGAGCTTGGCCGGCATGGCCTTCAGGGCGCCGGCAAACAACAGGTTGAGCAACAGCGTCTCGATGAAGTCGTCGGCATGGTGGCCCAGGGCGATCTTGGTGGCGCCGACTTCGGTCGCGATTCTATAGAGCACCCCACGCCGGAACCGTGCGCAGAGCGAGCACGGCGTCTGGTCGGCGTCGAGAATGTCTTCGATGAGCTCGCCGATGCCGGTGTGTTCGATCCGGTACTCCCAGCCGCGTGCCTCGCACGTCCTCGCGATGACGTCGTGCTGGTATTCCTTGTAGCCCGAATCGACGTTCACGGCGACAAGTGAAAAACGAATGGGCGCGCGCTGCCTGAGCACGTCGAGGATCTGCAGAAGGGCCCAGCTGTCTTTGCCACCCGACAGCCCGACCATGATCCGATCGCCGTCGTCGATCATCGAATAGTCGACGATGGCCTTGGTGGTCTTCTTCGCCAGGCGCGCCTCGAGCTCGCTCGCGTAACCCATGGACAGATTGTACACGACGACGATCACCGTATTCCCTCGGCGCGCTCGGCCCTGGGCTGGCCGAAGCGCAGAAACCGCAGAGCGCGTAGAGAAATTCAGGCTCTGCGGACTCTGCGTTGAATGTCGTCACATGGTCGACGGGGCGCGTGTCGAGATGGTGCGCGCGGGAATTCCCACGGCAATAGCGCGGGGCGCGATGTCGCCGCGCACGACCGATCCGGCGCCGATGACCGCGTGCTCGCCGATCGTGGCGCCGTCGAGAATTTTCGCGCCGGCGCCCATCCACACGCCCGAGCCGATCGCGACGCCCGCCGACTTGCGGCCCTGGTCGAGGACCGGCTTGTCCGGATCGGAAAAGTCGTGGTCGCCGCCGATCACGTAGCAGTAGGCCGCCATGAGGACGCTAGAGCCAATGGTGACGCGGCTGGCCGAGAACACTTCGCAGTTGAAGCCGATGTTGGCCCCGTCGGCGAGCTCGATGTCGCCGTTCTTGCACGACAGGATCGTGTTTCTGCCGATGAAGACGCCGTCGCCGATGCGGATGCCGCGATTCGACTCGCCCTTGGCGTCGATCAGGCAGTTGTCGTCGACGACGACGTTGCTGCCGATGTGAATCTTGTGTGGGTGCCGCAGCACGACGTTCTGCCCGAAGATGACGTTCCGGCCGCACGAGCCGAGGAGCCACGGGTAGCCCGCCTTCCGCAGCACGAGGCCGAGGGCTCCCGGACACGCCTGCGTCAGCGTGACGACGAGCTCGTACTTGAGCAAAGCGCCGATCCCCGGCCGCCCGATTACGAGCGCAGCATATTTCTGCCGCGCCGACGTCCCCGGCGCGAACAGTTGCTCCTGCGCCTTGCCGATCGACGGATCTGTCAATGCCATGAGCGGCCCGATATTTGCTGGCCAAAAGCGCGACCACGGAGGACACGGACGGAGGACATGGTCAACATTTCGTTCACGGTCACGTCATGAACGGCATACGGAGCCGTTCGCGGCAACGATTTGCGAGATGGCGAATCACAGCCATTCATGCTGACGATACCAGTCGAGCGTCCGCTTGATGCCCTCACGCAGCCCAACGCGCGGTGCGTAGCCGATTTCACGCCGCGCCCTCGAAATGTCGAACGCGCGGCTCTTGGTGAAGAAATCCACACGCCGCCGGTAGATCGGCGGCTCGATCCCGAGCGGCACGCACACGGCCTCGCAGAGCGCGCCCGCCGCCCAGAACGGCCAGACCGGTAGGTGCAACCGCGGAGGCTTCACTCCGGCCACTTCCGCCACGAGCGCGACCAACTCATTGAGCCTCGTCGCCTCGCCGCCGGCGAGAATGTACGTGCGATTCGCCGCCGCGGGACGCTCCCCTGCCAGACAGAAGCCGTCGACGAGATCATCGATGTAGGTCAGATGGTAGTAGATCTCTCCGCTGCCCAGTATTGGAAACCGCCTGCGCGCGACGCCACGAAAGAGCCTCAGCAGCCGCCGGTCGCCGGGGCCGTAGATGCCCGTCGGACGAACGATGGTGACCTCGATGCCCAGACGAAGGCCCGCCTCGCGCGCAATCTCTTCTCCCTCGAGCTTGGTGATCTGGTAGATGTCACCGGGCCGAAGCGGCGCATCTTCGGAGGCCGGCGGGTGCTCGACGTCTCCGTGCACGCCGACGGTGCTGCAGTGCACGACGCGCCGGACGCCGGCCCGCGCCGCGGCTTCGACGACGGCGCCGACGGCCGTGGCGTTGACGGCGCGATAGGTGTCGTTGGCAATACCCGCGTGCCGGTACACCGCGGCGATGTGATACACCACGTTCACACCCGCCATGGCGGCTGCGAGGGCCGCACCGTCACGCAGGTCGCCGACGGCCAGCTCGATGCCCGCCGCTGCCAGGTCGTCGGCGCGTGCCCGGTCGCGCACGAGCGCACGCACCAGGTGGCCGCGTTCGGCGAGGCTCCGCGCCAGGTGGCCGCCCGTGAAGCCCGTTGCGCCGGTTACGAGATCACGCACCGTTCGGCGACGAGCGTGACCGGCGATCCGAAGATTCGGAGCAGGCCAATCCGATCGAGCAAGGCTTCAATCGCAAGCGTCAGCCGGCGGGACGCGAAAAGCTTGTGGAAGGCAATCGGCAGCACGAACTGCCGGTGCACGGATCGAATCCGGAAGCCCGCCGTCGTCAACGCGCCGGCGATCTCGCGATCCGAAAAGACACGGTACGGCTCGGTGCGCGCGCCAGCCGCGTCGAGCATCCGCCGACACATCGACTGCACCGCTGCAACGCTCCACTTCGAGGGGTAATCCAGAATGACGAGCCGGTCGGCCACGCGACAGAGCTCCAACACGACCGATTGCCATTTCGGCGAGTGCATGACCACGCGGAGGCTCACGACCGCGTCGAACGCCCGGTCACCAAACTCGAGCGCGTGCGCATCGCCTCTGATGAATCGGATGTTCACGGACTGATCCGCCGCCCGCTGGCGCGCAACGGCGAGCATTTCCTCGGACGCGTCGATTCCCGTGACCTTTGCCCCGCCGTGCGCAAAAAGGAGCGCCGCGCGGCCGGTGCCCGTGCCCACATCGAGAATCGTTCGGCCCTCGATTTGGCCGACGAAGCTCGCGAGCACCCGGGCCTGCTCGCCGGCAATCAGCTCGCCAATCGGTCCGCCGAAGCGACGATCGTCGAACGTGTGCGCGGTCTTCGGATCCGCGTACACGGTGTAGCTGTAATGCCCGCCGCCCGTCGCTCCCGTCACGCCACGTCCTTCACGGCGGCAATCGAGGCCGGCGGCGGCCACAGGGCACCGAGCGCCCGGCGCGTACGCTCGAGGTAGGCCTCATAGCTGTACTTGGTCTCCGCCAGCTCGCGGGCCCGGCGGCCCACCGCGGCGGCCCGGGCCGGGTCGTCGAGCGCCGCCAGAAGGCCACGGGCAAATTCGGCGGCCGACGCTTCAGTGAGAATAGCCGTGTCGTCGCTCAGGACCTGCGTGTGCGTGACGAGCCGCGTGGCGACTATGGGCTTCCCCGATCGAAGGTACTGATAGATCTTCAGCGGTGTGTTCGTGCCCTTGGACCTCGGCGACACCAGCACGTCGCACGCCAGGAGATACGCCGGAATTTCCTCGGCCGGTCGTTCGCCGGCGAAAATCGTCACATCTGCAACGCCGGCGGCCTGCGCCTGGACTTTCGCGCGCTCGACCTGATCCGGCTTTCCACCAGCCAGGAGCAAACGCGCGTCGGGCCTGCGGCGACGGACGATCGCGGCAGCCTCGAACAGCAGATCGAGGCCCTGATACGCTTCGAACGTGCCCGTGTACAGGACCAGAGGCGACGACGCCGACACACCGAACGAGGCGCGCACGGCCGCGGCCTGCGCGGGCGTCGCGGCTTCATCGGCCGATCCCGGTGCGTTCTCGATCAAGACGACGGTAGCGGCAGAATCGATCCCGCGCACGGTATCTTCGAGCGACGGGCAGATCACAATGACCACACGGGAACGGCGAATCATCAGGCGCTCGATCGCCTGGAACGCACGACGCACGATCCCCGACTGGCTGAACGCGAAGTTCGTGAGCTGCTGCGGCAGGCTGGAGTGCATGTCGTAGAGGTGTGGCACGCGCAGAAGCGCGGCCAGCGCCACCCCGATCACTCCACCCTCTTCGTGCGAATGGACCGCGTCGTAGCGGCCGGCGATCGCCCGCCGGATGGCGGTGAGCGTGAGCAGCGCATCGAGCGGGAGCTTCGCGAACGAGGGCCCGATGTTCACACCGTGCAGGAACGGAGGCCTGAGGCTCCTGAAGATCCGAAGGCCCGGCATCGCGACATCATGGCCAAAGGGGTACGTGACGAGGTCCACCTGGTGGCCGAGCGCCGTCAGCGCGCGGATGCGGTGAAACTCGCTGAACGGCGTGCCGCGCGGCTCGAAAAACGGCTCGGGCGCAATCATCAGAATGCGCAAGATGGAGTGATCTTCTCACGAAACCGTAGTACAGTCGCGTCTCCTCTTGCTCGGAGCGTGTCCGAGAGAAATATGAACACGCTTCGAGTAGGCCGGCTGCGCCGGAAAAAATGGCCGACATTCGGTTCGTGTCCGCGCGAAGCGCGGCTACTAGGAGCCCGTGGCGTATTACTCGGACGGGCTCCTAGAGAGATCCGGTCACGATTGCCCGGCCTCGTCCGTCCGGACGCGGCTGCTGTTCGGTGTACGGCTGGTGGTCAGCGCCGCGCTGCTCGCGGTGCTCTTCACGCGCGTCGACAGCGGCGCGCTGTGGGCCAGCGCCAGGCAGGCGTCCCTTCCCTGGCTCCTCGTCGCGATCGGCGTCTACTTCATCCACGTGGTGGCGAGCACTTGGCGGTGGCGGGTGCTGCTCGACGCGCAACACGTGCACGTGCCGCGCGGCACGCTCCTGTCGTCGTATCTGGTGGCCATCTTCTTCAACAACTTCCTCCCGAGCAACATCGGCGGCGACGTGGTGCGGGTCCGCGACACGGCCAAACAGGCGCGGTCCAAGACGCTCGCGACGACCATCATCCTCGTGGACCGCGGCCTCGGGCTGCTCAGCCTCGTGCTGGTGGCCGCGCTCGGCGCGACCGTGATCGGCCGGCTGCACGGACATGTCCCGCCGCCGATCTGGCCTGTCTGGCTGTGGGCGGGTTTTCTCGTCGTGGCTTCGGCATCGGCTCCCCTGATGTTGTCGCCCGCCGCGTTGGGGCGGCTGCTGCGGCCGTTGTCGGTCATGCATCCGACCTGGGTTGGCGAACGGATCGAGAAACTGACTGGCGCCGTCAAAACATTTCGGGACCAGCCTGGCGCCCTCGCCGAGTGCTTTCTCGGCGCGTTGTGCGTCCAGGCCCTCCTCATCGCCTACCACCTGGCCATCGCCTACGCCCTGCACATTCCGGTGGGCGCCTGGGACCTGGCGGTCATTGTGCCGATGTCGTCCATCGTCCAGATGGTGCCCGTTTCGGTCCACGGGTTCGGCGTGCGCGAGGCGACCTTCTCGTTGTATTTCATCCGGCTGGGATTGCCAATTCAGTCCGGAGTGCTCGTGTCGCTCGGCGCGACCGTACTGATGATGATCTTCTCGTTGAGCGGCGCGGTGGTGTACCTGTCACAGGACAGGGCGCGGTAGGCTGAAATTAAGAATTCGGAATTCAGAAGTAAGAATGCGCGACGACGAATTCTGAATTCTCAATTCCCAATTAATTTCGCAATCGATATCAAGGCGGCCCGGTGAGCGCCTGCAGCTGCATCTGCACGCCGAGGTTCCGATCGTCGCGCGCGTTTGGATCGAGGAGGCTTGGGATGAACCCTCCCGTGGCCCGCGCGGAAATCAGATAGACGAAGCCGTCCCGTCCGCGGAGCGCCGTGACGGGCACGTCGAAGGTGACCGGCTTGCCTGGCACGAGCTGAACGGTGGCGCCGCCGTCGCTGGACGACACCGTGAATGTATTCGAGATCGGGGACTTCGCCGTCACCCGGAAATGATGCGCTGGCCCCACGGGCGCCTCATGGCCGTCTTTGGCGACGATCGACGGCGTGCGGATGAGAATGTCGGCGCGGCCGCTGCCGGAAATCCACATGCCCTCGGGTTCCGGCGGCCACGCGTGCTCGTCGAGAAAGTACAGGAACATCCAAGGATCCTGACCATACAGCACGCGTCCGCGGATGCGCGTATCGAGCATCACCGGCAGGCTCTGATACATCGTCAGCTCGACCGGCAGGCGCCTTGCCCAGCCGCGCTCGGTGACCTCCCAGGTGAACTTCGCGGCGTAGAACGGATTGATCAGCATCTTGGCGGTGAACATCGCGCCGCCAACCCACATCAAGACCACCGGGAGTGCCGACCCGAGCGGCGGGGTCACAAAGAACAGGGCGGGATAGAAGCTCAGGAAATAGCGGTTGCCGGGCGGCCCGCCGTCGCCGCTCCAGGTGTAGGGCACGAGCACCAGCACGATGAGCGAAGCCACGAAGACTCCGCCGAAGGTCAGCACCCGCCAGATCTGGAACCGTTCGCGGGACAGCAGCCACATCAGAATGGCGACCACGCCTGGGAAGAAATACGGCACGAAGCCAAAATGCCGCCCGAGCAGAAAATACTTCACGTTGTTGCGGAACAACCGGACGACCTCGGAGGGCGCCAGCACGTTGTCGACGTTGCCGACGTCCCTCCCCGTCGGTTGACCGCGTTGTTCCCACGTGGCATCGGGTGACGCAAAGGGAAATCCCGCGGTGGGCAGCCGTGGCGCCGCCGGATCGTCGGGCGGCGAATAGAAGGTCTTCCGATCGCCGCCCTGGTAGTTGAGCTCGCCCGACACGAGCGCCGTCGCGACAAAGAGCGCCGCGGCGGCCACGACCGAGATCGCACCCACCACGAAGCCGGCCCGCCATCGGCCCCGCAACCAGAACAGCAGAACCAGCGGCGCCACGAGCGGAGCGTGCCACGGCTTGGAGTACGTCACGACGCCCAGCAGCACCGCGGCCGCGACGTCCGACAGGATGCCGTTCAGCGGAAACTTCGGCTGGGCGACTTCTTTGTACAGCCAGAGGAAATACGCCAGGAACACCAACGCGAAGTTGAAGAGGTCGGACGTGAGCATCACCGCATAGACGGGTACGACCGATGCGCCGAGAAATCCGACCGTGTACACCAGTGCCGAACCCGGGCGCGAGCGCGCCGCCAGGAACAGATATCCGCCCACGCCGACGAGGAAGAGCAAGAGCGCGTGGAACACCAGAAAGCCGTTCATCCCGAGGAACCACACGAAGGGCGCGGCGGCGATGGAGTAGATCATCGCCTTGCCGAAGAATGCGCGATCCGCGCGATCCTCAGCCGTATTGTTCAGGATGAACAGAAATGGGGGCGTGGCACGCAGCCGCACGCGGAGCAGCTTGCCCCGTTTCAGGAAGATGCCTTCAGGTCCCTGCTGGTAGAGGCCGTAGAAGCGCTCGAGGTCGCGTCGCTCGAAGGCGAGGTCTCGATCGTAGGCGGCGCTGAGCGCCATGGCCACGTAGGTGGCTTCGTCGCCCTTGATCTTGTAGCCCGCCCGCACCACGTCCACCGAGATGGCGGCCGCGAGCATGACGATGAGGAGGACCGCCGCGGTGAGCGGGGCGCCACTCCCCCCCGCCGGCCGCGCGCCGACGGAATCGGTACCTGCCGAAGGCACGAACGACATTGTAGCGTGTAGAATCGAAGCCCGCTTCATGCCCGCCTTCGACGCGCGCGACATCCGATCTCTTCAAGATGCGTTCTGGGACGCGCTCGCCGGCCCGACGCTGTCGACCCATCGTCGCGCGCTGCTCTCGAGATTGCTGTCGTCGCCCGAGCTCAACGTCATCAGAGCGGCCTGGAAGGCTGGCGGCCAAGGCGTCGGCCAGGACCCGACCCGGTCCGATGAGGCGTCCGGCACAGACGAGGGGTTCGTGCGGGTGGCGTACGAATGTCTCCTCGGCCGCCCGGCCGACGAGGGCGGCCTACACCACTACGCGGCCGCGCTGGCAGCCGGAGAAACCCGCGCCGGCGTGCTCCGCTCGCTGGCGCTGTCGGACGAGTTCGAGCAAAGAGCCCGCGGCGTGCCACAGGACACGCAGCTCTGCGAGCTGGCCAACCCGGCGAAGTGGGACAACGAAGAGTGGCTCGCCATCCTCCGCGACCTCGGCCTCGCCGACGACAAGCTGTCGATGCACCGGAAGCCGTACGAGTTCACGCAGCTCGTCTACGGCTGCCGCCGCCTGGGCGTCCTTCGAGACGACGCCTCCATTGTGAGCGTGGGCGCGGGACACGAGATGATCCTGTACTGGCTGGCGAACCACGCCGGGCGGGTCATCGCCACGGACATGTACGAAGGCGCTTGGCAGAACCTTCAGGGACGGGAAGGCGACCCCGACGTCCTCGCCAGGCCCTGGGATTACGCGCCGTTTCCGTATCGCCGCGAGCGGCTGACCTTCATGAAAATGGACGGGCGCCGACTGGCCTTTCGCGACCGCGCGTTCGATATCGCGTATTCGCTTTCATCGATCGAGCACTTCGGCGGCATGTCAGGGGCCGTCGCCACGATTCGCGAGATGGCCCGCGTCCTGAGGCCCGGCGGCGTCCTCGCCCTCGCGACCGAATACGTGCTCGCCGGCCCCCCGCACGAAGAAACTTTTCAGCCAGACGAGATCGCCGAGCTCATTCGCCAGCCCGGCCTCGAGCTGGTCGAGCCAGTGGACGAATCCGTGTACCGGCGGTACA
>MEKT01000003.1 GCA_001767435.1 Acidobacteria bacterium RIFCSPLOWO2_02_FULL_65_29 | reverse complement strand
CAGCGTCGAGATTGCCAGGATCTAGGTGACTGAGGATCAGCCGCGCGGGCTTCGCATCGCGTGCGACTTGCCCGACGACATCCGGAGCCGCGTGCAGCGGGCTTTTCACGCCGACACCGACGGTCATGTGCAGAACGAGCAGGTCGGTGCCGCGGGCGAATTCGGCAAAGCGGGGATCGGTGCCAGTTTGATCCGTCCCGAACACGATGGCGCGATCACCGACCCGGACCCGGTAGGCCAGCGTCGGGATGTTTCCATGCGGCACGCCAAACGCGGTCACGACCAGGCCATCGCGCTCCAAAACGGTGGCGGGCTTCCCGGTGGCGGTATCAACGACGATGATGTCGAGCGGCGCGACGCGACCGACACCTCCGAGTGTCGATCCCAGCATTCTGAATGCGCCTGTCTGTTGATCGAACAGCTGCAGCAGGAAGGTTCGAAACGCGGGAACATCGGCATTCCCCGAAGGGCCAGCGATGGGAAGCGTGGTCTTCCGGACGAAATCGCCCCAAAGCAAGGCTGGCAAATCGGAAACATGATCCGGATGGAGATGACTGATGGCAATCAGCGCAAGGTCGTCGAAGCGCCCGCCAGCCTCGGCAAAACGGAGAAAGGCGCCTCCCCCCGCGTCCACGAGAACCCGGCTCCGTCCATTGAACCAAACCAAGTAGCTTGCAGAAGCCGACGCGCCATTCGACTTGATGCGGGGACCGTTGGAACCCAGTATTTGCAGCGCGACGCCATTGGCCTGACAGGGTTGAGCGGAGGCAGCGGCCGCATTGATCCACCATCCAAGCGACATGAGGATCGCGATCTGTGTTGTGCGCCGCATGGGAGGGAAGCTTAGTCCACCCCGCGGTCGCTTGGCGACGGTGAGAGGTGGACTGAGCGTCGAGCGATGGGATCGAAGATCGGGTGCAGATCTCGGCGGAGGAGTTTCGGAGGTCTTACACATTTCTCCAGACGCGCCGCCTCGCTTCGCCGTCAAACCATTGAATGGGAACGAGATCGAGGTTGATGCGTGCCTCGCCACCGGCGTGTGCGATAATTGGTGCGCAACCGCTCGCAAGTTGTTGATTCTAAAGTCGAGAGATGTCCGAGTGGTTGAAGGAGCACGCTTGGAAAGCAATTGGGGCGAGCGTCACCGAGTGGTACCGAGGTACTTCGTTGAGCAACCGATTCAACAACTTGCCACCAGAAGATGCTCGTCGATGTGACTGCGTACACGTTCGCGTTCAACGTCCGTTTCGGGTCCACCTTACACAGTTCTTACACAGTTCCGGCTTTCGCTTACCATGGCGGCGCAGAGCGAGCACGTACCCGAATGGTCGTCTCACGCCGTTCGGCGACGACCATGAACGGCGGCTGAACATCAATCGACGCCTGCCGCAGAGCGTCGATCATGCCGAGGACGAATGCCGCAGAGATGTGCCCCGGTCGGAGATAGACGATTCCCACGAATGATGCGCCGCCACGAATCTCAACCTTGCCGAACGCGAGATCGTGCGTCAGGATGACGCGATGCAGGGCCGTCGCGCGTTCCAGGACTTCGCTGTCGCCACGGCCGACGAGTTGCTCGTCATCAACTGAGCGCACGTCGCACCCTCGTGCCCGAAGGCCCGCAACCACGTCAGCGGCAATGTTCTCGTCGGTCAGAAGGGGAAAGTCGAGGGGCCTCACGCAGTCGTCTTCAGATCCCAGACGTGCTCGCCTTTCAGCACGTCTGCGGCATACCGGAATGCCGCCGTCAGGCCATCCCGCGTGAGCTGCGGATACTGCGTCAGGATCTGTTCGTGCGTTGCACCGCTCGTTGCCAGTTCGAGAAGGAATTCGACGCTCAAACGCGTCCCGCGGACACACGGTTTGCCGCCGAGAATCTCCGGATCGGAGACGATCAGTTCTTCAGCCATCTCGAGTCCATTCTAGCCCAGCACGTCGCTGGACATTGTCTTCTGCGCCAAGGCGCGGGCCAGCACAATCGTCGCAAGATGCGTCTGCGTTGCCGGTGCGATGCCGGCCATGATCGACGATCAGAACGGGATCTCTTCATCGTCCAATGCGTGCTCCTCATTGGGTCGCCGCAACAAACCGCCGCGCCTCGGCCGCGGCGGAGGCGGAATCGCCGGAATCGGCGAGATCGACTCTCCAGTGTCGAGCGCCTTCGCGATCTCCTGCAGCTCCTCACGTACCTGGGGCAGCACCTCGGGATCGATCGTGCCGTGCGCGAGCCATTGCTGCAGATCGTCGGCCAGATTCAAGAGGTAGCAGGCCAGATCGCTCAACTGGCCTGCCGGATCCCGGACCCGTTCCGGCACGTCCGCGTTCAGAGCTTTGGTCGAAGGCTTGCGCGGTTTCGGCTCCGGTCTATGCGCGTGCTGTTCGCCGGCGTCGCCGCCGAGCCG
The DNA here is from genome assembly GCA_001767435.1 of Acidobacteria bacterium RIFCSPLOWO2_02_FULL_65_29. GTDB lineage: Bacteria > Acidobacteriota > Vicinamibacteria > Vicinamibacterales > CAVVIG01 > 2-02-FULL-65-29. Next base: position 8,122 of record MEKT01000003.1, on the reverse strand, counting down.
CTTCCGGTAGCACTCTTCGATGAACTCGCCAACCGGGAGCTTCCAGCGCTGTTGTGGACTCGGGCGCAAACGGGGGAGCTTCCTCGGATTCATCCCGAGCGCGCGCCCCATCTCGACCTGACGCGCAGTGAGTCGGCAAAGCTTCTTCGCGTTCGTCCATGCCTCCTCGTCGTGCGCTCGACGGTTCTTCGTCATGCTCGCACCTCGGCGCAGCGAATCCGCTCGCGGGCGCCTGCGAAAGAATACGTCATCTCGGCGACCAAGCGGGTAGCCGCGTCGACGAGGCGACTGGAGCGCTTGATTGAAACTCCCCGAACCCCTTGGCTGCACCGCCGGAATCCGGTAGCCTCTCGCGCATGGCCGGCGATCGGATTGCCGTTCCCTACAATCACAAGCTGAAGCGACTCGAGGCGCTGCTCGCTGGCGTCGAACGGGCCGGGGACTTCTTTGTCCAAGGCTCGCTGGACGCGCCGATCCCGCGCGTCGAAATCGACGGCGTCGGCGTGCTCTCGTTTCCGGTCCCGGCCTCGCAGATTGAGGCGGTCATCAAGCGGGCGCATCGCGCGCCGTATGGTCGCGGTGAGCACACGATTGTCGATACATCAGTCCGCAACGCCTGGCAGCTCGACTGCGCCGATGTGCGGATCGGCGGCAAAGCCTGGGAAAAGACCTTCCACCAGATCATGTCGACGGTCATCGCCGGACTGGGCTGCTCGGGGATGGACGTGTCGGCGACCCTGTACAAGCTGCTGGTCTACGAGACTGGCGGCCTCTTCCGTCCCCATCGCGACACCGAAAAGACCGATGGCATGTTCGGCACCCTGGTCGTGGTCCTTCCCTCGGCGCACAGCGGAGGCGAATTGATCATCCGGCACGGAACACGCGACGTCAGCGTGAATCTTTCAACCCCTGACATCTCGGAACTGAGATTTGCCGCGTTCTACGCCGACTGCGAGCACGAGGTGCGACCGATCACCCATGGCAGCCGCGTCTGCCTGACGTATAACCTGAGCCTGCCCGACAAGCGTAAGAAGAAACAGCAAGCGGCATTGACGGCGCCACTCTACGAACGCGAGGTTGCGGAAGCCGCGGAAATGCTGCGCGCGACGTTTCGGGAAGGCGGCGCAGCGATGAAGCTCGCGTGGCTGCTGGAGCATCAGTACAGCGCTGCCGGACTTTCGTTTGCGGGATTGAAAGGCCAGGACGCGGCACGCGTTCAGGTGTTGAGTCAGGTTGCGGAACGGGCGGGATGCGCCGCGCACCTCGGCGTCGTGCACATCGAGGAGACCGGTCCGGCCGAGCCGCATTTCGAGATGTACGGGTACGGTAGCTGGCAGTCCCGATGGCGGGACGATGACGGGTCCGACGAGGAAGAGGATCTCGCTGAAGAAGACGAGGCCGCAGTCCGTGCCGACTTCGATGTGATCGAGGTGTCAGACGCCTGGCACTACGTGGATCACTGGGTGGACGCGGAGAATCGACCCGTCGATTTCGGCAAGCTGCCCCTGAAGGAGAACGAGCTGCTGCCAGCCGGTGCCCTGGACGATGCCGTTCCCGACGAGCAGCGGCTGACCGAAGCCACGGGCAACGAAGGAGCGAGCTTCGAGCGGTCCTACCGTCGGGCGGCCCTGGTCATCTGGCCTCGCCATCGTTCGGCTGACGTGCTGCTCGAGGGAGGCGTGCGCGCAGTCATGCCGTATCTGAAGGACGTCGCACAGCGCTGCAGCCTCCCATCTGCGTCACGAGCGGAGCGAGCGGCCGCCCATTCGATCGCGGCCCGAGTCGTCAGGGCGTGGAAACGCGAGCTTGCCGATGCCATCGAACTCATGGATGGGGAGGAACCGAGTCGACCTGACATGGTCACGGTCCTCGGCCAACTGGAGGATGCCGCGCTTCTCGAGGCGTTCGTCAACGACATCGTGGCGCGAACATACGACGGCAGCGAAAACGAGGCGCTGGCCGCCAACGCGGCCTTGCTCGGCCCCCGAAGGGCAGTCGAATTGTTCTCCAACCTGGCGCGCGCTCACGTGCCGTCGCATCGTGGACAATGTGTGGATCTGCTTTCGCGCCTCGTCCAACGACGGACAGCGGTCCGGTAGCTCGAATACTCCGGAAACGTCCGCTCCAGGAATCGCTCCTCCCGTGGAATCACCACCGCCGAGATGAAAACGACAGGCGGAACGAGCGTGACGAGCAGCCAGAGATCGTTCAACCAGACCGATAATCCAATCACGAGCAGGATGAACGACAGATAGATTGGATTGCGGCTGAAACGGTACGGGCCGGTACGCACCAACGTCGTGGTCGGCTTGCCCCCTTGCACGGAGGTGCCAGCCGCACGAAACTCCCGGAACGACAGCAGGAAGATCGAAACGGCACCGAGAACAAGCGCGGCGCCCAGCGGCCACAGCATCGGCGGCACGAAGGGAAGCGGCCACTTCCGGTTCACCGCGATTCCCAACACAATCGCGGCTAGAAAAATGACGGGAGGCCTCCGCAGTGTGGTGAGCAGCCCGGCATGTGCGACGACCACAGCGAGCACAGCGCCCGACAGAATGCCCGCCGAAAGCCCTGCATGCGCCAATGCGATTGGATACGTTAGATGAACGGCGACGATCGCGACGACGGCCATCGGCAGCCATACACGCGCGAGCGATACCTGGTGTCCTCTCATGGCGCCGATGCGCGCACGAACTGCAGGCTGCTGAATCTGACTGGACCAGCGTCCGTTGCCGCGAAGCCTGCATCCGTCAACATCGCCCGGACGTCCGCAAAGTCGACATGACCGTGGCGATGGAAATGCGCGAGGATTCCGTGCCTGTTCTGCGGACGGCCGAAGTCGACGACGAGCAGTCGGCCGCGCGGTTTCAGCACTCGGCGGATCTCAGCGAAGCATTGCCGCCGGACCCGTCGCGGGAGGTGATGCAACATCAGGGTGCTGAGCACCGAATCGAATCGTGCATCCGGAAAGGGAAGCGCCTCCACGACGGCGTTCGTGAATGTCACGTCGACGCCGGCGCTCGCCGATTTCCTGGTTGCCTTCGCCACCATCGCCGGCGACGCGTCGATACCGAACACCGCACCCGCGGATCCCACTTTTCTCTTGGCCGCGATCGCGAGCGTGCCCGTCCCGCAGCCGATGTCGAGGATGGCATCGCCTGCGTCGAGACCAGCGAGCTCGATCATTCGCTCGCGCAGCGACCGCTCTCGTCCTCGCGTGAACAGAAACGCCAGGACATCGTAGAGTCCCGCGCCGTGCAGGACGCGTCCCGTTGTCGCATGCGCAGGCGTTTGCGGTATCTTGGTCATTGACACCGAGCGTACTCTCGAACGGGTCGGACGTGTGGACAGCGATCGTCGCCGCGTGCGGTACGGGACAGCGGGCGGCAGTTTGTTCAGGATCTGTATCACGCGGTCGCATGGAGGGAATCATGGCCGTACGAAAACGTCGCGCGACCGATCGACGTGTTCGAAAAACCGACGCACGGTTGCACGATGCGCTCATGTCGCTGATCCACGACAAGAGCTACGAGTCGATTGCCGTGCGGGACATTCTCGATCGCGCCGACGTTGGGCGTTCGACGTTCTACGCGCACTTCCGCGACAAGGACGACTTGCTGACGAGCGGCATCTACGAGGCACTGCAGTCGATTCGATCGACCGCAGCGGCATCGGATCCGTTCGCGTGGTTCAGCTTGCCGATCTTCGAGCACATCCACCGGCACCGGCTCGAAGGGAACGCGGCGCCGATCGAAGGCCGAAGCGCGCTTCACTCGCGATTGCAACGTACCATCGAGGAACTGATCACCGACGAGGTCGTTCGACGCTTCACGCGGCAACGCCTCGGTCCGATACCCGCGGAGCTTGCGGTGAAGCACGTGGCCTCAACGTTCATCCTCGTGCTGAACTGGTGGCTGGATGTCGCCGGCGCGCGGAGTCCGCGCGATGCGGACGCGCTGTTTCGCGCACTGGTGATCCCGATGTTCGCGGTTTAGCGTCACCATTCATCGTTCTTGCCGTGTCCACAGCGAGCAGGCAGAGACCATCAACTGGTTGCGTTTCTCACAGGCCAACCCACGGATTTGATGAGCCAGGTGCGGGAATTGTCCATCACAGTGAACCAATGTTCTGGTCCACGAGTGAAGAGTGAAGCTGGGATCACGAGGACAGAGCCAAACGCGGGTGTGGGCCTCGCGATGCAAGTTGTTCACACGTAGGATGCGTTCCAGATGCGCCTGGAACTTGTTGCCCTGGCAATCGTGATCTTGGCGGCAGGAGGGTGGCTACTTTACATGGCAATCGTACGCACATCACCGGCACCGAAGCCGCCTGCCGACGAGAGCGCGGTACCAGTCAAGAGCCTAGATCGACAACTTCAAGAGGAACTCATCAAGCGTCACCGAGCGGAACCGCGCTGTGTTCTTTTCGTCGACATGCTGGGCTTCAGCGCACTGACCGAGCAGCATCCAGACCACATCGAGTGGGATTTTGGCTCTGAAGAGATTTCAGCGGCTACCAGCCCCACGGACAAACAAATCGGCGGTTTTCAACATGCGCTGAACACACTCGCCGAAGCCGTCGGCGATGCGTCGAGTCCGTCCCACGTGATGGCCTTCTCGGACTGCGCCTTTCTTGTGTACGACAACCCGCTTCAAGCGGCGCTATCAGCCTCACGGCTGATGCGATACTTCTTTCGCGTACAAGTTCCCGTGCGCATGGGCCTGGCCCATGGAACCTGGCACGTCCAGCGATTCTCGTTCGACGTCGTGGATTCCAAGACAATCACTCGTGCTGTCTTCTACGGCACCGCTGTAGTTCGGGCGCACAATGCCGAGAGATATGGCGGCAAGGGATGCCAAATCTTCTTGCATCCGAGCATTGGTCCGGATGCAATCGCTCAGATTCAAACCCGCGTCCGGGTGCTGGAGATTGCGAGTGCCCACGCGGACGCTCCTAATCAGCTGAACTTCCTGCACGAGGAAGACCTCGAGATCCTTCCAAGATGACGGACGACGAACTGTCCGCTAATTGGGGCGACTGGATCAGCCGTACTGCGGCCGAATTGACCGAACTGTTCGAACACCGCTACTTGTTCAACACGCTTCGGGCCATGTTCGATCACAATCCGAAGGGTCCAGCAGACCCAGAAGTCCTTCTCGACGTTCTGCACGGCAGTGCCCAAACGCCGAGCGGTCGTCAGGAACAAGTCTCGCCGTTCGTCATCGCGTGCGGCGATCACCGCGTGAAAGGCTGCGTTCATCACGGGTGAGCTGCTGCGGGTTTTCTCTTTGCTCCCGTCGGGGTGGCGCGCGGACGTTGACGACGAGATGTGGCGGCTCGGTCCGTATGTACATTGAGCAGCTCGCGGACGATGGCCTGCATCCAAGCGGGCAACGTGCCGATGCCGGCACGAAGATCATCTCGAAGAGCCTTCCCATGCCGACGGTCGTTCGGGATGACGGAGAGTTGTGCCAGGATTCGATCCCGGTCCGTCGGAAGGGTGTCCTTGAGCCACCGCAGCGCCTGCACGATCCGCATCGCCGGTCGTCCGGCCCAATACAGCTTGCTGGGAGCTGTCTGCTTGAACTCGATCGCGAGGTTGTCGAGGCGGATCGTGCGACGGCGAGCATCGGTATGAATGACCACGTGTGCCGGCACAGGTTGGGCCTTCACCGACCATTCCTGCAGCAGCGGAAAGTAGTCGATGAGCGCCTGCTGATTGCGGTCCACTTCTGGCGAGCGCCGAAGCGTCCAGGCGTCGTCGTCGACGGTTGCGCTTCGGAAGTCCCGAGTTCCGGACGAGGCGGGCGCATGGAGAAGTGGCGTGGGCGAGCCATGTCAAATCTTACGCGCGTCTACCTGGTCTGCCACAAGACGAGGTCAAGCATCTTGATCTCCGTCACGTCGGCCTCTGGATACGTGGCGCGGAAGCGCTTGACCAGGTAACGGCCAACATCCGTTTTGAGGAACACGGTAAGCGATGAGAGAAGTCGGCCATGGAGCTCGACGATGCGACTTCGTCGGCCGTCGGAGCCGTAGGCTGGGAGTCGAACGCCGAGATTCTGCAGCACGATCGAATCGATCACCGGCGTATCGGGGTCGATGGTCACCTCAACGATCAGGACACTCTCGGCTCTGCGGGCCTTGATGTCAGCGCCAGGTTCCCCGGTTTCCGTGTTCGCGATCGCCTCGATCGACGAGCCACGTGCGGTCAAGAAGGAAGTCACAGACCGCGCCACGATCCCTTCCCAACACCATGGTCTACCCGGATCGACATTGGCCGGTCCTGTTACGGGCTCGGCGCGGACGTGCACTGGCGGGGCGTTGCCAGTCAAAATGTTTTGGATTTTGCCCCCGACTGATCGCCGCTCGACGATGCCTTCCCGCTCGAGCTCTCTGCACCTGGAATTGGCCTGTTGACGGCGTGACAACCCGAGCCTCTCAGCGATCACGTCGTCATCCAGACCGTCGGGATGTGTCCTCAACAGGGCAATGATGCGGTCGCGTGCTGACATTCAGATGCTCAATTCGGTGCGGCGAGCGCGGATTATACTGAGACGTTCGCCACTCGAGCGCGGACACGGCGAGCGTGCCAGAAGTCGCCCGTAAGTGATCCAGGAACATTAGGAGGTCTGACACAATTTCTGACACAATTCGGGTTTTCGGGCTCATCAACTAGCCTGTAAACAACTGATTCTAAAGACGCGGAGAGATGTCCGAGTGGTTGAAGGAGCACGCTTGGAAAGCGATTCCGGCGACGTCACCGAGCAACACCGAAACACTTCTTCGCGCATTCAATTCAACGACTTGCCGCTGTGAAATGCTCCTCGATGTGACGCCGTAAACGTCGGTGTTCGTCGCCGGTGTCGAGCCCACCTTACACAGTTTCTACACAATTCCGGTTTCACTTAGCTCGATGTGATCTCGTGGCCTTCAATCGCGACATCGTCGGCGTACGGGTTCAGGACGTTTCGCGGTCAAGTACGTCTCGGCTCGAATGTTGGGCATTCACATCGTTGTTCGCCGGGCGCTTCGTCGTTCACGACCGCCAGCCCCGACGACTGACAGTGATCGGGATCGATCGGGCCACCTTCAAGCGCGCTGTCGGCTGACTCCGCAACCCTTGGCTGGACTGTCAGAATTTTGTAGCCTCTCGCGTATGGCCAACGATCGGATTGCCGTTCCCTAACGAACATTTGTGGCATCACGCCGCGACGATTCTGCTCGCCCGCAGCGAGCATCCGCCGAAAGCTCCGAAGGACTGGCGTCAGAAGGAGAGGATACGCTGTACGTGCGTCGACTGTCGGGAGCTGCAGACGTTCGTGCTCGATCCCGTCGAGCGAATGCATCGCTTTCGACTGCGCAAGGATCGGCGGCGGCATCTGCACGAGCAGATCCAGCGCCACGGTTTGGATATGGCACACGCAACCGAACGCCGAGGGTCGCCGCAGACCCTCGTTTGTACCAAAACCCGCCGTACCTACGAGCGGCAATGCGCGGAGCACAACGCTGACGTGATGGCAATGTCCACGCTTCTTCGCGTCATCGATGGAGCGCGGGGCAAGCTCGCGACACTTGCGGCGCGGATAGCCGTCGCAACGGGTTCCGAACTGGAATGCGGCTGACTTGCGACTGTGCAGCCGACTGACTCGGACCTCCGCCTCACCGGCGAAAAAGGTGGTCAAACGGATATTGGCAATTGGCGTCTTCGCAACCACAAAATACGGGCCGAACGAGTTGTCAACCCATCCGCGGTATGGCACAGTACTCGTATGCAGCGGCGCGAGATCGTTGAAAAGCTCAGGACACACCGAGCGGAACTGTGTGCGGCCGGGATTGTCCACCTGCGCCTCCATGGCTCCGTCGCACGTGGAGAAGCGTCGTCGAATTCCGACGTCGACTTGATCGCCGAGTTCGAGCCGGGGCGCCGGCTCACGCTCATCGATATGGTCAAGCTGGAAAACCGCCTGCGGGACCTGCTCGGCGTCAAGGTTGATCTCTCCCCGGCCAACACCCTGAAGGAACCTGTTCGCCGACGAGCCGAGCGCGAGGCGGTGCTTGCCTTTTGACAACCCGGTAAGTGCTCTCCGCGACATTGCAGACGCCGTCGACAGCATCCAGC
>MEKT01000002.1:20609-55539 GCA_001767435.1 Acidobacteria bacterium RIFCSPLOWO2_02_FULL_65_29 | reverse complement strand
CAGCCCCGTCTTCTCCTCGCAGAGACGCGTCATGACGCCCTTCGAGAAGCGTCCCTGCAGGAGCTCGACGAGCGAGTCGATGGCGCCCGAGCAGTCCTCGCAGATGGCGCTCCAGCGGGCTCGCGGCACCGGTCCGACCGTCACCTTCACGTCGTACATCGTCGAACCGCTGACGAGCGCCGTGACGCGGCCAGGCCCGACCTGCAGATCGACCACCGATCCGTTACGCACGTAGGTCCGCCCGCGCGGTAGCCGATTCGCGTAGTCGCTATAGCGTTCGAGGTTGTCGCACCAGGCTTTGCCCCAGAACGTTCCTGCGATCGTGCGACCTTCGATCACGACCGGCGATATCGTGCGGCCCTTCTTCCGGAGCTTCGCCAGTTCGCGCGCGGCTTGAGCCCGTCGAGCACCGACTGAGACATAGGGCTTGAAGCCGTAATAGTCGTCGTAATACATCTCATTCCCCGGACGCGGTGTGGAGATCGAGCGCGACGAGCTTCAGGAGCTCGTCGTCTCTCATCTCGGTCAACAGCATCTCGCCGCCGCCTTCCAGCAGATCCTGCGAGAGCTGGCGTTTGGAGTCAATGAGCTGATCAATCTTTTCTTCAACTGTCCCGCGACAGACGAACTTGTGCACGAGCACGTTCTTGGTCTGGCCGATGCGGAACGCGCGGTCGGTGGCTTGACTCTCGACCGCGGGGTTCCACCAGCGATCGAAATGCACGACGTGCGAGGCGGCGGTGAGGTTGAGTCCGGCGCCCCCGGCCTTCAGTGAGAGGACGAAGAAGGGCACGCGCTCGTCCTCCTGGAACTGCCGCACCAACGGCTGTCGCTTGCCCACGGCCGTCTCGCCGTGCAGGACAAGGCCCGGGCGGCCGAAGACGGACCCGAGGAACGCGGCAAGGGGCGTGGTCATCTCGCGGAACTGTGTGAAGACGAGCACTTTCTCCTGCTTCGCCGCGATGACCTCCGCGATCTCGCGCAGTCTGGCCAGCTTGCCGCTGTCGGCCTCGCTCCACAATCCATCGCCCAGCCATTGGGACGGGTGATTGCAGATCTGCTTGAGGCGCATCAGCGACGCGAGCACGACGCCGCGACGCTTCATCCCCTCGGCTCGCTCGAGCTCGGCCGCCAGATCGGCCACCGACTGCTGATAGAGCGCCGCTTGTTTGCGCGTCAGGTGACAGAACGCCCTCACCTCGGTCTTGTCCGGCAGGTCGGCGATGACGGACTTGTCGGTCTTCAGGCGCCTCAGGATGTACGGACGCACGAGCGCGCGCAGCGGTGCGTACGGGTTGTGCGGCTGTGACGAGAGGCGTTTGGTGAACGTGGAGAACGCCTTCCCGGATCCCAGCAGACCGGGGTTGAGAAAGTCGAAGATAGACCAGAGATCGCCGAGTCGATTTTCCACCGGTGTGCCGCTGAGCGCGATGCGCGCCCGCGCATCGATCTGCTTGGCGGCCCGCGTCTGCTTGGCGCCCGGTGTCTTGATCGCTTGCGCTTCGTCCAGAATGGCGAGGCGCCAGGGCGTGGCGAGCAGCGCGGGCACCCGCAGCAGCGATCCGTAGCTGGTGATGACGAGGTCGACGCCGGCAATCCGGTCGGAATCGAGCGCCTTGAGCTCCGCGGCGGTCATTGCCGAGGGATGCGCGATGATCGCGGTGAGCGTCGGCGCGAAGCGTCCGATCTCCGCAGCCCAGTTGGCCAGCAAGGACGCCGGCGCCACCAGGAGACTGGTGCGCCGCGTCTCGTCATCTTTCAGTCGCGGGGCCCCTCCCCCGCTCCCCGCCGCTTCGCTTGCGGGGCCCCCACACCCCGCGCCGCTCGCGTCGGACGTCTTTCTCAGGATCAGCAACAGCGCCAGCACCTGCATCGTCTTGCCGAGGCCCATGTCATCGGCGAGGCACGCGCCCAGGCCGAGGCTCGAGAGCAGGTGCAGCCATCGCACGCCTGTCTGCTGATACGGTCGCAACGTCGCCCTCAATGCAGCACCAGGATCCACTTGCGCCAGTTCGGCGGGATCGCGAAGGCCGGCAAGTGTCTTCGTCAGCCACCGCCCGGCGACGACTCGCGACCAGTCGGGCGCGGTGGCCGCAACGATGTCGCCTGGCACGTGCGCGCCGGCGAGAAGGCGCATGGCTTCGCCGAAGGAGAGGCCGTCCTTCGCCGCGGCGGTCTCGACCGCCCGGAACTCGTCGAGCATCCGGCTGAGTCTGTCGCGATCGACCTCGACCCAGCGTCCGCGCACGAGGTGAAGGCCGTTCGACGCGGCGAGCAGTTGCTCAATCTCCGCCTCGGTCAGCGGTTCGCCGTCGAGGCTGACGTTCATCTTGAAGTCGAGCACAGCCTCCGTGCCGAGACCCGACGGCGGCTTACCCCCGACGGTGGCCGTGACTTGCGGGCGGGGTGGACGACTTGCCCGCCATGCGGTCGGTACGCGCACGATCACGCCGGCGGCCTCGAGGCGGGGCGTATCGGTCAGCAGTTGAAACGCCTCGGCGGGCGTCCACCGCAACGGGTGATAGATCTCGCCCGACTCGACCATCGTCTTCAGCCACGGACACTCGGCGGCTGCGCGCTGGACCGGCAAGAGCAGCGAGAGCAATTGCGGCTTGTTGGCGGCGCCGGCGTATTCGCTCAACGCGCGGCCGAGCGGCAGGTGCTGCGCCCTGGCCTCTGTCGATAGTTGGGTCGTGTAGGTCGCCAGAAACGCGAACGGCGCTTCATCATCGCGGCGGTTCTCGGCGAGGTTGAAGTGAACGCGGCCGACGAGATGCCACGCTGGGCTCTTACGCCGGAGAAACTCCTGGACCGACGCCTTCGATTCGGCGAGCTCGGATCGAAACGCCAGAGCGGTCTGGGTCCACAGTACCTCAAGAACCGAGGCCGTGATGTACTCGGCGCCGGTCATTGGCGGTGCGGCCGCAGCGAGCGCGTCGAGCTCGGTGAGCGGGGGCGCCGCTATCGGCGCTTGCTGCCCGTCGATATCGGGATGCGTACAAATGGCCGTGACCAGCCGCGCGGCAAAGTCGCGCCAGTAGCTGAAGTCCGCTGGAAGCGCGGTCCCGACTTCGGTGGCGCCGAGCTCGAGGAGTCCGTGACCCGAGCCACGACCGAAGGCGCTCTCGAGCCTGCGCAACAGCGCTCCCGGCGGTTGGAAAGTGCCGTCCGCCGCCGTGAACAGCAGATGGCCGCGCGGGGTCAGCGCGAGCGACGCCATGAGAATGGGAGGCCGTTGTGTTGTGTCTGCCTCTCGGCCACCTCGCCTTAGTCGTTAGTCGTTAGTCGTTAGTCGTTAGTCGTTAGTCGCGGCCGGCAGGTTTCCGCGCTCACGACCCATCACTTCTTCGGCGCAACCATTTTCGTGATCCGGCCAACGCTCGTGTCGCCTGTATACAGGTTGCCCTGCGAATCCATGGCCATGTAGTTGGATTCGGCGAACTGGCCCTCCCCTCTGCCCGGTCCGTTACCCATCGCACCGAGTACGCGGCCCTCCCAATCTATCTTGAAGATCTGGCCATCCTGACCGGTCGCCAGCCAGAGCTGTTTGTGCGGGTCCACATAGAGGCCGCACGTGAGGTTTCTCATCTGAATCGTCTTGATGAACTTACCCTTCGCGTCATAGACGACAAGGCGATATTCCTCACGGTCGGCGATGTACACGTTGCCGTTGTCGGGATTGATGGCAATCCCATGGACCATGCTGAAATGTCCTTGCCCGGCATGGTTGCCGACCCATTGATTGATGAACTTGCCGTTCTTGTCGAGGTGCAGCACGCGCGCGGCGCCGATGTTGTTGGTCGGAGACTTGCCGGTATCGTTGGGACTCTCGTTCGCATGGCCCATACCGATATAGACATCGCCATTCGGCGCGAAGGCGAGGTGCAGCGGCTCCCAGAGCAGCCGTTGTCCCTTGGCCTCATCCCAATCCCCCCGTTGTCCCCTCACGCCGATTGTCAGCAGGAGCTTGCCCTCGGGACTGAGCTTCTGCACGGTGGCGCCGCTCTCGTCGCAGATCCAGACGTTGTCCTCGGCGTCGATCGCCATGCCGTGCGCCTTGTTTTGATGGCCGATGACGTCTTCGCCGATCGTGCGGACGAGCTTCTGATTCTGGTCGAACTCGAACACCTGCGGTTTTCCGGCGGCGTTGCGCTGAAATGCCCACAGATGTCCTTTCGAATTGATGGCGACCGCCGAGACACCGCCCCCGCCCTCGGGCAAGGCAAACGGGTATGCGTGGGTGAAACCCAAATCGGGTGTGCGCACTTCATGAGAAATGAGGTTGCGCTCTCTTCCCCAGGCGCAGATGGGCGAAAGGGCGCACGGCTCCGCGCCCACGTTGCCCTGTATGCCGCCGCCTCGCCCGCCGCCTCTTCCGCCGCCGGTGGCTGGTGATTGCGGAGCCGCGGCCGATGTTTGCGGCCCCGCGGCTGGCGCCTCCGCTTGAGAGAGCGCCAGCGTCGAAGCGAAGAGCGCGACTCCAGCGAAAATCCGTCCTCTCATTTCACCCTCCTGTCACCCTCCTGGCAACACACCGACGCCGTCAGCCTCTCGACGCCTCTACCGCGGGAGGAACGCCAAGCTTACGGCGTCATGCCCGCGCTACTTGCAGGGAACCCACGCCACCGATCCGCCCGGGCCGCGGCTTTTTCAGAGATTTGGCGCGGCGCCCATGGCCTTGGCAAAATCAGACCATGGAACGGGACGACCGTGCACAGGCGCGATCGTCGTCACGTCCAGCTTCATCCGTCTCACCTGGTTCCAGAAACTGTTCATCGCCGGTTTCGGCGGCCCTGTATGCGGTTCATGCGTGTTGAACAAGTCCGCCTGAAACGCGATGCGCTCGGTTGGCAAGTACGCCATCAACATGCCGGCGACGTGCTGCAGCGGTTGCACGTAATAGACCCGCAGAATCCGGCTGTTGTCCGTGATGACGAAATTTTCCTGAATGGCCTCGTAGTTATAGCCCTCCGCCAACTCGGTCGGCGGCCACAGCGCAGTGATGTCGGGCTTCACGGTCCTCGGGATGTAGGTGAGGACGTCGGAATTCATGAATTCGAGATTCTTCATGTGCATGATGATCGTCGCGCCGATGTGGTTGTAGGTCCGGATTCCCCCGATGTGATCGAAGTGCGGATGGGAGCTGATGAGCCAACGGATCGGCTTGTTGGGCGCCAGCTTGGCGATCTGCTCGATGACCGCCAGGCTGCGCTCCTCGCTTACGGGTGCTTCGAACACGGCGACGAAATCATTGAACTCGATCATGTAGCTGTTCGCCGGTCCGCCACCCAGCATGTAGATACCGTTTCCCAGTTTGTCGACGGTGACCGTGTTCGGGAACTGCGCCTGCATCACTGACGGGGGCACCGGAACGGGATCGGCGCACACGTTCGGTTCCACCTTTGGAAACTTGCCGCCGTACGCATTGTGGCCGGTGCTCTTCCCGTAGAACTGCCAGTTGTCGTCCCATCCCTGGTGCGAGTGCCAGGCGATCGGCCACTTCACGTTGCCGACGCTCATTTGGTCGGTGGACTCGTGCTCGATATTGAAATCGCCCAGGGCGTTTTCCGACACCGTCGTCTTGATTCGCTGGATCTGATTCTGCGGGTTGATCGTGGCGTCCATGCGGTACTTGCCGAGCACGGTGATGGCGACGACGTGCATCTTTTCCGGGCTCACGACGTTGCCATCCCGGCCCTTCTCGATCTGTTCCCACCGCCAGAAGGCCCTGGGATTTGCGCCGGGCATGCGAGCGGCCTTGATGAAGCCCGGGGGGTTCATCCACAAGTCCAACTGGTAACGCTCGGCATCTTCCGGGGGAACGGCCACCGGGGGCCCGTCGCCGTCGATGGACCATGAATACTTGCCGTTGGTGATGTGCGTCTGCCGCAGGTTCTTCTGTGTCGGCGTCCCGCCGACCCAGCCAAGGCCGTACTTCCAGGACGCGGGATTCAGTCCGGGCTTGCGATCGAAGGTTTCCTTGCTCGTCCCGGTTTCCCAGTTGATGGTCCGTGTGTAGTTGGCCATCCCATCGATCCGCGGCCAGTCGATGTTGACCGCATGTTCGAAGGTCTGGCCGACGGCAGCGCTGTAGCCGGCGCCCGAAAAGGTGACGCACCTGAAGCTCGCCTCGCCGATTTCCTTGGCAGCGGCCGCCAGCAGCGGCGCGGGGTCGACGAAGCCCGGCGGGAATTGTTGAGCGAGTGTTCGGCCGCCCAGAAGTAATGCCAGCGCCAGTAATACCCACAATTTCTTCGCCATGGTTCCTCCCTGCAGGACATCCGCCGAATCTTGGGTGCTTCGCGATCCCCAAGAAAGGCACTCGACGGCATACCGCGCGCTGTTGTTCTAGCGGATAAACACCCGGGCCTCGCTGCTGGAGCGGACGAGCTTGTCGATCTGCGCCTGCATCTTCTCCCGGCGCTCGAGGATCGCGCCGACCTCGCCCTTCCCGATCCACGTGCCGGCCGCCTTCGTCAGCGTCTCTGCCGTGAGCGCCTTCATGCGCGTCCACAGGTCGGCATCGATCCTCTGCATCTCGTGTATGAGCCTCTCGGTGCGCGTCAGGGCACGGGAGTGATCGACCAGGATCAGATTCCACATCGGATCGACGAGCCAGTTCCCGAGGTTCGGATCGAGGTCGCCAACCAGGTTCTGGAACATCTTGGCCTGGACGAGCTGCCGGTTCCACGACTCGGCCTGCGCCGGCGGCGGCGTTGGCACGCCGCGCAGATCCGCGAAGCTCTTCGTGGGAACGACCCACATGACGGCCACACCCAGATCGCCGCTGATGCGCCGCTCCACTTTGGGCGGCACCATGTCGAGCTCGAGCAGTTTGTCGATTTCGTACGCCGCGATCTCCGACTTGTAGCTTTCGAAGAAGCCGTTGACCATGCCGGGCTTCAGCGGCTTCCAGGCCATCGATTCGACGAGGCCGCCGGGCGCAAAATAGGCGCGGCGCGGTTTGGTCACGCCTCGCGGCACGTCGGTCGTGCGGGCGATGGGGGCGGTCCTGATGTATTCCTCAATCTCGGCCGCCTTTCCCACCCAGGTCTTCGCGCTGACCGCCGGCTGTGTGCCCTCGCTGGCCGCAGGCTGCTGGCGCCATTCGGCGACGGCCACGCCTCGCGACATCGCAGCCATTGGCAGCACCGCCAGGGCGGCAGCCACCAGCGCCGGAGTTCCGACGTATCGAATCCACTTCAGATGGTTTGACATGACATGCTCCGATTCGAACACTCGACCCGATCTCTCAATCTCAGGGCGCCGTCAAAGGTATCGTACACGTCGACCGCGAGGTAGAAATCTCTCCATGGGTCATCGCAACGCCGGAACCAGCGTCGCGCGCACCGCGATCCCCCTCGGCACGGGAGCCGGCGCCACCTGAAAGCCGTAACGACCAGCCTTCAGCATCACCGTTCGCGCTCCGGCGAGACCCAGCGCCGCGCCAAACGTCACGTCGCTCAGATAGTGCTTGTTGTCGTGCACGCGCGCCGCCGCGATGTAGGTCGCGCCGAGATATGCGGGGATCGCCGCCTTCCAGCCGTAGTGGCGGGTCAGCACCGCCGCCGTGGCAAACGCCCCCGCGGCGTGGCCCGATGGAAACGACCGCTGATTGCTGTGGTCCGGACGTTCCCGCAGCGCGGTGAACTTGAGCGCCTGGACCCAGACCTGCGACACGATCTGGCCGCGGACCAAATCGGCGCCGACCACGGCCATGTGCCGGTGCCCGGCCACACGCCCGACGCCATAGACGGCGAACGAACCCCCGAGCATCACGCCGAACGCGCCGTACTGGCTACCGGGTTCAAAGGCGCTGTTCAACTCAGGGTTTTCCCCGATCTCCCTGACAAGATCGTCGTCCCACACGTGCGCGACGAGCGCCACGCCGCCTCCGCCCGCCAGCACCACGGCCGTGTCCAGCGAGACGAACCGCCACACGTCGCGGGGCACCTCGCGGAGCACGACCCCGACAGACGGCGCTGCCGCCGGCTCGACGACATGGTCCACAGGGGTTTCCGTCTGTAGAGCGCGTTGCGACATTACGGGACGTTGGCCGGGTCCTTTCGGACCCGGCGGGAGGCGGGTCTGAAAGACCCGCCCTACGGTAATGTCGCAAGCTGCTCTTCGCGCCTGGCGTTCATCGGCGAGAGCGGGCGCTGGCAGGACAAGCGCGCACAGCGCGGCTGCGCCGAGCGCACGCGCCAGGAACGCGCGCGGCAGCCTCACACCCACCGCCGCCGGGGATTTACCATGGCGTGCCGAGAAGGCGACCCTACTGTGATCGGCCGCGTGCCAGGACGGGCCACACGGACTCGACGCGATCTTTGCGGATCGCGTACATCTGGTCGTACTCGTTCACGACCGGATCGCAGTGTGGCACGACGAGCTCGAGCTTGTCGCCCACCTGGTAGGATCGTTCAGCCTTTTCGTAACGGATGACGCCGAACTCGTCGGAGCCCGCGTTGTAGGCAAAGCCCTTCTCGCCAATCACCCATGGACCCGGCTTGTTGAGCGTCAACGCCTTCGCGCCGGCATCGGTTGTGAGCGAGCCCGGGAAGTAGGTGTTGAGAACGGTCGTCACGACCGTGAGCGACGAAGCGAAATCGTCGAAGACCTCGTCGTTCGATTCACCGCCGATCTCGACGTATTGGCAGTCCATGAAGATGTAGCTGCCCACCTGCACGTCGGTCACGCCGGCGGCTTTCGGCAGGATGTTGTAGGTGCCGGTGCCGCCGCCGCTGAAGATCTCCGTGTTCAGTCCCGATCGCTTCATACGCTCGAAGGTCTCCACCGACGCCGCGAAGCGACCCAGCGTTTGCTCGAGTCGCGTCTTGAATCCCTTGATGTGCTGGGCGCCGCCGTCATAGCTGATCACACCGCGCAACTCGAGATGTGGCAGCGTGTCGACGAGCTCGGCCAGGGCGATGGCCTGGTCGCCGGCGGGCACCCCGCTGCGCGTCCCAATCGCCACATCCACGACGACGTCGGCGACGATGCCCGCTTCTTTCGCCGCGTCGTTCAGATCGCGGGCGTTCTTCGGGTAGTCCACGGCCTGGATGAAGTGCCGGTTCTTCTTCCTGAGCGCCATCGCTCGCCGGATCTTGGCGGGCGACACGTTGGACGTCGTCATCAGGATCTTGTCGATCCCGTTTGCCGCAAACACTTCGGCTTCGCTGAGCTTGGCGGCGCAGATGCCGATCGACCCGCTCGCCAGCTGCAGCTTGGCGATCGCGGGGCACTTATGGGTCTTCCCGTGCGGACGGCTGGCGACGCCCGTGCCGGCAAGCGTGTTTCGCAGCGTCCGCAGGTTCTGCTCGAACTTGTCCAGATCGACGCACAGGGCGGGGGTATCGAGGTCCCATTTGGACACCCCGGTCAGCTTGTCGGCGGCGGCCATGGCCGACATTTCCGTGCCGGTGTAGCCGTTCGTTTTTCGAGAGAGGCACACGGCGGTGGCCCCGGCGCCCGACGTCACCAAGAAGTTACGGCGCGTCACTTTCGAAGACGGCTGCATGGCGTGAATCGACTATTTCTTCTGTCCCGCTTTCCGCTTCGCCGACGCCTTCTTCGGGGCCCTCTTCGCGGCCTTCTTCGCGGCCTTCTTCGCCGGCTTGGACTTCTTCTTCGCGGCCGGCTTGGCTTTCGCCTTCGCGGCGGGCTTGGCTTTCTTCTTCGCCGCCGGCGCTTTCGCCGCCGCCTTGTGCGCGCCGCCCGACTTTCCGGCGCGCGCGCCGCCGCTCTTACGGCCCGCCGGCGCCATGGCGGCGCCCTCGAGATCGATCTCGACCTCGGCTTCAACCACTTCGAGATCGGGCAACTCGGTTGTCATCTCGTCGGGTAGCCCCGCACCGCCGTTATCAAAGTCGTCCATAGTGCCGCCTGTTCTTCTGGGGTCTTACCCCGGATATGCACCCGGGGTCCCTCCCCGGAAGTGAGTGTCGACGCTCGCGACCGACTAGTCTGTCCCTGCCTTCGCCTGTGTGTCAAATCATCTCTCCGCCACGAAGGACACAGGGGAACGGAGGACCATCCGATGCTCATCTTCTCGCGTAAAGGTCGAGAATCTGCCCGATCGCGCGCTGGCAGACCTTGCAGAACGGCACCTGGTCGCGCGAGAACATGATGCAGTCGGCCTGTGGTCTGAAGTAGCCGCGCGCCTCATAGTTCGCGCCCTCGAACGCCCCGACCTTGCCGGCGTACGGCCCGCTGCCAAGCAGCGTCATGTCGCGCGCCATCTGCCGGCGGAAGAGCGCGTCCATTTCGGCCTCGGGCTTGTTCGCGCCCCGAATCTGCCGCCGCTCTTCCTGCACGCCTTTCGAATGCGCCTCGAACGCTTCCTTGGCCCATGGCGTCGGCAGGGGCGTCCCGGGCTCGACCAGGTCTCTCCATTTGACGGAAGACGGGTCGAAGAGCGCCGTGGCATTCGGCTCCCAGGGCTCCACGCGATCGGTCGCCGGCAGATAGGCGACATCCGACGTGTAGTACTCGTCGGCCAGCCCCGCGATGTGGTGCCCGAACTCGTGGACGAACACGTAGGGCGCCCACTCGCTGTCGGCGGCCACCGTGCTGTACAAGCCGAAGATTCCTCCCCCACCATACGTGCGGCTGTTGGTCAGGATCTCCACGACATCGTACGGCGCGTTGGACGCCAGGTCGCGGAACGCGCGGTTCTCGAACGTCAGGACGTACCGCTCCGAGTCGAACGCGTCGTAGGTCGTGCCGAGCGGCGACCGGCGATGGATGCCCTGCGAGGGCCGAGAAATCCCCGACTGAACGGCGGGCGGCGCGAGCCCCCACACGTTGATGTCCTTCTGGCGCTCCTTGAACGGCGCGGTCTGGAAGAGCACGTTCACCAGGCGACGCGCGTCCCGCTCGAACTTCCCGCGCTCGGCCGCCGTATACCCGTCGCCCATGACGAGCAGATCCAGCTTCTCGGACGGATCGCCCGATTCTTGAATCCTGATGAGCGCCCCGGCAGACGGCATCCGCGCGCCGCGCTCGACGAACTTGTCGGCTGGATCGATGGTGAACGTCCAGATGTCTTTGAAGACGTTCGTTGCATCGCGTTTCTTCACGACGACTCGCGCGGGCCTCTCGAGTGCGGGAAACCGAAGCGACTCCGAGAACGTCCGGTTCATGACCTTGGCTTCGGCCGTCGTCTCCCACTCGCCGTAGATGGACGCAAAGCCGCGGGAGTAGAGCGTCTGCCCGCTCGCCCCGTCCACGATCTCGAAGAAGTACTTGCCGCGGTCGGTCGTGTCGACGCGTGCCGCCGGGTTGCCGGGCCAGGGAAGCGGCTCGAGCAGGATGCGATCGACGCTGAACCGCTCCTCCTTGTCATTCCCGGTGTGGTAGTAATCGACGCGCATCGTGCGTGTGGCGGCCGCGCTGGCGGTGCCAGGCCCGCTCTGCGACAGAAGGCCCGCGCGTGCGGAGACCGCGAGCGCGATGACCACCGTGTACGCGACAGCTTTCATTGTTCGACCCTCTCAGGGCGCCAGTACCCGTCGGTCCAGACAAAGCGCGTGAAATTGTCCGGCATGACGAGCGAGCGCGCGCCGTTCTCTTGCACCAGGCGCGGCTCCCGCCGCTCGACAGACCGCGCGGCCGCCCACTCCACCACGGCGCCCACGCTGCCAAACGGCTCGAGCTCGATCATGGTCATCCACGTCGGGGGCGGCAGCACGAGCTCGCGCCGCTCGGCGGCGCTGATGGCCGCCGCGGGACTGGTCCACAGGCTGCCCGTCGTTTCCGTCTCGTCGTGCGCCGGCCGCTGGCCGCGCGGCAGACGCGCGACGAAAAACCGCGTGTCGAACCGTTTGCCCTCGACCGGCGGCGTCACCCAGTGCGCGAAGAGCGTTAGCGCGTCGAGCGCCAGGCGGAGGCCCTCACGCTCGGCGATCTCGCCGAGCGTACGCCGCTGGGCGTGCACGTCGTGGCGATACTGTCTGAAGCGCTCCCACTCCGCTGCTCCGTCGATCGACACAAACGCGCCCGATCGGTCCCGCGCCAGCAGGATGCCCGCCTCCTCGAACAATTCCCTCGCCGCGGCCACGTGGTACGAAACGGCCTCGGAGGCGTCGAGCGCCGCGAGCCGGCGTGTCGCGTGCTCGAGGCCGTCGGACCACGTCGCGTCCGCGGCGTCGCGCTCGTCGACGCCGCCGCCCGGAAACACGTGCGCCCCGCGAAACGATCCGGCGCCCTCATGCCGCCGGACCATGAACACCTCCAGCCCGACCGCGCCGTCGCGCAACACGACGACGGTTGCCGCGGGAAAGGGGGCGTTGTTCATGACAGTGTAATTATGAATTAAGAAGTAAGAATTGAAAATGCGTTGCGAACACACGCTGTGTGTTCTTCATTTCATAGTAATTCTTGATTCTTGACTTAATTCTTACTTCTCAATTTCCTAGAGCCGTTTTAGATTCCGTGTAGCGCAGGTCTTTAGACCTGCAATAGGCCAGCAATAGGCCGGCGCTAGGCGAAGCGCTAGGCGGGACTGAAGTCCCGCGCTACACGCGCATGAAAAGCGCTCTAATTCTTGATTTCTGAGCGCACGTCCCCGATCCACAGCGTGCGCGCGGTCAGCTCCCGGTGATCCAGTCCGGCCGCGCGATCGAGCTTCTGGACAATCGGGGGCAGCTCGAGCCTCGCACGCCACTCGTCGGCACGGCCGCCCGCCTCCTCGAACGCCCGGCGCCACGTCGCCCACCACGGCGCGACAAATCCGGCGAGAGGCTCGACGACGAGCACGGCGTCGCCGCGGGCGGCGCGGTCGAGCAGACGCGACATCGCTTCGGCGCGCGCCGCGTCGCCGAGCTCGTTGAGCGCGAACGCGGCAACTAACACGGACGAGTTCTTGTCGGGGCCGCCCCGGGCCGGACTCCCGGCGGGACTAAAGTCCCGCACTACAACCGGACCACCACTCCCGGCGGGACTAAAGTCCCGCACTACAACCGGACCACCACTGGCGCCCGGCCACGCGACAGTCGCAAGGTCGCCGCGGATGGTCCTGCCCTTCAATCCGAAATCGCTGTACGTCCGCGCGGCCTCGGCGAGCGCCCACCCATGACGGTCGATCCCCGCGATGGACGAAGCGGCGCCGGACCCGATCGCGAATCCGGCACCGGCCGAGCCGGTGCCGCATCCGAGATCGACGATGGTCGACGCGCGCCCGCCTCCCGCGCCGAGCGCCGAAGCGATGTGCCGGAGGATCAGGTAATGGAGTGGGCCGTAGAACAGCGCAAAGGCGGCTCGCTTCCCCGCGCCCGACAACGCGGCGCCCTGGCTCAGCCGCGCGCGGCGCTCGACGTACGCGGACGACAGCGCGCGGAGCGCGCGCGAGACTTCAGGAAATGTGAGCTCCGCGAGATGGCGCGCCTCGAGCGCCGTCATCCATCGATCGAACAGCGGATCATCCATAAATGGAAAGTGAAAAGTTAAAAGTGAAAAGTCAGAAGTTAGAAGGACAGCGGCGTGACGTCGTCACAGCAATTCTCACTTCTCACTTTTACTGTCCCTCAACGGTCATGAGGTACGCCGTCCCCAGCAGCAGAATGTTCGGCACGAGCGTCCACCAAAACGCGTGGTGCCACTCGCGCCGCGGATCGGCCCAGCCCGGCGCGGTCACCATCCATCTGGCGAGCCACGCCGCCATCAGCTCGACAAGCGCGGCCGGAAACACACCTTCGAGGAGCGTCCCGACCGCGTAGTTGGCGGGAGGGGCGCCGTAGCGGCTGATGTTCATCTGCACTTGCGCGACCCACAGCCAGCAGACGCTCACGCCCCATCCAGCCGACAGAAGATGTAGCGATTTCTCGAGCACGCGGAGGGCGGACGGCCGGGGTGGGGTCACGGAACGGGCAACTTATCGCGTCGTCTTCGAGGGCGCACTGGGCGACGCCACGAGGCGCAGCACCGCCAGGAGCACGCCGAACCCGCTGCAGATGTTATAGCGATTCGCTTTGCGTTACCATGTCCCCAATGGCCGACTGGATGTCCACGTTCCGTTACGCCCTTCGCGCGCTCCGGCGCCAGCCCACCTTCGTGCTCGTGGCGCTCGTCACGCTCACGCTCGGGATCGGCGCCAACACGGCGATCTTCAGCGTGATCCGGGCGGTCGTGCTCAACCCGCTCCCGTACGACGACCCTGAACAGATCGCGGTCCTCTGGGAGGTGAACCCCGATGGCGCGCTCGACCGCGTGTCGGTTCCCACGTACGAAGACTGGAAGTCGCAGGCCACGACGATCGAATCGCTGGCGGCCTATCGCCGCGTGGACTTTACATTTGCCGGGGCCGGCGACCCTCAGAGCGTGGCAGGCGTACGCGCCACGTCCGAGCTGTTCGCCGTGCTCAAGGCCCGGGCCCGTCTCGGCCGGACGTTCGGGCCGGAGGAAGCCTCCTTCGGCGCCGACAAGGTCGTCGTGCTGAGCCACGCCTTCTGGCAGCGCGTGCTGGGCGCAAACGAGCGCATCATCGGGACTTCAATCAACTTGGACGCCGAGCCGTACACGGTGGTGGGCGTCATGCCGCCGGGCTTTGAATTTCCCACGGCCACCAACGCGCAGCTCTGGACGCCGCTGTCGTTCGATCCGAAGGATCTGCACGGACGGTCGCGCCGCGCGCGCTCGCTCATGGTCGTCGGCCGGATCGCCTCCGACGCCACGCCCGCGCAGGCCCAGGAGGAGCTCACGGTTCTCGCGAAACGCATTGCCACCGATTTCAAGGACAGCAACGACGGCTGGAGCGCGCGGATCATCGCGGCGCACGAACAATTGGTCGGCGCATCGCGCCCGGCCTTGCTCGTGCTGATGGGCGCCGTCGGATTCCTCCTCCTCATTGTGTGCGCCAACATGGCGAACCTGCTGCTGGCGCGGCTCTCGAGCCGGCGCCGGGAGATCGCCGTCCGCACCGCGCTCGGCGCCGGACGCTGGGAAGTGGCGCGGCCGATTCTCGCCGAGAGTCTGCTGCTCTCGGCAGGCGGAGGTGTGCTCGGCCTGGTCGCCGCCTTCTCCGGACTCCGGCTCCTCGCGGCGCTGCCCGAAGCGCGGCTGCCGCGCATGGAGCAGATTCAGCTCGACGCGGGCGTACTGGTGTTCACGACCGTGGTCTCGATAGCCGTCGCCCTCGCGTTCGGCCTCTTGCCGGCGCTCCACGCGTCGCGCGCGGACCTGCGCGAGAGCCTGAGCGAGTCGACAGGCACGACGGCGTCGCCCGGCGCGCGGCGTCTTCTGAACGGCCTCGTCGTCGTCGAGGTCGCGCTGGCGCTCGTGCTGCTCGTCGGCGCCGGCCTGATGACGCGCAGCTTTTCGACGCTGCTCCGCGTCGATCCCGGCTTCCAGCCGGATAACGTCGTGGCCGCGCAGGTCTTTCTGCCGACCACCAAGTACCGCGAACGTTCTCGTCTGACACAGTTCTTCGAGGACGTCGTCGAGCGGCTGCGGACCTCGCCGGGCATCAGCTCGGCGTCGGCCGTGTCCATGCTCCCGATGCACGAGGTGGGCGCGGCGTCGGCGCTGCCGTTCACGGTCGAAGGCCGTCAGCCGCCCAGAGGTGAAGACCCGCTGGCAGACGTTCGCATCGTCCTCCCTCGCTACTTCGAGACGATGAAGATCAAGCTGGTCGAGGGACGGTTGCTGGACGAGCGCGACTCGACCGACGCGCCAAGGACGAGCGTGATCAACGAAACCATGGCGCGCCGGTACTTTGCCGATCGAAGCCCGGTCGGCCAGACCATCGTGAACCCACACGGCAAGAGCGTCGTGGTCGGCGTCGTGGGCGACGTGAGGAACCAGGGTCTCGACAGCGAACCGAAGAAGCAGGTGTACTTGCCGATGCGCCAGAGTCCGTCGGCCGGCATGGCGCTCGTCGCGCGGACCGAGCGAGATCCCCTGTCGTTTGCGGGAACCATTCGGAGCGCGGTTCGAGCCGTGGACGCCGAGCAGCCGATCTACGACCTGAGCACGATGGATCAGGTGCTGGCGCGGGCGGTGTTTCTCCCGCGGTTGAGCACGACCTTGCTCGCGCTCTTCGCGGGCGCGGCGCTCCTGCTCGCGGGTTTGGGAATCTACGGCGTGTTGTCGTACGCGGTGAATCAGCGCACGCGCGAGATCGGGCTGCGCATGGCGCTTGGCGCCAGCCGCGCCCGCACGATCGGCCTGATCATGCGGAACAGCGTCATCATGCTGGCGATCGGGGTCGGCGCCGGCATCGTCGTGGCGATGATGCTCGCGCGATCGATGGGACGCGTGCTCTACGGCATCAGCCCGTTCGATCTGCCTGCGTTCGGCGTCGCGGCGCTCGTGCTCGTAGCCGCGGGCCTCGCAGCCACGCTTCTGCCCGCACGGCGGGCGACGCGCGTCGACCCCATGGTCGCGCTGCGCGAGCCATAGAGGCTAGTACACTATCGCCGTGCCCGCCGCGCTCGCCGATTCCTCCCGGAAACGCCGGCTGTCGAACTGGTTCTTCGAAGGCTACCTTCAGCCGGTCGGTCCCCATGCGCACCCGACGCATACGACGGACTGGTGGCGTGTGATGTGCCTGACCGGCGTCGACTACTTCTCCACGCTGGCCTATCAGCCGAGCATCGCGTTTCTCGCGGCCGGCGCGCTGTCGCCGATTGCGACATTCGTGCTCGTGCTGCTGACGCTGTTCGGCGCGCTGCCGATGTACAGCCGCATCGCGAGCATGAGCCCGCACGGCCAGGGCAGCATCCTGATGCTCGAGCAGCTGTTTCCCCGCTGGAAGGGCAAGCTGGTCGTGCTGGCGCTGCTCGGGTTCGCGGCCACCGATTTCGTGATCACCATCACGTTGTCGGCCGCCGATGCGACGGCGCACCTGGTCGAGAACCCGCTCGTTCCGCGGTGGCTCGATCACCCGATCCCGGTCACCCTCGCGCTGCTCGTCGCCCTCGGCGCGATCTTCATGCGAGGCTTCAAGGAAGCGATCACGCTCGCGATCGGCATCGTGGCCCTGTACCTGGCCTTCAACCTCGTCGTGCTCGCTACCGCGTTCGGCGAGATTCTGCGCAACCCGGCGATCGTAGAGAGCTGGCGCGCGTCGCTCTTCCAGCAACACGGCAACCCCCTGATGATGGCTGCCGTGGCGCTGATCTTGTTTCCCAAGCTCGCACTCGGGCTGTCGGGCTTCGAAACCGGCGTCGCGGTGATGCCGCTCGTGCGCGGCGACGCGGGCGACACCGACGAGCAGCCGGCGGGCCGCATCCGCAACACCAGGAAGCTGCTGCGGACGGCGGCGGCCATCATGAGCGTGATGCTGATCGGCAGCAGCCTCGTGAGCGTGATGTTGATCCCGGCCGACGCGTTCCAGCACGGCGGACCCGCCGACGGCCGAGCGCTTGCGTACCTGGCGCACACGAGGCTGGGCACGGCGTTCGGCACCGCCTACGACGCGGTCACGGTCGCCATTTTGTGGTTCGCCGGCGCGTCCGCGATGGCCGGACTGCTCAACCTGGTGCCCCGGTACCTGCCGCGGTACGGTATGGCGCCCGAATGGGCACGCGCCACGCGCCCGCTGGTCGTGATCTTCACGCTCATCACCGTGGTCGTGACCATCATCTTCGATGCGGACGTCGACGCCCAGGGTGGCGCGTACGCCACCGGCGTGCTGGTGCTCATGACGTCGGCCGCGGTCGCCGTGGCCATTACGGCCTGGCGGAGCGCGCACCGCTGGGTCGCGTTCACGACCATCGCCGTCGTCTTCATCTACGCAACCGTGGCGAACATGTTCGAGCGGCCGGAAGGCATCAAGATCGCGAGCGTGTTCATCGTGTCGATTGTGTTCGTGTCGCTCGTGTCGCGCGCGCTCAGGTCGACCGAGCTTCGCGTGCAAGGCATTCGACCCGACGAGGCCGCCGAACGGTTCATCGACGAGAGCGTGCGTGGCGAGGCGATCCGCATCATCGCCAACCGGCCCGGCAGCGGCCTGCGCGACGAGTACGAAGGCAAACTGCGTGAAGCGCGAGATTCACACCACGTGCCGCCAGCCGATCCCGTGCTCTTCCTCGAGGTGCAGCCCGGCGATTCGTCGCAGTTCAGCGAGGTGCTGTACCTGCAGGGCGTCGAGGTCGATGGCCATCGCGTGCTCAGGTGCAAGAGCCCCGCGGTGCCCAATGCGATCGCCGCGCTGCTGCTCTACATCCGCGATCGTACCAACCATCTGCCACACGTCTATTTCGGGTGGACGGAGGGCAACCCGATTACCTACCTGCTGAAGTTCCTGGCGTTTGGCGAGGGCGACACCGCGCCGGTCACGCGCGAGGTGCTGCGCCAGTCGGAATCCGATCCGCTGCGCAGGCCGAGAGTGCATGTGGGGTAGAAAGTTAAAAGTGAAAAGTGAAAAGTGAAAAGGACTGCGCGGCGGCCAGACCTTCGCGCGCGGCCGCCGAGTTGGGATCCAGCCATAACGCTTCGGCGAAATAGTTGGCCGCCGCCGCACGGTCGCCCGCGGCCAGCGCCAGCAGCCCGAGGTTGGTGTAGGCGCTGCTGTCGTGCGCGTTGAAGCGCAGCGACGTTTCGAACGCTTCCCGCGCCGCCTCGGGCTGGTTCAGTTTTGTGTGGGCCGCGCCGACCAGGTCGTAGACCGGCGCGTAGCGTGGATCCAGCGCGATCGCGCGTTCAGCCAGCCGCACCGTCTCCTCGAATTGACCGCGAAGAAATCGCGACACGCCCGCGTAGTACCACGTGGCGGCTCCCTCCGGCGCCACCTTCTGCAGCGACTCGACCGTTGCCTCGAGCTCGGCGTTGTGGCCTAGGCCGAGGTCCGCCAGAAGGGATGCCAGCTGCTCGAGCGCCAGCGGCCGGAGGGGCGTGAGGCCTGACGCGTCTCGCGCGGCCGCGAGGGCATCGGCCGCGGATCCATTGGCCGCGAGCAGCTTCGATCGGGTGACGAGCAGCGCCGAGGTTGGCGGCCGGTCGGCGCCGAGCGCCTCCACGCGCGAAAGCGCCTGCCGGACGCGCCCCGCCGGAATGGCCGCGCGCACCAGGCCATCGAGCGCTTCCCCGTCGCCGGGATCGAGCGCCAGCGCGCGCTCGTAGTCGTCGTACGCGGCCGCGTGGGCGTCCGACGCGAACATCATCGCCCCGCGACGGCCCCACGCCGCCGCGCTGGCCCCCTCGACTGCCCGGCGGACGATCGGCGGGCCGCCGCCTTCGTCGAGCAGTCCCGCGAGCGCCGCCGCGTTGTCGGCCGCCGACTCGGCTTCGAGCTCCCCCGGACCAGAAAATTCGAGCGACAGGCGATCGTCGGTGAGAATGGCCGCGCGGGCCGCGTAATTGCTCAGTTCATCGGGGCCGCCGGCGAACAGCGACCACAGCGCGAACGGTTCGGAAACCGACGAGGCCTGGAGGTCGGCCGCGACGTCGGCCATCGTCCAGCCGCGCTCGATGTTCGCGAGCCGCGCCTCGAGCGGAGACGTCGACGCGACGAGCAGGATGTCGCTCTCGCCGACGAGCCAGAGCGTACCGTTCGGGAACACCGAGGTGAACGTCGCCGCAATCGATCGCAGATCGCGGTCACTGATGTGATACGTGTGCGCCCACTGGCACACGATGCCGCCCGGCGCCAGCCGATCGCGAACGGCCTCGAAGAACTCGCGCGTGAAGAGCGCCGCCACGCCCGCAATCCAGGGATTGGACGGCTCCGAGACGATCACATCGTACTGACGCCGCGACAGGAGCAGGTGCGAGCGGCCGTCGCCGACGATCAGGTGCGTGCGCGCGTCCTCGAGCGCGCGGCGGTTCTCGGCCTCGAACAGATGCGAAGCCTCCACCACCTCGGGCGAGATCTCGAGAACGTCCGCGCGCGCGATCGGATGGCGGAGCGCGGAGGCGAGCGTGACCCCGCTCCCCAGCCCGATGATGGCCACCTCTTTCGGGTCCTCGTGCAAGAGCAGCGGTAGATGCGCGAGGAGCTTCTGCGTCAGCATGTCGCTCCGGTTCGACGCGTCCACCTTGCCGTCGATGGCGAGCGACAACGTGCCGGTGAGGCGCTTCACCGAAACCGTAGACGCGGCGCCCTCACGGTAGTACAGGAGCGTGCCCGCTTTGAGCAGCGGTTCGACGTCCAGGTCCTTCGGGACGTAGGGAGCGTACAGGTAGATACCGCTCGCGAGGAGCGCCCGATCCCACGCCGGGCTCACAGCCAGAATGACCGCGGCCGCGGCCAGCGCCGTTCCATTCACGACCTGAGCGGCTCGCGACAATCGGCCCCAGACGACGACCACGAGTGAGGCGGCGACAAGAAGCGCGCTGACCGCCTGCAGTGTGTGCTGAAGGCCGATCATCGAGATTGTCACGAAGCCCGCCGCCAGCGAGCCGCCGACGGCGCCGATCGTGTTGATTCCGTACACGAGCCCAAGCCGTCGCGTGATCGACGTCGCGCCGCCCGTGATGGTCGCCAGAGCCAGGGGAAACGCCGCGCCGAGACCCACGGCCGTCGGCAGAATGAGCGCGGCCACCAGGAGCGCGCCTCGTGTGTGAATCTGCCGCAGGAGCTCGGGCGAGCGCGCGATCTCGTTGGCGACATACCGGGGGATGTCCGTGCCGGCGAGTGAACAGGTCCACGCGGCGGAAATGGCGGAGACCGCCAGCGCGAGTCCGAGCCACGTCGTGGGACGCTCGGCGCGGCCGGCTATCCACGCGCCTAGCGCGGACCCCGCGGCCAGCCCGACGATGAGCGCCGCCAGCGTCGCGGAAAACGCGTACGTCGTCGGTCCGACCGTGAGTGCGAGGACGCGCGTCCACGCAATCTCGAACATCAGCGACGCAAATCCCGTCACCCCGAGCACGACGGGGGCGAGCCAGAGCGCCACGACCGCGCCAGCAGGCTCGGGATCCTGAATAGGCCCACGGGAACGTTCTGCTTTCTTGCGCGCTCGCAACCGCGGACCTGGCGCTCGAGCGCCAGTGTGCCCCAGCACCCGCGCACCAAGCCCCCGTGAACCCGTGAGCGCGAGCACGCCGAGGATCGCGACCGCGCTGGCGGCCATGCCGATGCGCGTCGCGCCGCGCACACCGAGCGCCGGGATGAGGACGAACCCGGCGAGGATCGCGCCGATGGCCGCGCCGGCAGTGTTGGCGGCGTACAGCGCACCGGCCGACCGCGACGTTCGGTCCGGGTCGCTCGCGTAGGCGCGAATCGCGACGGGAAATGTGGCGCCGAGCGCGATCGCTGGCACCAGCATCACGCCGAAGCAGGCCATGAGACGAACCGCTGGAAACAACAGGCCGCCCGCGCCGTCGCGATACGACCACCGCAGGACCGGCGTGAGCGCGGCCAGTTCGAGCGGCAGCACGAGCGCCACCAGAATGACGACCGCCTCGAGGACACAGTAGGCGAAGAGGCACTGGCGCTCCGTCAACCGCGAGACGAGGCGGCCGCCGCCTGCGGCGCCAATGGCCAGCCCGCCCATGAACGCGGCCACGACGGCGCTCGCGGCCGCGGTCGTGTGTCCGAGGTAGAGCGTCAGAAGGCGGGTCCAGCTCACCTCGTACACGAGGGCCGCCAGGCCGGAACACGCATAGGCCAGTAGAAAGAGCCGCCGGAAGAACATGAGAAGGTCCTCAGAGCGCGTGCGTCACGATCGCCCGCCGCGGCGCCCACGCCGCCGTCGCGATCGCCGAGCCGTCGCGCCGTCGGCCTTCCGCGGGATCGCTTCAGCGGCCAGCAGTCGGCGAATGCTCTGCCTGGCCCGCCGGCGAACAGGATCGGGCAGCGGCGCCTTGCCGGCGTTGCGGCACAGCCCGATCGTGCGGCGCAGGCCGTCGACGACCGCCGCGCAGCGCGGGCAGGTCCGGCAGTGTCGCTCGATCGTCGAGCATTCGGCCGCGTCGAGCTCTCCGTCGAGATACGCCGAGATGTGCGCGAGCATCGCCCCGCAGCCGCCGTCGATCGCCCGCCTCATGCTCCCTCCAGCTGCTCGCGCAGAATCCCACGGGCGCGGTGCAGGCGCGTTTTCACGTTCGCCTCGGAAATGCCGGTTACGCGGGCGACCTCGCGCGTCGACAGCCCTTCCATCTCACGCAGGAACACGATGATGCGATACGACGGGGGCAGCACTCTCAGCGCCGCGCGCAGGCGTTCGCCGAGCCACGCGTTCATCGCCGCCTCGTCGGGCGCTTTCGCCGGATCTTCCAGATCGACCGCCGCGTAGCCGCCGTCGCCGGTCGGCATGCCCTGTTCGATCGACACCATGTGAGCCGGCTCGTCGACGCGGCGCCGCCGCTTCATGAGGCACGCGTTGCGGACCGTTCTGTACAGCCAGGTGCGGAACGCCTCGGGTTCCCGGATGCGGCCGACATACCGGTAGGTCTTGAGGAGCGCGTCCTGCATGACATCTTCCGCGTCCTGCGTGTGGCCGCACACCAAGAAACTGAAACGGAACGCCGCCTCCTGCGCGCGGAGGAGCAACTCCTCCATGGCGACGCGATCGCCTCGCGCCGCCTTTCGCACGAGTCGGGCGTATTCGACACCCTGCTCGTCGCCCGCCTTGGGTGAGAGATGCGCGTTGCGCGTTTTCGTCACACGGTCACCGCGAGCCGTGGCACAAGAGAACGCTCGACCACGAAGGACACTGGGAACGCCCGCCGGCCATTGTAGTCGTGTCACCAAATCCGCCGGCCTGAATCTATAACCGGTGATGACCCGTGTGGCCTCCGTTGCGCTCGCTGTGTTCGCCCTCGGCTGGCCCGTGCCCGCGTGGGCACAGGCCACGCTGTCCCTCGAGCAGGTCGTCCAGCAGACCCTCGAGCGCAACCGATCGCTCGAGGCCAGGCGGGCAGAGAGTCGCGAAGCCGATGCGCGCGCCTCGCAGGCGCGCGCCGGGCTGTTTCCGCGCGTGTCGTTCATCGAATCCTGGCAGCGGACCAACCAGCCCGTGTTCGCCTTCAGCTCGCTGCTCTCCGCGAGACGCTTCGCCCAGTCGAACTTCGCCGTCGATGCGCTGAACTCGCCCGACCCGCTGGGGTTGTTCCACGGCGCCGTGTCGATCGAGCAGACGCTCTTCGATGGAGGGCGCACGCTCGCGTCGGTGTCGTCGGCTTCGCTCGGACGCGATATCGCGATCCAGGCGGAGGCCGACGCGGCCGGCCGCCTCGCGTTGACGGCCACCGAGACCTACGGCCGTCTCCTGGCGGCCCTGGCGGCCGGGCGCGCGGCTGCAGGCGCGGTCGCCGCCGCCGATCAGGATCTGGCACGCGCCGAGCGCCGGCGCGACGCCGGCACCGCGACCGATGCCGACGTGCTCGCCATGAGCGTGCACCTGGCGACCGTTCGCCAGCGGCAGATCCAGGTAGAGGGCGCGGCGGCCGTCGCTCGCGCGGAACTGAACCGCCTCATGGGCGCGCCGATCGACCGGGTGTTCGACGCGCAAGAGCCGACCGCGGCATCGGGCGCCTCGATCAGCACGACGTCGATCCCCGCGCTCATTGCGGAAGCCGAGGCCTCGCGCCCGGATCTTCTGCGCGCGGCCGCCGCGGAACGACTCGCGGACGCAGGCCGCCGGCTGGCGCGCGCCTCCTGGTATCCGCAGGTCGCGGCCCGGGCGGGCTACGAAGTGAACGGCACACGCTTGGCGGATCGCGCGGCCGCGTGGGTCGTCGGCGGCGAGCTCCGGTGGAATCTGTCAACCGGAGGCGCCGAGCGGGCCGGTCGGACCGCCGCCGCCGAAGCGGCCGTGCGCGCGCAGGCCGAGCGCGAGGACGCGCGATCCGCCGCGCACGTCGAGATCGTCGTCGCGCTGCAGCGGCTCGGATCGGCGCGGGCGCGCCAGGCCATCGGCCAGGCGGCCGTCGACCAGGCGCGCGAGAGCCAACGCATCGTCCGCGATCGATTCGACGCGGGGCTTGCAAGCGCCAACGACGTGTTGCGCGCCTCGTCCGCTCTTCTCGACGCCGACGCCGAACGCGTCGCCGCCATCGTGGACGCCATCGTCGGCGACGCGATGCTCGGTCGGGCGGTCGGCCGAAAGCCGTAATCCTTGCGAGGTTGAACGTGAAGCTCCTGCACCTGCTCTTGATGATCTCGGGAACCATGGTTGCCACGGCTTGCGGGCCGGCCGAGCGGCCCGTTGCGGCCGGGGCGCCGCACGCCGACGCCGTGCTGGTTCGCGCCGCAACGGCTGCGCTTCCATCGCAATTCGAGGCGGGTGGCGTGCTGCGGGCGAGGCTGACCTCGGCGATCGCGAGCCGCGTGCTCGCGCCCATCACCGAGATCCGCGTGCGCCCTGGCGACCGCGTGCGCCGGGGCCAGGTCGTCGTCGTGCTCGAAGGACGGGAGCTTCAGGCTCAGGCCGAGCGGGCCGCCGCGTCGCTCGTTGCCGCGCGCCAGGCCGTGCGCGCCTCCGAGTCTGATGCCGAGGGCGCGGAGGCCGCGCGGACGCTCGCTGCGGCAACTCACGAGCGGATGAGCGCCTTGCACGCGAAGCGGTCCGCGACGCCTCAGGAGCTCGACGAGGCCGTCGCGGCCCTTCGGGCTGCCACCGCGCGCGTGGCCGGCGCACGCGCCCACGCCGCCGGAGCCGCCGCCTCGGTGACCGCCGCCGAAGCCGCGGCAAACGGCGCCGCGATTGCCGCGTCCTATTCCACGCTGACGGCGCCCTTCGACGGGCTCATCACCGGCCGGGCAACGGACCCTGGGACGATGGCCGCACCGGGCGTCCCACTCCTGACGCTCGAGGACACGGCCGCCTTCAGGCTCGAGGTACGGCTCGACGAGAGTCGCGCGGGGCAGATTGCTGTCGGCCACGCGGCGCGGGTCGTGTTCGACGACGCGACCGCGGGCAAGTGGACCGAGGGCCGCGTCGCCGAGGTGTCGCGTATCGATCCGGGCGGCCACGGCTTCGTGGTGAAGATCGACGTGCCCCCGTCGACCGGACTTCAATCTGGTGTGTTCGGCCGCGCGCAATTTGCCTCCGCGCCGCGGCAAGCGCTGGCTGTTCCCGCATCGGCGCTCGTCCGTCGCGGTCAAATGACGTTCGTCTTCGCCGTCGACGGCGAAGGCCTCGCGCGGCTGCGTCCGATTTCGGTCGGCCAGACCTCCGGCGACCTCGTCGAGATCCTGGCGGGCGTGCAGGACGGCGAGGAGGTGGTCGCCAATCCACCGGCATCGCTCGTGGACGGGACGTCGATTCGCGGCGCCCGCGCCGCCCAACCGCCAAGCGGCGCAGGAGACCGGCGATGAGCCGCCGAACCGGCGCCGCCGGCCGCGTGGCCGCGGCCTTCGTGCATTCCAGACTGACCCCGCTCTTCATCATCGCGTCGCTGCTGCTGGGCGTCTACGCGGTGATCGCGCTTCCGCGCGAAGAAGAGCCGCAGATCGTCGTGCCAATGATCGACGTCTTCGCCGGCATGCCGGGCGCGTCGCCCGCCGAAGTCGAGCAGCGTGTGACGCGGCCTCTCGAGAAGCTCCTCTGGGAAGTGCCCGGCGTCGAGTACCTCTACTCGACCTCGAGCGCCGGTCGGGCCATGGTGGTCGTGCGATTTCTGGTGGGCCAGGACGAAGAGCGCGCGCTCGTTCGCCTGAACCAGAAGCTCTCGAGCAATCTGGACCGGCTGCCGCACGGCGTGACGCCGCCGCTCGTCAAGCCGAGATCGATCGACGACGTGCCGATCATGGCGATCGCGCTGTGGGGCGCGCCCTACGACGACCTGCGGCTGCGTCAGATGGCCGCGCAGCTTCAGGAGACGCTCAAAGAGGTGCCCGACATCTCGGAGGTCACGATCCTCGGCGGCCGGCCGCGCCAGGTCACCGTCGATCTCGATCCGGCCGCGCTCTCGGCCCGTGGTCTCGATCCGATTCGCGTGCAGCAGGCCGTCGCCGCCGCCAATGCGCGCGCGGACGCCGATGCCATCGTCGTCGGCAACCGGGCCACGCGCGTCGAATCGGGCGCGTGGCCCGAGTCTGCCGAGGCGTTGAAGCATCTCGTGGTGGGGCAGTCGAGCGGAGCGCCGGTGCGTCTCGCCGACATCGCGTCGGTGGCCGACGCCGCCGGCGAGCCGACCGATTACGTGGCCTATCACCCGCGCCGCGGGCAGTCGTTCCCGGCTGTGACGCTGTCGATCGCCAAGCGCAAGGGCGTGAACGCCATCGCGCTGACACACACGATTGAGGAGAAGCTCGACACGATCCGCGGATACCTTCTCCCTCGCGACGTCCAGCTGACCATCACACGAAACTACGGCGAGACCGCTGCGCAGAAGTCGAACGAGCTCCTGTGGCACATGCTGCTCGCCGTCATCTCGGTGTCGATTCTGATCTGGCTGGCGCTCGGCCGCCGGGAGTCGGCCGTCGTGCTCACGGCCATTCCCGTCACGCTCGCGCTGACGCTCTTCGTGTTCTATCTCTACGGCTACACGCTCAACCGCATCACCCTGTTCGCGCTCATCTTTTCCATCGGCATCCTGGTCGACGACGCCATTGTGGTCGTGGAGAACATCGTGCGCCACGCGCGTATGGCGGGTGCGGACGAACGCATCGAGGACGTCGCGATCCGCGCGGTCGACGAGGTGGGCAATCCCACGATTCTGGCGACGCTGACGGTTGTCGCCGCGATTCTGCCGATGGCGTTCGTCGGTGGCCTGATGGGGCCCTACATGCGGCCGATCCCGATCGGTGCCACCGCCGCGATGCTCTTTTCGCTCGTCGTCGCCTTCCTGGTCACGCCGTGGGCGGCCGTGCGGGTGCTGAAGCGCGAAGGCGGACATCACGACGAACGCGAGGATCGGTGGACGGCCCTGTATCGCCGGACGATGGGACCGCTCATCGCGCGTCCGTTCACGCGCTATGCGTTTCTCGGCGCGGTGGCCGCGCTCCTGGTGGCCGCTGCCGTGCTGGTGCCCGCCGGCGTCGTCACCGTGAAGATGCTGCCGTTCGACAACAAGAGCGAGCTCCAGGTGGTCGTTCGCATGCCCGAGGACACGCCGCTCGAGACAACGGCGCACGTGGCCGCGGCGCTCGCGGACCAGGCGCTCGCCGACCCCGCGGTCCTCGGCGTGCAGAGCTACGCGGGCACGCCGGCCCCTTACACGTTCAACGGTCTGGTGCGCCACTACTTCCTGCGCAGCGGGCCGAACCTGGCCGATCTGCAAGTGATGCTGACCGGCAAGGAGGAGCGAAGCGAGCAGAGCCACGCCATCGCGAAGCGCATCCGGACGGCGCTCGTACCCGTGGCCGCCCGGCTCGGCGCGCGCATCCAGGTGGTCGAAGCGCCGCCGGGACCGCCCGTCCTGCAGACGCTCGTCGCCGAGGTATACGGCCCTGACGCGTCGCGCCGGCTCGAGCTGGCCCGACACGTGCGCGATACCTTCGAGCGCACGCCCGGCGTCGTCGACGTGGACTGGTATGTCGAATCGGAGCGGCCGAAGTGGCGGCTCGACGTGGACACCGAGAAGGCGGCGGCTGCCGGGCTCGCCGCCTCGGACGTCTCGGCCGTCGTGCGCATGGCAGGGTCCGGAGCCATGGCGGGGCTGCTGCACGACCCGCAGGCGCGCGAGGACGTTCCGGTGGTCCTGCGGCTGCCGCGCGAACGCCGCGGAACGCTCGACGCGATCCGCTCGATCCGGCTGGGCACGGAGCACCCGGTCGCCGTCGGCGAGCTGACGCGTACCGTCCAGGCCGCCGAGGAACAGAGCGTGTACCACAAGAACCTGCTGCCGGTGACCTACGTCACCGGCGACGTGGCCGGCGAGATCGAGAGTCCGGTGTACGCGATTCTGCACATGAACCGGGCGCTCGAGTCGGTTCGCCTGCCCGAAGGCTACGGTCTGGAGATCTACAACACCCGCGCGCCGTTCGACAGCTCGAAGTACGCGATGAAGTGGGACGGCGAGTGGCACATCACGTATGAAGTCTTCCGCGATCTGGGCATTGCGTTCGCCGCCGTGCTCGTCCTGATCTACATCCTCGTTGTCGGCTGGTTCCAGTCCTTCGTCACGCCGCTCACGATCATGTTGGCCATTCCGTTTTCGCTGGTGGGCATTCTGCCGGCTCACGCCGCGCTCGGCGCCTTTTTCACGGCGACGTCGATGATTGGTTTCATCGCGGGCGCCGGCATCGTCGTTCGAAATTCGATCATCCTGGTGGATTTCATCGAGCTGCGGGTGCGCGATGGGATGCCGCTCGAAGAGGCCGTGGTCGACGCCGGGGCCGTGCGGTTCAGGCCCATGGCGCTGACCGCTGCGGCCGTCATCGCCGGTTCAGCGGTCATATTGTTCGATCCGATTTTTCAAGGGCTGGCCATTTCGCTGATGGCGGGCGAAGTCGCGTCGCTGCTGCTCTCGCGCATGACCGTGCCGATCACCTACTACATGACGCATCGGCGGCTGCGGACAGATGAGTTGTTAGTCGTTAGTCGTTAGTCGCTAGTCGTTAGTCGCTAGTCGTTAGTCGCTAGTCGTTAGTCGTTCTTGAGAATCTAAGAGCTGGTTGCGAAATTATCGTAGGGCGGGTCTTTCAGACCTGCCTCTCGCCGGGTCCGAAAGGACCCGGCCTACGTCCCGTAATTTCGCAAACACGCTCCAATCTAAGGAGGACTGTCGTGACTGTCGAGTCGATGATCCGGCTCATCGCCGGCGTATTTGTGGCCGCGAGCGTGCTGCTCGGGGTATTCGTACACCCGTACTTTTTCTGGTTCTCGCTGTTTGTCGGCCTCAACCTGGCGCAGTCGGCGTTCAGCGGCTGGTGCCCGATGATGACCTTCCTCAGACGCGCGGGCGTGCGCGATGGCGCGCCATCACCGTCTCGGGGATGAGATTTTGGTCCCGGAAGGCACTTGCATTGCCGTATGTAGTGCAGGTCTTTAGACCTGCCGTAGTGCAGCCGTAGTGCAGGTCTTTAGACCTGCCGTAGTGCTGCCGTGGTGCGTGTCTCTAGACCTTCCAGTCCTGCCGCCGCCAGAGGGCAGGACTGAAGTCCTGCGCTACGTGGGCGGCGGCAAATCGACTCGAGTGCCCTCTCGGATTTGGTGGACACAGGCAGTATGATCGTCGGCTCACTCACCTGTTTCGAGGAGGTCCGGCCATGCTGTCGCCGTCGTACGTCATCGGTTTGTCTACCTTCGCGTTCGTGCTCTCGGCCGCGGCGGCGATCGCGCAGCTGGCCGTCCCCTACGGAGCATCGATCAACCTGGAAACCGCCAAGAAAGCGGCGGCCGTCGCGCTGGCCGAAGCCCGCAAGAACGGGTGGACCATGGCCGTCGCGGTCGTCGATCCGGCGGGCGATCTCGTGTACTTCGAGAAGATGGACGCGACGCAGGCGGCGAGCGTCGCCATCGCGGTCGACAAGGCGCGCTCGGCCGCGCGTTTCAAGCGGCCGACCAAGGCGCTGCAGGACACGCTCGCCGCGGGCGGCGAGGGCCTTCGAATCCTGGCGCTGCAGGGTGCGGTGCCCGTCGAGGGTGGCGCCCCTATCCAGATGGCCGGCACCATCGTGGGGGCAATTGGCGTCTCGGGCGGGACGAGCCCGCAGGACGGGCAGTGCGCGAACGCGGCCGTCGCGTCGGTCAAATGAGGCGTTCTCCGGGTTTGACGAGCTCGGTGATCTTAGCTAAGATTAGCTAACCCATGGTCGCGAGAAGGCGCCGGCCCAGGCAAGTGAACATCCACGAGGCGAAGACCGGCCTGTCGAAGCTGGTCGAGCGGGCGGAGGCCGGCGAGGAAATCGTTATCGCTCGCGCCGGCACGCCCGTGGCGAAGCTCGTCGCCCTGGCGCCCGATCGCGCGCCACGGCGCCTTGGGCTGCTCGACGGCCGCTTCGAGATTCCGGACGACTTCAATCGGCCGCTTCCCGACGCGGTACTCGACGCGTTCGAGGGTCTACCGTAGCGCGACCCCGTGCGACTGCTGCTCGACACCCATCTGCTTCTTTGGGCCGTTGCCAGCAGCCACCGATTGCCTGTCGCAGCGCGGCAACTGATCGAGGATCCGCACAACGAGGCTCACTACAGTGCCGCGAGCCTGTGGGAGATCGCCATCAAAGCGACACTGCGGCGCGACGACTTTCAGGTGGACCTGTCGCTCATGCGCTCGACGCTGCCCGCCATGGGTCTGCAGGAATTGCCGGTGCGGTCCGAACACGCGGTCGGCGTCACGGAACTGCCACCCATCCACCGGGATCCCTTCGACCGTCTGCTCGTCGCACAGAGCATCGTCGAGCCGATGGTGTTGTTGACGAACGACGCCCTTCTCGCACGATACGGACCGGTCGTGCGGGTGGTCTAACCCCGGTGACTCATGACTCTCGACTCTCGACTCTCGACTCTCGACTATCCACTGCTCGCGCAGGCTCCGCGAACATGTCCTCGAACACGCGGTAGTGTTCGCCTTTCATGCCGAGTGCGGCGTAGACCGCCTGCGCTCGCGTGTTCGTGGTGTCCACGTACAAGCGCAGTCCTCCCGCTCCTGCCCTCTGCGCCTCCTGGCGCACCGTTGCGAAGAGCATCTGTAGCACGCCCTGCCGACGCGCCTCGGGCACGACCCACACGGACTGGATCCACCACACCATGCGGTTGCGCCAGTCGCTCCATTCGAACGTGATGAGGAGCTGCCCCACGATTCGGCTGTCCCGTTCGGCCACCCAGTAGCGGCCGGGCGCGCGCTCCTCGAGAAGGGCCAGGACGCCGTGGCGAAGCGTCGCCGTGTCGAGTCGCAGGCGCTCCGTTTCTTCCGCTAGCGCCGCGTTGAAGGCGACGATGACGTCTAGGTCGGCGAGCGTGGCGGGCCGTACGTGTACCATGGACACACCTTGAGAACACATCGCCTGGGCGACGAGCCGCGCGAAGTCGCGGACGTCCTCCGCCATTGTGCACCCGTGTTGCACAGGCCTGAATATTCTTTAGCCATCGAACTCTACTCGTCGATTAGTCGGCCCGTATGGCGACAAATGTCTGTTCGTGGAAGGTTGAGGGAACCTCACGCGAGGCGGTGAGGCGGGTCCGGCTCGATTATCTGTCGCGCGGGAGGGCGCGAACGATGAGGAGAACGCTGGTTCCGGCCTTCAGATTCAGGTCGGGATTGACACGGTTGCTGCCGTAGGTGCCAACAGCCAGCGGGCGCGGGCTCTCGATGACGGGCGCATTCGAATGGATGAAGCCGATCAGCGAACCCTCGAGGTCGGCAAGGTACGCGTTGTTTTGGACAGAAAAGGTCGAACCTGTGTACACCCAGGGACCTTCCGACAGCGTCTGCTTGCTCGTTTGGTTGAACACGAGTTGTTCCGCGCGCACGCGCCGGCGACGTCCGCTCTCGTCCCATTCCACCCAGATCTCGACGGGGTCGCCCTGCGGCGGGGTGGGATCCAGGGCGAATCGAGCCGGGATAGCGCGGCTGGGATCGAGTCCAATCAGGATGAGTGCCAAGTTGAAGCTGACAGCGTCGGTATCAAGCTCGAGCGCGCTCTCATAGGCCTTGAACCCACCCTTGGTGTTCGCGATGAATTCAAGCGTCGTGACGTTGTTCACGACGCCAGCCACCGCGACTTCCTTCTTGGCCGTGTCGACCTTGACGTTCCCGACGCGCAGTGAATCGGGCCCCAGCCGTTCGACCGGCGCACCCCGCTTCACTCCCGCCGGCAGTCCCTGCTGAGCGATTGGAGAGCCCGCAGCGCTGCCGACCAGGAGCATCGCCGTCAGCGCCAGCCGTAGAGACACTCGCGAAACCAAGATCGCGACCAATACTGGCGGAGCATAACACGGCCCCTCCGAACCGTTCCGCATCCTGAGCCCCCTCTACGCCCAAATCCTCAAGCCCGACGTCCTCGTTTCCCGCTCTGGAGGCAAAGGACGGGCCACAGTGGCAACTATATTGCTTCGATCCTTGGGAGCCGCTTTTCGCGTGAGCATGCCCACAACCTGTGTGGTTACTGGATGACCACGACGTCCTGGCGATAGAGACCGCCATGTCCCTGTCCACCCACGGGTTCTCGGTCCCGTTCCAGTTTCCGGTCAGCTTCACCCGCGGTGTCTGGCGCCAGGGAAACCCCGTGTTCGTCCAGACCATCCGGTCGCTCGAGCCGGACCGCCGCCACCGCGTTCTGGTTGTGGTCGACGACCGGGTGGCCCTCACGCACCCCTCGCTCCTTGACGAGATCGAGGAGTATTTCGCGACGTTTGCCACCGCGTTGGAGTTGGTCGCTCCGCCCGTTCTCGTGCCGGGCGGTGAAACGGTCAAGAACGACCTGTCGCACTGCTTCACGATTCTTCAGCAGATCAACGAGGCTGGATTGGATCGGCAGTCGTTCGTCGCGGTGATCGGCGGCGGCGCGGTCCTTGACATGGTCTCGTTCGCTGCCGCAATCGCTCACCGAGGCATCCGAACGGTTCGCTTGCCGTCGACCGTCCTGTCGCAGGCGGACTCGGGCATCGCCGTCAAGAACGGCCTGAACCTCTTTGGGAAGAAGAATTTCATTGGCGCGTTCGTCCCCCCGTTCGCCGTCATCAACGATCTGGAATTTCTGGAGTCACTCGAGCCGCGCGACAAGATCGCCGGCATGGCGGAGGTCATCAAAGTATCGCTCCTTCGCGACACGGCATTGTTCGACTATCTGGAATCGCACGCCGTGGAAATCGCGCGCGGGGACTCCGATGTCAGGGCCGCCGTCGTTCAGCGTTCAGCCGATCTCCATGTCGCGCACATCTGCGGCAACGGAGATCCCTTCGAGCTCGGCAGCGCCCGGCCGCTGGACTTTGGCCACTGGGCGGCGCACAAGCTGGAGATCATGTCCCGGCATCGCCTGCGTCACGGCGAGGCGGTCGCCATCGGGATGGCGCTCGACCTCACGTACGCCGCATTGGTGGGATATCTCGGTCGCCACACGCTGGATCGGGTGCTTCGGCTGCTCGATGCGCTGGGCCTGCCGTCGTGGGACGAAGCGCTCTTCGAACGGGATCCGGAGGGCCGCTTTAGCGTGCTCCAAGGGCTGCAGGAATTTCGGGAGCATCTGGGCGGTGAGCTGCACGTGACGCTCGTTCGCAAGGTCGGCGAGAGCTTCGA
Organism: Acidobacteria bacterium RIFCSPLOWO2_02_FULL_65_29; assembly: GCA_001767435.1. Lineage (GTDB taxonomy): Bacteria > Acidobacteriota > Vicinamibacteria > Vicinamibacterales > CAVVIG01 > 2-02-FULL-65-29. Next base: position 22,533 of record MEKT01000002.1, on the reverse strand, counting down.
GGTGACGGAGATGGATGAGACGGTCATCTGTCGCGCAATCGAATCGCTCGCCCTGCGTGCCGCGGATCCGGCCGCTGACGCGGCGTTGGCGGTCGCTCACGCCCTTCAGTGAAAACAGCCGGCGGGTTTCATCTCACCTATTGCTCCAATATCCATCCTGGCGAGAGCTGGCCTGAGGTGAGCGCCGCACTCGCCGCGGCGCTGCCGAAGGTGCGCGCCCAGCTGGGGTTCGAAGGCCCCTTCGCCGTTGGTCTTCGTCTGTCGGCTGTTGCGGCCCTCGCGCTCGAAGAACCGGCAGCCCTCGAGACGTTTCGCGATTTTCTGACGCGCGGCAACTACTACGTTCCGACCATCAACGGCTTTCCGTACGGTGCCTTTCATGGCACCCGCGTCAAGGAACGCGTCTACCTGCCGGACTGGCGAAGTCCGGACCGACTCGAGTACACAAATCGCCTGGCCCGACTTCTGGCCACGCTGCTGGCCGACCGGCTCGATGTCGTGGGGAGCGTCAGCACGGTTCCGGGTGCGTTCAGGGCCGACATCAGGTCGCATTCGGACGTCGTGGCCCTGGCAGCCGGCATGCTCAGACACGCGGCGTACCTGAAAACCCTGCGCGAGAAAACCGGCATCCTCGTCGCGCTGGCGCTCGAGCCCGAGCCCGCGTGTTTTCTCGAGACGGTTGACGACGCGGTGAGCTTCTTCGAGAGCCACCTGTTCACGAACGAGGCGATCGTCGGTGTTTCGCACGAGACCGGCGTCGCGCTGACCGTCGAGGACGTCCGTACCCATGTGGGCGTCTGTCTCGACGTCTGCCACATGGCGGTCGAGTTCGAGGACCCCTCGGCCGCCATCGACCGTCTCGCGCGGGCGGGCATTCATGTCCGCAAGGTGCAGCTCAGTTCGGCGCTGCGGATACAGGAGGCGGCCGGCGCCCCGGCCCCCGCAACCGTGCTCGCTCGCTTTGCGGACGATACCTATCTGCACCAGGTCGTCGTGCGGCGTTCGGGCGGATTGGTGCGCTATACAGATCTTCCAGAGGCGTTGGCCGCACACCCTTCGAGCGTCCCGGAAGAATGGCGGGTCCATTGCCACGTTCCGGTGTTTCTGCCCAGGATGGCCAAAACCGGGACGACGCAGGAGTACCTTCAGGCGGTGCTCCAGCTGTTGCGTCTCCGGCGTTTCTGTCCGATGCTCGAGGTGGAGACATACACCTGGGATGTCTTGCCGGCCGAGTACCGAACCGTTGACATGCACACGGCCATCGCGCGAGAGCTGGCGTGGGTGACGACCGCGCTGCAACGATGAGCGCACGCGGTTCTCGCTGGCGCGCCTATCTCGTGCTGGCGCGCGTGTCGAACCTGCCGACGGTTTGGACGAATGTTCTCGCGGGCACGATCGGCTCGCGGCTCGATTTCGATCTGTCGACGCTGCTGAGAACCGCATTCGCCGCATCCCTTTTCTATGCCGGAGGAATGTTCCTCAACGACGCGTTCGACGCCGATTCAGACGCCCGGCTCCGGCCCGAACGGCCGATTCCGTCCGGCATCGTCACTCGAGCGAACGTGTCGACCATCGGCGCCGCGCTGCTCGGCGGGGGCGAGCTGCTGCTGGCGCCCTCCCTGCCGGCGCTGCTCCTGGGACTGGCGCTCGCGGGCGCTATCGTCTCGTACGACTACCGACACAAGAGCAATCCTGTCGCGCCGATCCTCATGGGCGTCTGTCGTGCGCTCGTGTACTGCATTGCGGCGGTCGCTGCGGGCGGGCTGACGCCGTTCGTTGTCGGCGGGGCCGCGGTATTGGGCGTCTACGTCGCGGGACTCACAGTGGTCGCGAAACTGTCCGGATCGAACGCACGATGGGTGGTGCCGGCGCTCATCGCCGCCATCTCGCTGGTCGACGCCGGCTTCATCGCTTTTGTCTCGAG
>MEKT01000002.1:0-20590 GCA_001767435.1 Acidobacteria bacterium RIFCSPLOWO2_02_FULL_65_29 | reverse complement strand
CGACGCCGGCTTCATCGCTTTTGTCTCGAGCTCAGTCGGGCTGTCCCTGGTGGCGGCTTCAGGGTTGGCGCTGACGCTGTTCCTGCAACGGTTCGTGCCGGGAGATTAGCTTAGGGAGAGAGGCTCTTGCGCCGCCGTGTAGTGCAGGACTTTAGTCCTGCCTAACCGATGCCTAACCGCGGCGCGTGGAGCGCGCATACCGGGCGTATGTAAGCGACGAGCAACGCAGCCAGGCGGGATGCGTCGGCGGCCAGAGTGGCGCAGTCATTCTCGGACGAGCCCTTGGGGAGAGAGCGTCTTGCGCCGTGTGTAGTGCAGGACTTTAGTCCTGCCTAACCGCGGCGCGTGGGCGGGTCTGAAGACCTGCACTACACCGGATGCTCGACGGTCCGATCGAACAGATGCGCGAGCATCAGATCGCGCACCGACGTGGCATCGACCGGCTCGCCAACGGCGCCCTTCTCCGAAGACATGAACACCGGTCCATCCGCGAGTGAATCGGTCGGCCGCCCGTGGGATCCACGGACGAGCGTCGCATCGAGCGGAACGACGTTCAGGAGATACCGGAAGCCCAGCGCCTTCCTGGCCAGCGTCGCGGCAATCCGCAGCCTGGGCGCCAGAAGGACAGGATCGAGAAAGAGCTCGGCGGGATCGTATCCGGGCTTGCGGTGAATATCGACCGTGCGCGCGAAGTCCGGAGCCTTCCGGTCATCGGTCCAGTAGTAATAGGTAAACCACGAGTCGGCGGCCGCGATGGCCACGAGCTCGCCGCTTCGCTCATGGTCGAGACCGCAGGCGGCCTGCTCATGTCTTTCGAGCACGGCCTCAACGCCCGGCATCTTCTGCAACAGCCCTTTGACCGCCGGGATGTGCTGGCTGTCCCGGACGTAGACGTGCGCGAGCTGGTGATCGGCAACCGCGAAGGCGGCGCTTGCGCCAGGATCGAGCGCGTCGGTCCCGAGCTCGTCTCTGATGGCGAGGAGTCCCTCGTCTCGAAGTGCGCGATTGATGTGAACAGGACCGGTGACGTCCCCCAGGCCGTACTCGGACAGGACGATCACGCGCCGGCCGCGCTCCCGGAAGCGGGAGATCAGCCGGCCGCAAATCGCGTCGATGGCGGCGACGTTTGGGGGAATACGCGGGTCCGCAGGACCGAAGCGCTGTAGGTCGTAGTCGAGGTGCGGGAGGTACGCGAGCAGCAGCGTCGGCGCATGCCACCGGTCAACCGCGTCCGCCGCCTCGGCGATCCAATCGCTCGACGGCAGCCCGGCGTCGGGTCCCCAGAACTGAAAAAACGGGAACGGTCCGAGCTCGTGGGCGAGGCGTTCGCGGAGATCGGAGGGATGTGTGTAGATCTCGGGGATCTTGCGGCCGTCGGCCGGGTAGATCGGACGCGGCGTCGCCGACCAGTCGACGCTGCTGTACATGTTGTACCACCAGAACATGTTCGCGCACGTGAATGCCGCGTCGCGCCGCCGCGCGGTGTCCCAGATCTTCTCTCCCGCCACGAGACGGTTGGACTGCCGCCAGAACAGGATTTGCGCCAGGTCGCGAAAGTACCAGCCGTTGGCCACGATGCCGTGCTGGCGCGCCGGTAGTCCGGTGAGATACGTGGCCTGAGCGGTGCAGGTCACGGCGGGGGTGACCGCACGTATAGGGGCGCAGGAGCCGTCCCGGCCCAACGCGTTCAAATGAGGCGTGTGCCTGCCGAGCAGGGCGGACGTGAGGCCGACGAGATTGATGACCGCCGTTGGGTACATGCGGGGCGATCAGCGATGAGCCTGTGCCGGCTCCCCCCGCAGCACGGAATTGGTTTCGAATTTCTGTCTTCGGTCCATGTCGGGCCTCTTCTCGAGGGCGCTCACATCGAAACGGCCGCTTTGGGCAAAGAAGGCGGCCGGGTTGTCCCACACGATCCGCGCGATGGTCTCCTCGGCGATGCCCTGCGCTCGCATCACCGCAATCGTCTTCGGGACCTTCAGCGGATCGCTGATCCCCCAATCGGCGGCGCTGTTCACGATGATGCGGTCGCTGCCGTATTTCTGCACCAGGACCGCCATCCGGTGTTCGTCCATTTTCGTATTGGGATAGATCGTGTGGCCCGCCCAGCAGCCGCTGTCGAGAACGATCGGCAACGTTTCCTCGTTGTTGTGATCGATGAGGACGCGCTCCTCGGGGAAACCGAGCAATCGGACGAGCGCCAACGAGCGGATCGTTCCCTGCTTCTTGTCCCTGTGCGGTGTGTGGACGAGCACGGGCAGATTGAACGTCCGAGCGAGCTCCACCTGCCGCGCGAAGCAGTCCTGCTCGGCGTCGGTCTGATCGTCGAAGCCGATCTCGCCCACCGCCACGACACCGTCTTTGGCCAGGAAACGGGGGAGCATCTCGATCACCTCCGTTGCCAGCCGCGGGTTGTTGGCTTCTTTTGGGTTCAGGCCGATCGTACAGAAGTGCCAGATGCCAAACTGGGCCGCTCGAAAGCGCTCCCACCCGATCAGGCTGTTGAAATAGTCGACGAAGCTGCCGGCCTGTGTGCGTGGCTGGCCCAGCCAGAACGCCGGCTCCACCACGGCGACGATTCCCGCGCTCGCCATGGCTTCGTAGTCATCGGTCGTGCGGGAGGTCATGTGGACGTGAGGATCGATGATCTTCATGTGTCTGTCCTTGTCCGTGCTCTGTCGGCCATCGCCAGCGCGATATCCACCGGAATGGACCGACCAGCGGCTCGTCGTTCGTCCGCGTAGTCGGACGCCATACGCGCCAATTCGGGATTCGCGCGTTCCGGCAGACCGAGGATGCGCGCGAGCGCCACGCCGGTAAAAAGCGCCTTCAGCACCATCTGGTTGAAGTTACGTTCGGGAAAATGCCGGGCCGGATACGGGTTCTCGCACGCAACCGACTCGAAGAGCGGCAGGATGTTGGTGCGGCACGCGTCGACGACCAACGGCAGAAATCGTGCTGGATCGGGCAGGAATGCCACGGCGCGGAGCCAGCTTTGCTGCTCGCGCGCATCGCCTTGCTGGTAGCAGCTCGAGGCAGCGTCGATGAACGCTGCCGGGCTCGGCGACGCCTCGTGCCGGACCAGCAGGAAGAGAAGCCGACCGCCGTCCTCGACCGTCCAATGATCGACAACGTCCGGGCCACCATCGGAGAGTGCGAGTGGTGCGCGCCCGAGATGTTGGGACGCACCCGTGTAGACCACCAGCAGCTGGTTCTGGCTCCCGTGGGATGCGTCATGCATCGCCTGGTCGAGCCAGGGCGCTTCTGCAGCGCTGACTCGGGCCTGAACGGCGCGCAGAAGGCGTTCCTTCGTAGACACGTGGTTGAACAGATCCTTGGTCTGTTGGTCTCAGTCTAGCAAACCCTTCAAGCAGACCGTCGCCCCTCGACAAGCTCGGGACGACCGTGAGCCAGTCGAACGGTCGCGATTGCACGAAAACCGTGGCGTGGGCCCAGCGTGGGCCAGCGTTGACACCGTACAGGGTCGAAGGGACAATCCTGTCAGCCAACGTGTCGGAAACTGCCCACCCCTTTCGTCCCTCAGCGGACCGATCGATCGAGTCCTTGGAATTGGATCTGCCCGATCCCAGCCTTCTGATGCGGCTCGCGCTCGCCTACCGATCGTCGATGGTGTTGTTCGCGGCAGCAGAGCTCGACATCTTCACGGCGATCGCCGGCGGCGCGACCACGCTGCCGGCGCTGGCCCAACACTGCGGCGTGGCAACCGAACCGCTTCGGCTTCTCCTCGAGGCGTGCGTCGCGGAGGGGCTGCTGGTCTCGACCGCGGATTCTTTTGGGAACACCTCGGTCGCCGACGCGTTTCTCGTGCGGGGGCGTCCGGCCTTCATCGCGCACGGCCTGAAATACGCGGAGGACTTGTACCAACCGTGGGGGCACCTGGTCGACCTCCTGCGGAGTGGGCGTCCGGTGATCGAACCGGAGAGCATCCTTGGCGACGACAAGGCGAGGACACGGGCATTCGTGCTGGCGATGCACGAGCGGGCCCGCGGGATGAGTGCGGTGCTGCCGCACGGCGTCGACTTCACCGGCCGGCGGCGTCTGCTCGATGTGGGAGGCGGCCCCGGCACCTACTCGATCGCGCTGGTGCAGCAGACACCAGGCCTCCGATCGACGGTACTCGACCTGCCGGGCGTGCTCGAGATCACTCGCGAGATCGTCGAGCAGCACGGCTGCGCCGATCGCGTCGCGCTGATGCCAGGCAACTATCTCATGTCCTCCTTCGGGTCGGGGTACGACGCGGTCCTCTTGTCGGGCATGATGCACCGCGAAACCGCCGACACCTGCCGGCGGCTTCTGCGGAAGGCCTTCGACGCCCTGGAGCCGGGCGGCCTGGTGGTGGTGAGCGACGTCTTCTTCGAGTCCGACAAGAAGAACACGCCTCCCTTCGCCATTTACTTCGCGCTCAACATGATGCTGACGAGCAAGGAAGGGTCGGCGCATGCGAAGACCGAGATGGTCCGCTGGGCGACGGAAGCAGGGTTTCACGGTGTCGAGTTGCGGAACCTGCCGCCGCCGAATCCACACACGCTCGTCGTTGGAACCAAGCCGTGAAGGGCTCCTCTGACGCCGCGCTTCCTGCGGTTCACGAGCACGCACGGCCGCCCGCCTGGTTGATCGCCGCGACCGGACTGCTCGCGCTCGGGACCGTGGCCTTGGCCATTGCAGAGACGAACCTCTGGATGCATTACGTGATCGACGCGGGGGAATCGATCAGTCTCGCCGGCCTTGCTTTCATGCTCCTTGCCGGGTTCTACCTGTTCCGGCGCGGTCGGCTGCTGGTGTCGCTCCCTTTCGCCGTCCCTTGGTTGCTCTTCCCTATCATCACCCAAGGCGACCAAATCATCGACAACCTGTCCATCAACTGGATGCGGCTCATCACCCATCTCCTGCTCAGCGCGCTCTTCGGAGCGCCCGTCGCGGTCGTCGTGCTGGCCGCTCGGTACGCCGTCGACCCTGTTCGTACTGTTGGCACTGTTGGTGAACGGCTCGCCGGTGTTCGGTCGAACTGGCTGCTCGCTGTACCTGGGTTGCGGCAGATGGCCAGCGGCCGGGCTCGAGAGGGGAGCGCGGTGCTCGCGGCCATCCTGCTGTCGGCGGAAATGTGGCTCGCGGTCCGTTTTCTCGGCGAGTTGATGGTCGTCACGCTGATCGTCATGATGTGCGCCGTGTTGGCTCATGGATTCACTGGATCGGCGGATACGGCCCGCTTCGGCCACCATCGGAGCGAGCGCTTCGCCTTGGGCCTGCTGATCGGCGGCGTGGTCGTATCCGGGGGACTGTATGTCGGTTTCAAGTATCGGCCTGGCGCCTACCAGGGCAGCCCGAGCTACTTCATGGACCCGGCCCAGCCGAATGCCGGGTACCAGTTTGGTCGTGTGCCGGTACCATCGCAGCCGCCGACGGCCCCAACGAATGCCGACGGCGCTCGCGAGGCGCTCACGGCTTACGGGCGCGCGTTCGAGCGACTGCTGGCTGGGTACTACATCCTGGACCGGAACTACAACTACGACTTCCACAACCGACTCTTTCTCCGAAGCACACCGCTCCTTCCCGATTACCGCACCGTTGGGTTGCGGACCGTGCACGAAGCCGAGCGCTTTGGCGCCGAGGCCAACGATCGGTTGGCCGCCGCAGGTCCTCTGCCTCACGTCACCGATCCGCTGGGCGCGCTGCTCGAAGACGTACGCGCGTACGCCGCATTTACTTTCGAACGGGCTCGGGTTCTCGAACGAATGAGCGCGACCTTCGAGCAGACGGAAGCCGGTTTGCAACACGCCACGCACCTGTACGAGGGTGAAGGCAAGGTGCTCGGTCTGGGGCTCGCCGAGCTCCTGGCGAAGCACCACGTCGTTCTTTCTGCGCCCGCGGTCGCTTCGACCGCGGCCGAGTTCGTGGCCGTCAGCCGCGCAGTTCACGACGCGTACGCCAATCGAATCGTCGGTTTTTGAGAGGCAAAACATGCGCGGGCTGCGCCTGCAGCATCGGATCGTTGTTCCCTTCGTCATTGTGGCCTGGGTGGCGACGGCCGCGGCCGCGTCGGTGTCCTGGTCGGCGGCGTCCGATGCTCTCGGGGCGCGCGTTCAGACGCAGCTCGTCTCCGCCGCGGCAGTGATCAGCCGAGGAGAGCTGGCGCTCAATCCCGCCATCCTCCAGACGCTGCAGGACATCCTTGGCGCGACCATCATCACCTTCGGCGCCGACGGGCGCGTGGTGGCAAGCTCGGCCAGGGCTGAGCGCCCGGAGATCGTGCGGGCGGCTGCGCGCGTCGTCGCATCCGGCAGCGCGGGGGCCGATGCCTCGAGCGTCTCGGCGGACTGCGGCGCCCCCTGCCTGGTGACCTACCGGCGGGTTGAGGGCCGCCCGGACACCGTGGTGGCGCTTGTTGCCGAAACGTCGCAGCTGACCACCGCCACGAGGGCGGTCGCGCGTGCCATTGTGCTGGCCGCCGTGCTGAGCGCCGTGGTGATGATGCTGGTCAGTCAGGCCGTCGTCCGGCGCGTGACGGCACCTCTCGACGGCCTCGTGCGGTTCGTGCGGGAGTTGTCGCCACAAGACGTCCGCCGCCGCGCCGAGGTCGGCGATGACGAGGTCGGAGCGCTGGCCGACGCCTTCAATGGGCTGCTCGACAGGCTGGAGCGCTCGCAGGACGCGCTGGTGCGCTCGGAAAAGCTGGCGCTCGCCGGGCTTCTCGCGGCCCGCGTCGCCCATGACATCAGAAATCCTCTATCCTCGATCAAGATGCAAACTCAGCTCCTTCATGCGCGGCTGCACGCCGACGCGGATCTCGAGGCCACGTCGATGTCCGTGCTCCACGACATCGATCAGGTGGAGTCCGTGATTCGCGACCTCCTCGAGCTCGCAAGCCCTGGGCAGTTCAGACTCGAACCTGCCTCAATCAACAGCGTCATTGGAGAGACGCTCCAGCAACTGGCCCCCCAGCTGGCCCACCGCAAAATTTCGACCAAGACACACCTCGAGGAAGGACTGCCGCCCGTGGCCCTCGACGCGAATCGATTCAAGCAGGCGCTGCTGAACGTGATCGTGAATGCGTCGGATGCGATGCCGAGCGGAGGCACACTGACGGTTGAATCGGGCATCGACGCCGACACGGTGATCGTTCGGATATGCGACGATGGAATCGGCGTGGACCCGGCCATCGTCGATCGCGTCTTTGACCCGTTCGTGACGACGAAGCGCGACGGCGTGGGCCTTGGGCTCGTCAATGCGAGAGCCGTGGCGGAAGGCCACGGCGGTCGCATTCGTCTGGAGTCGCGACTCCCGAAGGGCACCTCTGTGACGATCTCGCTGCCGCTTCGAGCCGCGAGCCAGAGCACCCACCAGCTGTCCGATCCGAGACGTTGACATGGCTGACATTCTCGTTGTCGACGACGACCAGTCGATTGCCACTGCCTTCGAGCGCTTTCTCCAGCATGAGGGGCACTCCTGCACGGTGGCGAGTAACGTCGAGGACGCCGTGCGACTGGTCGGTGAGATCGATCCCGATCTCGTCGTCATGGACATCCGGATGCCGGGCGTGGACGGACTGCAGGGCCTCGAGCAGCTTCGCGGCCGGTATCCGGGCGTCGATGTCGTCATGATGACGGCGTACGGCACGAGCCAGACGTCGATCGACGCAATCCGCGGAGGCGCCTTCGAGTACTTGACGAAGCCGCTCGACCTCGACCAGCTCCGGTCCGTGATCGGCCGTGCGCTGGCCGCAAGAGAAAGCCGCCGACGCGCCGTCGCGCCCGGGGTCACCGAGCCCGAGGGGACACCTCAGCTACACGTCGGCCTGGTTGGCGAGACGCCCGCCATGCAGGATGTCTACAAGATGATCGGCCGCCTGGCGACCATCGACGTACCGGCGCTCGTGGTCGGTGAGCGAGGCACGGGGAAGGAGCTGGTCGTCGCGACCATCCACGACAACAGCGCGCGGCGCGATCGACCTTTCCTGGCGGCGGACTGTGCCACGCTCCCCGAGGACGTGCTCGGTGCGGAGCTGTTTGCCGAGGGGTTGGGAACGCTGCACCTCTCCTCCGTGCACGCGTTGCCGAAAACGCTTCAGGCGCGACTGGTGCGCGCTATCAATGAAACATCGCGTCGGGGAGCCCTGCGAACGCCCTTGAGCGCCCGGGTCATCGCCTCCACGGACCAGGACCTCGCTGCGGCGGTGGAATCCGGTGCCTTCAGCCCAGAGCTCTACGATGCACTCACCGTGATCGAGCTGCGCCTTCCGCCGCTGCGCGAGCGGCTCGACGATGTGCCAGTGCTCGTGCGCTATTTCATCCAGCGCTTCAACGACGAACTGAGTCGGACGATTCGAGGTGTTGACGACCAGGTGCTTCGGCGGCTGAACCAGCATCCCTGGCCGGGGAACGTCGGTGAGCTGGAAAGCGTCGTGAAACGGGCGTGTATCGTGACTCGAAGTGACGTCATCACGATGGAGGACATCGGAGACAGCCTGGCCGAGAACCGGTTTCCCAGGCGACAGGACGTCGAGTCGGCGCTCGGTCGGGCGGTGCGGGTGGCGCTCCAGGAACGGCTGGTGGAGAAGGCCAGCCGCGCACCCTCATCCGCGTTTCACGAGATCGTCGACCTCGTCGAGGGAACCCTCGTCAAGGAGGCGTTGACGATTACCAACGGGAATCAGGTGAAGGCATCCGAGCTGTTGGGCGTGAATCGGGCCACGCTCCGCAAGAAGGCCGCCTCAGAGTGATAGGCCGCGACGCGCGCTGATCACGTCCGGCCCGGGTTGTCCCCGTCGCTGACACCGAACCGCGATTTGTACCACAGGTATCCGGCCCCCGCGACTGAGACCAGGATGACGGCCGCAGGTAAGGCGGTTCCCATCTGTCGTGACACCGCCCCCGCGTAACCGTACAGAAGCACGATTGGCGCCGTGCCCATCACCGACGCCGCCAGGAAGGTCGCGCGCCTCATCCCTGAAAGCCCGGCCACGACACTCATCGTCTCCATCACGATCGGGATGGGCCGAGTGACGACCACCGCGACGGCGCCGTACCGTTCGAAGAAGCGGTTGAACCGCCGCGCTTCCTCGTCGCCGACCATCTTCGACGAGATGGGCCGGCCGTACTTCCGCACCAACTCGAAGCCAAGCCACTCGCCGAGCACCGATCCGGCCAACGCCAGACCCGCTCCCCAAACGACTCCGAACGCCGCGCCGCTCAGCACCATGATCACGCTCGATGGCACAGGGAGGAACACGTCGGACGCCAGAAGAAAGACAATGAGCGCCGCGCTGCCGCCTCCCGCTCCCTCGAGCCAAGCGGTCACGAGTGGCTCCAACGCTATCCCCAGCACGTCTTCGACGAGTACCTTGGAGGCAATGACCATACCGACGACGGCCAACGCCAGCAGCGTCACGCGTTTCACGCGGCGTCCTCGTCGAATGCGGCCTGGTCCCTTCGTCTGCGCCAGTGACTGACCATGCCCTTCAGGGTCCTGACATCAGGTGTCAGAAGGTCAGCCAGAAAGATGAATACGGCTGCAAGCGACAGCCCGGGCCACGCTTCCCGGTACGCGAGATCCCGGGCCGCGGTAAAGGGGGAGTCCTGCGAGTAGAGCACGTGTCCGCCGGTCGTTTCTACCAGCGCCAACAGTGTCGGGCGGTCGATTCCCCGGCGTTGCTCGCGTGCGGCTGACCAATAGAACCCCCGCACGATCCGGCCCTCGAATGCGCCGTCCACGCTGCTGGCCGAGAAGGTCACGATGTAGGGCCCCGGCTCGCCGACGGGGAGATCGGTCTGGTAGCGGCCTGGAGCCACGGGAACGAGTCCCATTTCCGCAACTTCGCCGCTCGGCAAGCGCATGGAGGCGCGGACGTCGACCAGACTCAGGATCCGTCCGGCGGGTGGCTGCGCGTCGAGGACGGCGCTCATGCCCTCGCCCCGTTCTTGAAAGCTGGCGAACAGCGCCTCATGGCTGATCTGGCGTGACAGCCACCGAATGGTCTGTGTGAACAAGGGACCGAACCCGTTCCACGCTCGCAGAGGGGCCGACCATGGCGAGTGGAGATCGGCCGTGTAGACGCCCACGCGTCCCAGCCCCACCTGCCATGTGGCCAAGACGGGGTCGCCAAGGTGCGATGTGAGCGGCGCTTGGGACGCCGTCTTTGCCGCGGTCACCACGTAACCGCCGAGCGAGGGCCATGCGCCCGGATCGAGGCCCGTGAGCACGGCGTGGGCCGAGGGCTGAATGACGAACGGCTCTTCGACCACGCGTCCGCTCGTCACGCGTGAGGCCTCACGCGCCACGATGAGCGGAAGCTCGCGCGCGTCGCGCGGGAAGAACGCGCGCCCGCCCGTGCCTTCGGCAAGAGAGGTGAGAAAGGGACGGTCGACATCAGCGCCAAACGAGATCACCGAGAGCTCGTAGCCGCCCCGCTGCACGGCCGCCCGCGCGCGAGTCGCATCCGCTGCGGGCGTCCGTCCGTCAGAGAGGAGCAGGACGTGTCGTCGTGCGAACGCCTCGCCGGCACTCCCCGCCAACCACTCGTATGCGAGCTCGAGCGCCGGAGCCATCGCGGTGGCTCCGCCTGGGGCGATCGCGCGCAAGGAGTTGCTGACGCCGGCGGGGCTGTGGCCTGCCCTGAGCGGCGCCAGCGTCACGGCCCCCGCGTCGAACGCGATCACCCCAACGGCGTCGGTCGGAGACAGCGACTCGATCACGCGGCGGACCGCCTGGCGCGCGAACTCGATCTTCGGTGTGCCTTCGACGCGGTCGTCCATGCTGCCCGACTTGTCGAACACGACGACCAGGGCTGCCGACGGAGCGCGCCGCCCACCACGAGGGCGGAGATCGACGGGCACGAGACCACTCAGAACCTCGTTGGCCGTGAACGCCGCATCGAGACTTCGTGGACTCCCGAGGACCAGCAGCCCGCCCCCGTACTGCTCGACGTACTGCGCCAAGGCGGAGCTCTGCGTCGCGTCGATCGCCCCTGCAGGCACATCGTCGAGCACGACGGCGTCGTACGCGAAAAACCCCTGCGGAGATCGCGGAAGTGAGGTGGCATTGGCGCCGTCGACAAGGACTCCGCTTCGGGCCAACCGGGTCACAAGGGTCTCGGCGCCTCCAGCAGCGTAGAGAAGGCGCCGTTCGCCTCGAACAGTCACAACCGCTCCCACAAAGGGCCCTTCGTCTCGAGCCGGTCGCAGCTCGGGCAGCGCGGTGAATTCCCGAACCGCTGCGCGGTAAGAATACGTTCCGGGTTGAAGCTGCCGGTCGTGGAACTCAGCGCTTACCACGCCGCCGGCGGGGATGATCACCTCTTGTCGAAGGCCAGGGCCAGCATCGGCATAAAGCGCGACTTCCCCACGTGAGCCCGGGTCTCCCACGACTATCGCGGTCAGCGCGAAGGGCTCGCCCACGAGGGCCACGGGCGGAGCGGCCAGCCGGGAGACAACATTGCGTGGGATACGGGATCCTTCCCGTGGCATCGCGACATCGATACGAACCCCTTCAGCAGCGGCAAACGCCGCTTCCCGCTGGGCCTCGCCAGCCGTCTGCCGGCCGTCCGACAGCAGGACCAGACGTCGCGAACCGTCGCGCGGCAGGGCCGACCGCGCGAGGCGAAGGGCCGCTTCGATGTTTGAACCCTCAGGCCTGATCGTCGATGTGATTTCAGCGATGGCCAGTCGTGAATCAGGACGCCGTTCAAGAGCGGCGTTCGCGCCAAAGACCACGGCACCCGCCCGGTCACCGGGCTTCATCCCGGCCGTCAGGGCGCTCAACTGCTGGAGTGGGCTCCCGTACGTGGCCATGACGCTGTCCGAGACGTCGACCACGAACATGACCGCGAGCGCCGAAGCGCCACGGCGGATCTGCAGCCCGCTGATACCCAGAACGAGCAAGAGGACAATAGTCCCGCGCGCGAGTGCTGTGCGATGGCCCGACGTGCCAGGCGCGCGCCGCGCGATGTGCCAGAACCAGGCCAGGCCGGCGAGCAGCACGAGGTATTCGGGTGCTGAGAAGCGCATGGAATTAGTGCGACCTCGCCGCGCGCACGCTCTCGTATCGGCGTTGCGACTCGGCCGCCAGAACGGCCAGGGCAGCCAGGAGCAGGAACGGTGTCAGCTCACGTTCTCGAAGGTCCGCCTCCGGGGCGCCATGAGCCGCGCTGTCGTTCGTGGTCTTCTGCAACAAGTCGGATTCACCATCTGTCGCTGGATTCACCACGAATGCCTGTTCGCTGCTGTCGGTGCGAAGACGATAGATTCCCGCGGCGCGAGTGGAAACCACCGACAGAACGCCGGCGGCGAATGTCGCGGGCACGGGCCGACCGTCGGGGCCGACGACGGCGGGTGTAGAGGAGGGTATAGAGGAGACGCTGGTCGCGGCCATCGCCCAGCGCAGAGGCACGCCGGCGACAACGGTTGTCGCATTCCGATCTCTGGCGGCGAGCCATTCCACCGCGCTCGCCACGAGCATCGGAAACGCCGGAGTCAGCGCGAAACCAGGGACGGTCGGATCGAGGCGAACCTCGACCACCCGCCGTACTCCCGAAGTGTGCGCAACGACGGCTGGAATGCCTCCAGCTCGAGCAACGACAACGCCTTCGCCGAATGGACCTTCGCTTGGCACAGATACGGCCGCAAGACCATCCAGCGAGGGCAATTCGCGCAGCGGGTGCTCCTCGCCCGTCATCGTCAAGGAGACGGGCTCGGCCGGCCGGGATGGCCTTGGCGGGAAGATCAGGACGCTGGCCTCCCCCGGCGGCAATGTGGCACAGCCGTCGCACACGACGACATCGGCCTCCTCGACCGGCCCCTTCGCGGTCCCGTCCAGCCTTGCCGCCGGCACGACGGAGACGCCCGGATGAACGGACAGCGCCCTTTCCACGAAGTAGCTGGCGGCGATCAGCCGGACACGGATGGGGCCGCTGCCCGGCACGACGACGGCGCGCGTGTTGTCCGCCGCCAGCGCGTCGTTCACATCGAGACGCGCGGTCACGATCCCAGGGAGATTTTCGATCGTCGTCACGAGGGCCGCGACACTTCGGGACGCCACCGTGACGGGCTCGCGTCTGACAACAGCACCCTTCTGTTCGATCGTGACCGTCGTCGTGACGGCCTCGGAGCCGTAGTTCCTGACGGAGAGGAGGACCTCGACGACCTGCCCGATCGATAACGGGTCGCCCAGGCTCAGGGTGGCAATCGCGACGTTGTCGGCCGCATCTCCCACCACGGTCCAGTCGACTCCGGGAGCCGATGCGCTTCCGGTCGCCGGTCTCGGCATGTCAGAGACGACGTAGATTGCGGCTGGCTGAAGGGCCCGCGTGTCTTCGACAACCGTCGCGATCGCGCCGGCCGCGTCCGAAACACGCAGTTCGCGTAATGCGCGCTCGAGAGCCGGATCCGATGCAGTGAACTCGCCCACGAGCTCCGCAACGGCGTGCGCACCTATCAGCCGTACGCGTGTACGCCGCGGAAGGGTCGCGACGAGGCCCGCGATGCGATCCTTCGCGGTGTCGAGGCGAGTCGCGCCGCCGTGACGAGCGCCCATGCTGGCGGACAGATCGACGATCACGGTGACGCGGCTCCCGCGCGTCGAGAGCGTGGGCCGCGCCAGCGACCCAATCAGCAAGAGCAAAAACGCCGACTGCATGAACACCGCCAGCCAGTCGCGACGCAGCCGTCGGGGCGCCGCGGCGACGAGGTCCCGCGCGGCCGCCCTCCAGAGATGAAGCGTGGCGACGTGCTGTCTCGCCTGCGGCCGCCGGCCCCTGGGCAGCAGCAACAGGAGCAACAGCGGCAGCAGCCAGAGCGCCGCGGGATTCGCCAGATTCATGTGGTCACGCGTACGCGGTGAACACCCCGGCCCGCTCGGCTGCGGACAGCAGCTCGGTCAACGCTGCAGTCGACTCGACTCGCATATACGGCAATCCGCGGGTCAGGCAGAATGCGCGCAGCGCTTCGGTGTGCTCCGCCATGCGCGAGCGGTAAGAGGCAACAGCTGCTTCATCGACCACGACTGGCGTCGCCGTTGCGTCTTCGACGTCGAACAACATCGTGCGGTTGGAAATATCCGGCTCGAGCTCCTCTAGCGCGACGATTTGAACCAGGGCTGGAGTCAACCCTCGATGCAGCAGGTACTGGACCCCTTCGAGTCCGGAGCCAGGCTCGAGGAAATCCGACACCACCACGACCATGCCCGGGCCGCGACACGCGGCGCCGTAGGCGACGAGGGCACGATCGACCGCAGATCGGCCCGACGCGGCCGCCGCCCCGAGCATTTCGAAGACTCGGAAAGTTTGGAGGCGTCCGGCCGCCGGCGGGACGCTCTGCGTGATGGCATCGCAAAACGTCGAGACGCCGGCCACATCGCGGCGCTCGACAGCCACGTAGCAAAGCGCGGCCGCCAGCTTCGTCGCACACAGGAGCTTCGGCGGCGTGCCAACGCCCATCGACCGACTGACGTCGACGAGCACGTGCAGCCGCGCGTGCACGTCCGCCCGCCCCACGCGCACAACCAACTGCTGGAGACGAGCCTCGACGGTCCAGTCGATCGATCGGGGATCGTCCCCCGGTTGGTAATGCCGATACTCATGGAACTCGAGGCCGGCGCCTCGTTGACGCGCACGACGCACCCCAGACGACGACCCGGCCGCCGCCGCGGGGAGGCCGCTCAGTACCAGTCGGTCGAGCAGGTGTACTTCGTCCGAGCTCAGCATGGCTCGTGTTCGGAGACCGCCTCCAGCACGCCCCTGACAACGGATTCCCTGGAGACCTGCTCCATCTCGGCTTGAAAGCCGAGGATGATTCGATGATTCAGCGCCGGCAGCGCCACCTGCCGCACATCATCGGACGCCACGTGATAACGCCCGGCGAGCAGAGCCAATCCCTTGGCGGCCAGCGTCATGGCCTGCGCCGCCCGCGGGCTCGCTCCGTACCGAACGTATTTCTTGACGACTGGCGGAGCATCGGTCGAATCAGGGTGCGTGGCCTGAATCAGCCGCAGCACCAGACGCATGGCCGGCTCCGCGACCTTGACCTGCTTGATCAGATCGGCCATCGCGCGGACGGTGGCGGCGCCGTAGCGACTGACTGGACGCACGCTCTCTACTCCCGTCGTCCGTGTCAGGATTTCCGCCAGCTCATCGACGCTGGGCGTGTGCACCAGCAGCTTGAAGAAAAACCGATCGAGCTGCGCTTCGGGCAACGGGTACGTGCCTTCCATCTCGATGGGATTCTGCGTCGCGAATACCGAGAACGGTTCGGCCAGCGGGTGTGTGACGCCGAAGACCGTGACGTGTCGCTCCTGCATGGCCTCGAGAAACGCCGATTGCGTCCGCGGCGTCGCTCGGTTCAGTTCATCGGCGAGCACGATGTTGGCGAAGATGGGTCCGCGCTGAAAGGAGAACTGACGGACGCCGCCGGGGCCTTCGCCGAGCACGTTCGTGCCAGTGACATCGGCCGGCATGAGGTCCGGCGTGCACTGGATTCTGGAAAAGTCAAGCGACAGGGCGTCGGCGAGCGTCCGAACCAGCAGGGTCTTGCCGAGGCCGGGAGGACCTTCGATGAGCGCATGCCCCTGGCAAAAGAAGCAGAGCAGCAGGTGGTCCACGAGCGTCTGCTGTCCCACAAACGCCCGGCCAATCTCGGCCTTGAGGTGACCGAAACATTCCCGAAAAGTGGCCGCCTGCGCTTCGATCTCCGCCGGTGAAGGCGTCATTTCTGTTCCGGCCGACGAATAGCGATGAAGTAATCGCGCACGTACGCACGGCGGCGTGGCGGCACATCATCGCTCGACACCGCTGCCGCGGCGCCGGTCCACGCGGCGTCGGCGCGCGCGGTGACGGACGATCGTCCACCGCCAGCACGCGTGCGCGCCACTTCGGCGTTCGAGCGCAAGGCTTCGCCCTGGACGCCACCGGCCCCGACCGCCGTCCCGCCAACCGTTTCGCCAGACCTACCGGCGGCACCCCGTGCGGCCCCCGTTGCGCGGGTCGCCCCGGACGCCGTGCCCCTGGCCGCGGCGCCCGCGCCGGATGCGTCGGCCGTACTTTGGCTATTGGTACTTCGGCGGCCGTCCCCGGATGACGCACCCCCTGCGGTCGTACCGCCGGGTGACTGTGAGGAATCGGCGGTCGACCCTCGTTGAGCGCCAGGCGCCCGCGTGGCTGTGGTGCCGGGTTGTCCGCCAGCCGGCGCTGCCTGCTGGCCGGCGGCCGCGCTCGGTGCCGCGACTTGCGCGGAACCAGGGACGCCGCGTTCACCATTGGAGTCGCTGGATCGCCCGCGCAACGGCCCTGCCGCACTGGAACGTGCGCCGGTCGCGGTCGCGGAGCTCACTCCGCCGCCGCGAGCGGCAGACGCCCGATCCGGACCTGGCGGAACGGCAATGGCGGACAGCAGCGCGGCACAGACGAAGCTGGCTGCGGCCAGTGCGGCAGGCCGGCCAAGCTTCATCGGAAACACATGCGCGGGCTTGATACCGCGCAGCCGCAGGAGCGCGTCGCGAACGATCAACGGCGCAACGGGTTCGTGACCGTCACGCGCCTCCAGCGCCGCGGCCACGCGGTCGTCGAGGCGGAGCTCGCGATCAAGCCTGGCGCCCGTGGCTCGAACCGTCGGACAACGCAGCCACGCGAGCAGCGCCGCCGTTCCAAGCGCCAGTCCGCCTGCCGCGGCTGCCCCCCCAGCTCCCATGCCCGCGCGAAACTGGTAGGCTGCCGTCACGATCGCTCCCGCCGCCACAGTTGTGCAGCTGTACGACGCGAATAGGATCAAGCGGATCCGCCGGCGATGGCGGATGATCAGTTCGACAAGCTCCGCCCCGCTCACCTCAAAGGCTGTCGTGACGGGTCGAGGCCGTTGCGAATCATCCCAAGGCACAGGCTCACCCGGCATGACAATCCGGCAAGTATCGCAGGCTCGAGTCGGCGCTGAGCGACACGACCAGCGACCCGATCAAGCCGACGCCGAGGAAGACCATCGTCGAAATCGCGCCGGAGGGTGCCCAATAGGCCGCCCCCGCCGTCGCGGCCGTCGCCACGCACCACCGGGCCAGGCGATTGACGGGCCAGAGGAGTGTCGCTGTCGACACGGCGGCAGCGAACGAGGAGAGCGCCACGAGTGGCAACATGTCCAGCGGGACGCGCAACCGTGGAAGCGCGGAGACCTGTTGTGCCAGGATCGCCAACGGAAGTCCGCTCATGACGATCGCGGCCAGGGCGGCGCTCAGACCAACGCACTTTGCCAGCACGACGCGAGACGGCCGCGTAGCGATCGTAGCCGCCAGCAGGGCTGGACCGCCGTCGTGGTCTGTCCCACCGCACCGGACCGCTGCCCATGGCAGCACGATCGACAGCACGGCAGTCTGAACCGCCACGGCCTGGTCGAGGAACGTGCCGTCCAGAACCGGAATGCGATCGCTCCAAATCAACACGACCGCGGCGAGCAGGACAATGTGCACGGCCATCGCCATCCAGTAGCCGCCGGTCCGGGAGATCACGGTCAATTCGCGCCAGATCAACAGACCTATCATGGCCTGTCCGCTGCCCCCCACTCCGCGGCAATCCGGCCGGATTCGAGGCGTAACCCGCGGTGGCAGAGCCCGATCACGTCTGCCGGGACTCCAGAAGCAACGACGAGCGCCGATCCCTGCTGCCGCGTTTCCGACAGCCAGTCCATCACTGCGGACCGCGCGGCAGGCTCGATCGCTCGAAAAAGGTCGTCGACCAGCAGCACGTCCGGCCTGACGACGAGCGCTGCCGCCGCAGCGAGTGCGGCACGACGATTCGGCGCGAGCGCATCGATCGCCATGTCGGGCTTCAATGCCGCCCGCAGCACGGCCTCGCGAACGTTGCCGGCCGAGGCGGCGTCATGGGCCCTGACGCGGGCCACGAAGCTCAGGTACTCTCCGACGCGCAAGCCGGCGCCTGCGGAATCCGTCGGGTCGACGTACGCGACGTGTCGTCTGACCCGGAATGGATCCTTGACCGCGTCGATGCCATCGATCGTCAGCGTGCCGTGAGTCGGGCGGACGCGAGCCGCAAGAATTCGCAACAGCGTCGTCCGGCCGCAGCCGGCGGGGCCCGTAATGCCTACGCACTCCCCACGTTTCACGTCCACGGAGACGCCGTTCAGGACTGGCCGGCCGTCGCATACTTTCGTGATCTCGCGAGCGCTAATCATGCACCACCTGCGTCGCTCGGTCCGCGCGCGGCAGCGGGGCGTACGACACCACGACCGTGGTGCCAGTGCTGGTGACTGGTCGCCGCCCCTCGGTAAGGCCAACGACCGAACCGCGGAGATGACACGTAAAGACGGGTCCCACAACGTTGGTGAGCTGCTCGGCGGTCACCGAGACGCCTGGTCCGAGCTCGCCAACCTCCCCCCGCGAAAATCCTTCGGCGAATCGGCAGTCGTGCAGCTGGAGCTCGGAGCGATTGACAACGCTGACGCTGCGCCCGTCGCTGGCGATGGCGAGCGGCTGAACCTCGCTCATCGCTTCGACGGTAAATGGCAGTCGCGCGCCCAATCCGTAGACGCCAAGAAGAGCCGGATACCCCTCCTCGTCAACCAGTTCCTCGGAACCGCCCGACGGGGAAGGGGCTTCGAGCCTTCCATCGCTCAGCGGGAGGCGCAGGGCGTAGGTGTCGAACGCAGGGATTTCTACAACGCCGCGAATCGTCAAGACCGATCCCCTGGTGCCCGGGAGCTGCTGCAGCAGCGACATCTGATGGACCCGCACCGCCTGCGCCGGTCCTGCTCGCCCGATCGCCATGGCGGCAGCGGACGAGGTGACGAAGGCGACGGCCAGAAGGCCGACGACCCGTGTCAGCGAAGATCCTCGCAGCGCCATCGCGAAGCCGACGACCATGAGACTCACGAGGTAGGCTGCGGCGAATGCGGCTACTGTCCGCGAGGTGGCCGCAGGCAGCCCATGCGGTAGGGTCGGACGGCTCACCTGGCTCGTGAGCGCGAGATCGCCCGCATCCTCGAGCTGCCGGAGGGACGTCCACTGGTCGAGAGCCAACGCTTGTTCAGGCGTTATCGCCCACAGAGCCCGCTCACCGGTCGCCCACACGACGCGATCGACTGCATCGTACCCTCGCGGCGATCGTGGCAGCAGGTCAGGCGTGACAGCGGCCGAGCAGGGAGATACGTCCGCGGCGAACGAAAGTGCCGACGACACGCACAATGTCACGGGTTCGCTTTGTGGTATCACTCGTACGGGCAGATCGAGCGCTTCGAGATCGACTCCGTCGGAGACCAGGCGGACGCGAATCGAGGATTCGACCTGGTTGGCTCTCACGTACAGCTCGAATCGACGCCGGCCCGCCGAGTGCAGCGCAACCCTGCGTCGCAACGAGGCCGTCCCCCACGACACGACCAGTTCACCGGCCAGCTCTTCCGCCGAACTGTCGATGGTAATGACGACCGGCGTCCAGTGGCTGGCTTTCGCGACGCCGCCGATCCCCGCCGCAGCCTGCAGAATCGGCACACCGGCTGCCCTCGCACTCTCCGTCAGCGCACACGTGGCCGCGAGGAGGCCCACGACGCGGAGGACACGGTGTACTTGCATGACGCGCCCGAAACAACCTCGTTGAAGGTTATTGCAGAATGGCCTGCAGCGCTGCCATCGTGAAGCTCGTCACGAGCACCTTGTTGTCCTGCATCTCGTCTTTGACCTCGTTGACCCAGTACCCTTCCGGATGCTGCAGCGACAAGAGCTTGCGTCCGAGCTCCTCGCGCCAGTCGTGGCTTCGTCCGCGAGCATCGACGATTGCGGGCTCTCCAAGCGCCTGCAGCGCTTTCGCGAACACCATGTAGTAGTAGTACACGGTCTTCTGACCCATGCCGGGGTTCTCGTCCACGGTGTAGTTGTCGCGGATCCACTTCACGACAGACTGGACGCGTTGATCGTCCTTCTTCACGCTCGCCCAGCTGTAGCTCAGGATGCCCGCGTAGGTTGCGCTTCCGTACGACCGGGTGCCGCCGTCGGTGTGATACGTGAACCCTGGGTAGTACACGAACCCTCCATCGTTTGCCGCCCACGCCTGGTCGTTGGTCTCGCTGTTGTTTTGCGCGCGCTGCAGAAAGACGATGGCCTTCTGCCAGACGGGGGAGCTCTCGGGCAGATCCGATTCCTTCAACGCGCGGAGCGCATACTCGAGGCTGATCATGTCTGCCCGCCGGCCGTCGGCCCGCGTTGTCGCTCCGTAGCCCATCCCTCCATACCAGAACTCGTTTTTTCCGACGCCCTCCCCCTCGTCCAGGAGGTTCTCCGCGAGATACGCTCTCGCCTTTTCGATGATCGGCCGATCCTGGGGCCGCCCGCCCGCCACGAGCGCCATGGCTGCGACACCAGTGATGTAGTGGGGAATCGTGTTCTCGTAGATGCCGCCGTCTGGCTTGGCCAGTCTGACGAGCCCATCGAGGGTCTTCCCCACCGCTTCGAGCTGCCTCGCCCGGGAGACGCCGGGCTGGCGAAGAAGCGCTGTCGCCGCAAGCGCCGTGATGCCGGGATGGTTCTCCCATGTTCCATCGGGTTTCTGCTGCTGCCGGAGGTACACCTCGGCTCTGTTCAGGCTTTCCATCAG
>MEKT01000001.1 GCA_001767435.1 Acidobacteria bacterium RIFCSPLOWO2_02_FULL_65_29 | reverse complement strand
TGAGCCGGATGCCGCGCACGCCGAACGTCGCGCGCGCGCCGAAGCCGCGCGACGACACCTGCAGGTCCTGCGCGTAGTTCTGCCGGTTCTGCACGACGATGCCGGGCACCCGCCCGAGCGATTCGGACAGGTTCACCTGCGCCCTGCCCTCGCGGATCTCCTCCGCGTGCACGCGGTCGATCGAGACCGGCAGCTCGAGGCTCGGCTGCTCCACTCGCGTCGCCGATACCACCACGGAGTCGTCTTGTTGCGCGAGCGCGAGCAGCGGCAGCGCCGCCAGCCAGCCGAAGGTCCTCCTCATGCATCTATTATTGCAGCAGTCATGCGCAAGGTGCTCGATGTCGACGGGTTCAGCCACACGAACCTTTTCCCCGAGAAGAGCCGAACGTCCTCGGCGGAGTGCAACTCGGGCGCGGTCGCCCGCTCAGCCGGCAGCGCCGTGCCGGCTACGCTTTTCGGCGAGCAGCGCCGCCTCGACCCGGCTGCGCACCTGAAGCTTCTCCAGGATATTGGTGATGTAGTGCTTGATGGTCTTTTCCGAGAGGTGCAGGCGCTCGCCGATTTCGCGGTTGGTCAGCCCCTTCCCGACCAGCGCGAGGATTTCGTGCTCGCGCTCGGTAAGCTCCTGCAGCGGATCGGCGGGCCGGCCGCGCGTGTGCGCCATCAGGATCCCGGCAGCGAGCGACGGCGTCACATAGACCTCTCCATGGGCTGCAGCGCGCACCACGCTCGCCAGTTCGCGCGCCGAGATGCCCTTGAGAACGTAGCCGCGGGCGCCCGCCTTGAATGCCGCGAGCAGCTTGTCCTCGTCCTCGAATACCGTGACCATCACGATCTTGGTCGCCGGGCATGCGGTGGTGATCTTCTCGGCCGCCAGCAGCCCGTCCCAGCCCGGCATCGCGATGTCGAGCAGCAGCACGTCGGGAAGCAGGTCGCGCGCCAGGCGCAGCGCCTCCTCACCGCTGGCCGCCTCGCCGACGACCGCGAAATCCGGCTCCGCCGCCAGGGAATGCATCACGCCCTCGCGAAACAGCGGGTGATCGTCCACGATCAGGATCCGTATCTGCTCATTCATCGTCCCGCTCCGCGAGCGCGAGCGGCAGTACCGCGCGAATCGCGGTTCCCTGTCCCGGCGCGCTCTCCACCGCAAACGTGCCGCCGAGGATTTCCAGGCGCTCGCGCATTCCCGCAAGCCCGAGATGGCCGCCGCCCGCTATCGCTCGCGGCTCGAATCCCGCTCCCGCATCGGCGACTTCGACCAGCAATTGATCGTTGCGCCGCTGTATCTGCACACGCTGATCGACGGCACCCCCGTGACGGAATCCGTTCGCGAGCGATTCCTGGAGCAGGCGATAGAGCGTGATCTTGACCGGCAACGGCGCATCGTCCGGAATCTCGCCGACCGCAAGCGGCACGGTCAGCCCGGCCTTGCGCTCGTAGTCGCGCACTGCGCGCTGCGCGGTCTCGGCGACCGAAAGCTTCCCGATCTCCGGCAGGTGCAACCCCCCGGAGATGGCGCGCAGATCGTCGAGCGCGGCCTGCAGGGCGGAATGAACGGTGCGGAATTCCTCGCCCACCGAGCGATTTCTCGAAATCGTGCTGGGGCAGCTGCTGCAAGTGTCGGCCAGGGGCTCGATGCGCATCAGGGCCAGCGCGAGCCCCTGGCCCGGGCCGTCGTGCAAGTCGGCGGCGACACGGTGCAGGAACCGCTCGTTTAGCGCCGTCGTGCGCGCGGCGGCACGGCGCACCCGGTCGTGCAGTTGCTCGTTCTGGGACAGCAGCGCGGTGAGCTGCGCAACCTTATCGCGCAGATCCCGCTGCTGATCAACGATGGTGTTGTTCGCGCGCCTGATGAGCACGGCGAGCAGCACGAACATCACCAGAGTCGCCGACACCACCATGATCCAGCTGCGCAGCCGCGCGGCGCGCATTTCGCGCGCCAGATCGTCGGTCGTCTGATAGAACTCCGACACCGCCACGACGCTTTCCGCGTTCGCGGCGCGCACCGGCGCATAGGTCTCCAGCAACTGCGGCCATCGCTTGCGCTCGAACTCGTTTTCCGGCTCGCTCAGGTCGGCGATCTGGGAGTGGACCTGGCCGGCGAGCGCGGCGGCGAGCGCCGCCTTCACGGGAAACCGGCGCCCGATCAGGGATGGATTGGTGCTGTACAGGACGCGCCCGTCATGTGTCCATATCTTGAATGCCACGATGTGCCGGCCGAGCGAGGTCCCGGCAAGCAACCGGTCGAGCGCAGCGCGGTCCGCCTCGCGCAGGGAACCGTTCTCGCCCAGCGACTGAAGGTGCGGCGACACGAAGCTGTCGACGTAAAGGCTGGTCACCAGCCCCGCGCGGCTGATTACGCCCTTTTCGATTTCGCTTTCCACCCAGGTGCCCACGACCAGCATGCCGGTCAGCAGAATGACGGCCCCGCCCGCGAGCAGCAGGCGCACGAGACCCCACCGGGCAAGAAGGCTCATGGCGCGATTCATTCTAGCAGCCGGGATCCGGGGCCCCCATGGACCAAAGGCGCGCGTTCGAGGGCCCAAAGTCCCTGTGCAATGTCGCCCATCGGCCGTTGTTGCGCCTGCCGGTTTTCTTGCACGATTGACGGAAGTCAGGAGACTGACTTTTCTGAAAAGGAGGCAGGCATGTTCAAGCAAACGCTGTGGGTCGCAATACTCGGCGCCGCGTTCGCGGCGGCATACGGCACTGCTGCAGCGCAATCGGCGGCGAAAAAGTCCGCAGGACTGTCGCCGAACTGCACGGCCAGCGCGCCGGTCCGGGATTACCTCGTCACCGTCGGCGAATGGGACACCGTGCCCAAGGACCGTGAAGGCAAAGCGGTCGCCTATAACGACCGGGGATTTGCACGGACGGCGAACTCGAAGCTCGAGCGTTACAACTTCGACCCTTCGGTCATCATCGTGAAGCGGGGCGACTGCGTGAACCTGCGGATACACGACCTGAAGGGTTCCCATCACAACGTGACGATCGAGGCCACGGAGATCGGCTCCGAAAGCGCCGCCCTCATCGATGATGCCGGCAAGGTGACCGGCAAGGCGGTCGCCCGGGCGAATCCCAACGCGTTCGAGGGCCCGGAAAAACTGAAAGCCGGCGAGTTCGTGCGGGGCGAGCAGGTGATGTTCAGGTTCCAGGCGAACCGGCCCGGCACCTACCGCATGATCTGCGAGGTGCACACCTTCGTCGGGCCGAAGGGAGAGCTGCGGGGCTACGACGACAAGGGCAAGCCGGTGCAGGGGCCGATGGTCGCCTACATCACCGTACTGCCGTGACGGAAAGGACCGCCGCGACCGCTTTCGCGGCGGCGGTTCTCCTGCTCACGTTGCTCCTGACAGGCTGGATGCTCGCCCGCGTAAGCGAGCATCCGGGAGTGCCGCGCGAGGTCGGCGAGCTGCCCCCCTGGTTTACCGGCGTGCCGCCGGCCCCCGCTGCCCGGGAACGCTCTCCCGCGCCGGCAGAGGCGGCGGGGAAGACCGCCGCCGCAGACGGCGACTTCGCCGATTTCGCGGGTGGACAGATCGCAATCGCGCTCGTGGAATACGAAATGAAGCCCAACAAGATCCGCGTCAGACCGGGCGCCGTCACCTTCATGCTGCGCAACAAAGGGCGCTTTGCGCACAACTTCCACGTCGAGGGCTCGGGCGTCGATGCCCATGCCGACAAGTTCAGCCCGGGTCGCACCGTCCGCCTCGAGCTCGTCCTCCAGGAAGGCGAATACAAGATCAGCTGTCCCCTGTCCAATCACGACCAGCGCGGCATGCACGGCACGCTGGTCGTGACCTCGAAGCTTGCCAGCAAGTGACATGCCGCTCGATTTCCCGCTGATCGGCGCGCGCTCCGCGGTGTGGCTGATGGCGCAGCTGCACCTGTTCTTCGCCGCGTTCGTGCTCGGCGCGCCGATTTTCATCGTGGTGAGCGAATGGCTCGGGCTGCGCACGGGCGACGCGCGATACGAGCGCCTGGCGCGCGAGACGATGAAGGTGGTGGGGATCGCCTACTCGCTCACCGCGGTCTTCGGCGTGCTGTTCGCGTTCGTGCTGATGGGCCCGTACCAGCCGATCACCAACTACCTGTTCAGGGCGCTCTACCCGGTGTGGATCGCCTACGGGGCGTTCATCCTGCTCGAGACCGTGTGCATGTACCTCTACTGGTACACGTGGGAGCCGCTCGGCCGCAGCGCAGCCGGAAAGCGGACGCATATCGGCATCGGGGTACTGCTCAACGTGCTCGGCACCGTCGTCATGCTGCTGATGAACGCGGTGACCGGTTTCATGAACACGCCGCCCAGGCCGATCGAGAGCGCCACACTGTGGGCGATGATCGACAACGCCGCGTGGTGGCCGCTCAATCTGCATCGCTTTCTCGGCAACGTCACCTTCGGCGGCTTCGTGGTCGCGCTGTTCGCGGCCTTCATGTTCCTCACTTCCAGAAAGGACGAGGACCGCGCCTTCTACGACTGGATGGGTTACATCGGCAACCTGATCGGCGTTGGCGCGCTGATCACGATGCCGCTCGCCGGCTACGTCCTCGCCAAGGAGCTGTTCGTCTACGATGCGCAGCTCGCCACTTTCATGATGGCGGACAAGCTCTCCGGCTACTTCGTGATGCAGGGGCTGCTGGTGGTGCTGCTGTTTCTCGGCGCGAACTTCTACATGTGGCTTTCGATGCAGCGCATCGAGGGCGGCGCGCGTTTCGCGCCGCACATGAAGGCGGTCTTCGGCGTGCTGCTCGCGGGCGGCATCGTCTGGGTGGTACCGCAGAATTTTTTCCCCGACCTACTGGCGAAGACGCCTGCCGGGGTGAGCGAACAGGCACTGATCCTTCCCGAACGCTTCACCTTTCTCGGGCTGATGGTCGCGAAGGCGCTGGCGGTGACGGCGATCATCATCATGACCTTCGTCACTTATCTGCTGTATCGGCGGGCGCGCGCGACCGGGGCGATCCTCTGGGGCCGCATCGATCCGATGGCGCAGTACGTGCTGATCTTCATTCCCGCGGTCGCGATCTACCTGATGGGGCTGATGGGGGCGATCCGTTCGTTCACGCGCATGGACTACCACATCTACGGCGCGCTCAAGGACGTCACGCCGTACTGGTACACGGTGACGCTGGGCCATTCGTCGATCATGGCTGCGATCATCACGTTGCTGTTCTTCGTGCTGCTCACATTCGTGTTCTGGATCGGCTTCGTCGTGGCGAAGTCTCATGCCTGAGGCCCTCAAGGGCCCCGCCGCCTTCGGCGCGGCCGCGCTGCTCGTGATCTGGGGCGGGTTGCCCTGGTTGCCGGACGCCTGGGGGGTGCGTTTCGGCACGCCCTATCTCGTATTCTTCAGCCTCGCCGTGGCGGGGTCGGCCGGCTTTTTCATGCTGCTCAACTGGGGCCCGGTCCGCCAGCCCCGTTCCGCGCTCGCCGCGTTCGCCAGCATCCTGCTCGTTTACGTTGCCACGGTGGGCGGCGTGGTGGCGTTCGGCTACTGGTACTACCCGCAGTTCGAAACGCCCAGGGTTGCCGCTCTCAAGCCAGGCGGCGAGCGCGTCGGCGAACAGCGCGGCAGAGCCGTGTTCCTGACCCCACAATTCAGCTGCTTCGCCTGCCATACGATCGAGGCGCTCGGCATCCGCGGCGGCCAGCGCGGGCCGGATCTCTCCTCCGTCGGCCGGCTGGCCGAAGCGCGCAAGCCGGGCGTCTCCGCGGAGGATTACCTGCGCGAGGCGATCGTCGACCCCTGGGCGTGCTTCACACCGCTGCCCTCGAGCGGGTTGATCGAGTGCCAGGCGGTGGTGGATCCGGCGAAGACCTATCCGCAAATGATGCCGCCGGGAGCCAAGGATCGGCTGACCGCGCAGGAGCTCGGCGATCTCATCGCTTTCCTGAAAAGCCTGCGCAGCGCGGGCGAGCGTGATGGCAAACGCAGTTAAGAGCCCGGGAACGCGACGCGCGGCGGATCGCGATGTCGCGTGGGCGGCCGTGTGGACCGGATTCGCGGTCGCGCTGCTCGGCACGCTTGCCGCGGGAACCTGGGCCTTTGCGTTTGCCGGAAAGGGAACCTGGTGGGCCGCCAATCTCGGCACGCTGAGCTTGTTCTGCGGCGCAGTCGTGACGGGCTACCGCGCCGGGAAGGT
Source organism: Acidobacteria bacterium RIFCSPLOWO2_02_FULL_65_29 (assembly GCA_001767435.1). GTDB lineage: Bacteria > Acidobacteriota > Vicinamibacteria > Vicinamibacterales > CAVVIG01 > 2-02-FULL-65-29. The sequence continues at coordinate 4,517 of MEKT01000001.1, read as the reverse complement.
GGAGCCGCTGAACGGCGCCTTCCTCGCGGTATTCTGCTTCGGCACGGCGGCGCTCGCGATCTTCGGCGGCGAATTTCTCCGGGTCCTGCCGGACCCGCTGCCCGGCCTGCCGCGCGGCGATTCGACCTTTTTCTTTGTCTGGCCGCTGCAGCAACTCGCCGCGGCCACACTCGGCGCCGTCGCCGGGGGTTGGCTCAGCGCCCGCCGCCACAACGGCGCGCACCATGAAAGGCTGTCCTGAAGATGTATAAGTCCATCTACCTTCCGTTCGACAATTCGGCCCACGCGGCTTGCGCCCTGGAGCTCGGCATCGCCATCGCGCAACGCTCGGCAGCCCGCATCACTGGCAGCCACGTGTACGCCGCGCGCCTGCACGATCTCCGCTTCCGCCAGATGGAAAGCGGCCTGCCGCAACGCTATCGCGGGGAAGCGAAACTCGCAGAGCAGCGCGAGGTCCACGACGAGCTCATCACGCGCGGGCTCGGACTCGTCTCCGATTCCTATCTCGCCGTGGTCAGCAGCAAGTGCGCCGCAGCCGGCGTGCCGTCGCGCTGCGTGGCATTGGAGGGAAGGAACTGGCAGCGACTGGTCGAAGACATCCGCGCCTCGGATCATGATCTCGTCGTAATGGGCGCGCTCGGCCTGGGCGCGGTCGACATTTCCCGGCTCGGCAGCGTCTGCGAACGGGTGGCGCGGCGCACCGACCGGGATCTGCTGGTCGTCAAGACCCGTCCGCTAGACCGGGCCGGATGCATCGCGGTCGCGATCGACGGCAGCGCGCGCTCTTTCGGAGCCCTCATGGCCGCGCTCGAGCTGTCCCGGATCTTCGAGCGGCCGGTCGAAGCGGTCGCCGTCTACGATCCTCACTTCCACGCCGTTGCTTTCCGCAGCATCTCCGGCGTGCTCTCGCCGGCGGCCGCGGAAGTTCTCCGCTTCAGCGAACAGCAAAGGCTGCACGAGGAGATCATCGACGGCGGGCTCGCCCGCATCTACCAGGCGCAGCTCGATGCGGCGGCAAAACTCGCCGCCGGCCGGGGCGCGAAGCTGCGGACCATGCTGCTCGCGGGCAAGCCCTTCGAGCAGTTGCTGGACTATGTACGCGAGCGCCAACCCTGGCTGCTCGCCCTGGGCCGCACCGGCGCGCACTCGGATGCGGAGATGGATCTTGGCAGCGCCACCGAGAACCTGCTGCGCTCGGCAGACTGCCACCTGTTGCTCGCCGCGCGCGGCCACGAGCCGGCGCTCGAGCAGGCGGCGGACAGCGCTACGGCGTGGACGGCGGAGGCCGAGGCGCGCATGCAACGCGTTCCCGAATCCGCGCGCGCGATGGCCCGGCGCGCTGTTCTCATGCACGCGGCGCAGCGCGGGCATACTGTCGTTACCTGCGACGTGATCGATTCGTGCCTGAACGCGTTGATGCGCGACGGCACGACAGCGCCGGAGCACGAAGCAGTCGCGGGCGACGCGGCAGCGCGTCCGTCGAGCTGCCCGTTCGGCAAGCGTCAAGCGCGATGAGCGGGCTGTCCGAGCAAGCGGTGCCGACGGTCGTGTCGTGGAACCTGACGCGACGCTGCAACCTTGCATGCCGTCACTGCTACCTTGACGCCACGCAGCGCAAGTGCCCGTCTCCCGCCGAGCTGACGACCGTGGAGTCGTGCCGCGTCATCGAGCAGGTCGCCGCGCTTGCGCCCGGCGCAATGCTGGTGATGAGCGGAGGCGAACCGCTGCTGCGCGGCGATCTCCCGCGCCTTGTCGCGCACGCGGCGGCGCGCCGCCTGACGCCGGTCGTCGGCACGAACGGCACCTTGCTCACCGAGCGCCGCGCCCGGACGCTGCAAGATGCCGGCGCGGGCGGCGTCGGCGTGAGCGTCGATTCCGCGGCCGCTGCATTCCATGACCGGCTGCGCGGGGCACGCGGCGCCTGGCGCGGCGCGCTCCGCGGTGCGCTCGCCGCGCAGCGCGCCGGAATGGCGGTCTCGCTGCAGGCCACGCTGTTCGAGCAGAACTGCGGCGAGCTCGCGGCGCTGGCGGACCTCGCCGAGTCCGTCGGCGCCATGGCCTTGAATTTCTTTTTCCTGGTGTGCACCGGCCGTGGCGCGAAGCAGACCGACCTCACGCCGCGACAGTATGATGAAACGCTGGTGCGGATCCTGCAGCTGCAACGCGAGCGTCCGAGACTCCTCATCCGCGCGCGCTGCGCCCCGTACGTGCGCCGCGTGCTCGCGCTGCGCGGTGGGGACGGCGCGGCACGGTTCGCCGCGTGGTCGAGCGCGTGTCTCGCCGGCCGCAGCTACCTGCGCATCACGCCCGAGGGGCAGGTGACGCCCTGTCCCTACATTCCCGAGGTGCTCGGCGCGCTCACCCAAGCCACGCTGCGCGAGATCTGGGAGCACCACCCTGCGCTCCAGCGCCTGCGCAGCGAGCTTCCCGCAGGCAAGTGCGGCAGCTGCGATTTCCGCTACGGCTGCGGCGGATGCCGGGCCCGCGCATTGGCCGCGCACGGCGATCTGATGGGCGAGGACCCCAACTGCATTCACGTCCGGCCCGCCGGCGCATTGCCGGAGCCCGCGCCGCAGGCCAGCCCGGATCCGGACATGGCCTGGGAGCCCGCGGCGCAGGCCCTTCTGCAGCGCATCCCGGGGTTCGTGCGAATGCACGTCAAGGCGCGCCTGGAGCTGCGTGCGGCGCGCGAAGGACGAAACCTGATCACAGCTGATTTCATGCGCGCCCATCGCCCGCCCTCCGTGTCCCCGGGCCGCGATGCGGCCGACACGACATGACGATCGACGTCGCCGTCATCGGCGCAGGCATCTCGGGCCTGGCGAGCGCCTACGCGCTGACCAGGGCCGGTCTCCGGGTGATCGTGCTCGAGGCGACCCGGCGCACCGGCGGCCGCATCGCTTCGGAGCGGATCACCGGCTTCCTGATGGAGCACGGGCCGAACGGCATCGTCGCGCCCGCACCTGCAAGCGAACGCCTGATCACCGAACTCGCGCTCGCCGGCGAGCGAGTCGAGCGCAGCGACGCGGCACGCAATCGCTACGTGATGCGCGCGCGCCGCATGCATGCCCTTTCGTTGCAGCCGTGGCACCTGCTGTTCCGCGGCCCGCTTTCGTTCGCGGGCCGCCTGCGGCTGCTCGCTGAGCCGTTGGTCGCGCCGCGGCCGGAGGACGAGACGGTGGCCGCTTTCGCGCGCCGCCGGTTCGGGGGCGAGTTCCTGGACTATGTCATGGAGCCGCTGGCGGGGGGCCTCTACGCCGGCTCTGCCGGGCAGCTCAGCATTGCAGCGGTTTTCCCACAACTCAAGCGGCTCGAGCGCCGCTTCGGATCGGTGACCGGCGCCTCGCTCATGTCGCGCTTTCGCCGCATTCCGGGAGCGATCCCGGCCGAAGCGGCGGCACGGACGATGTTTTCGTTCCGCGGCGGAATGCGTGTCCTGGCAGATACCGTCGCGCAGCGTCTCGCCGGCCTTGTCTTCCTCGGGCAGCGGGTGGAGTCGGTGCAGCGCCGCGGCGGGGGTGGTTTTCGCCTCTTGGTACGCGACGGCCACGCCGGCCGGTCTCTCGGCGCCGAATGCGTCGTGGTGGCGTCGCCCGCTTACGCCGCGGCGCCGATGCTCGAGCGGCTCGATCGGCGTGTGGCGCAGGCGTTGGCACTTATCCGCCACCCGCCGGTCGCGGTGGTGTTTCTGGGCTACCGCGCAGGGGCGATCGCGCATCCGCTCGACGGCGCAGGCGTCCTGCTCCCCGCGGTCGAGAGGCGCGACGTGCTCGGCATCCTGTTCTCCTCGACGCTATTTCCCGGGCGTGCGCCGTCCGGCCACGTCGCCCTCACGGCCTTCGTCGGCGGCGCACGTCAACCGCAGCTTGCGGCGCTGCGGCCCGCGGAGCTGACGGAACTAGTCGCGGGCGAAGTGCGCCGGATGTTCGGCGCTCGCGCGGCGCCGATGGTGGCGCACACGCATTGCTGGCGGCGGGCCCTGCCGCAACCCGGTCTCGAGCACCCGCAGCGAATCCGCGCAATCGCGGCGTTGGAAAATGAGCACCCGGGATTATTCCTGACCGGCAACTACCTTGGCGGCGTGTCAACCGCCGCATGCATCGAGAAAGCCGCGGATACGGCCCGGCGCGTCGAGCACCACCTGGCCGCGCGATGCTTGCCGTCGCGGCGGGTCGCGTAAGCCCCCCAACCCGGCAGCAGCAGCGTCAGGCCTTCGTCAGGAGTCCCGCGGGACAGGAAACGCCGGTCCCGCCGAGCCCGCAGTAGCCGTTCGGGTTCTTGCCGAGGTACTGCTGGTGATCGTCCTCGGCGTAGTAGAACTCGTGGGCTTCGCGGATTTCGGTCGTGATCTTTCCGAAGCCGGCCTTTGTAAGAGAACCCTGAAAGGCGTCCCTGGAATTCAGAGCCGGATCGAGCTGCTCCTTCCCGTATGCGTAGATCGCGGAGCGGTAGTTGGTGCCGGTATCGTTTCCCTGGCGCATGCCCTGCGTCGGGTCGTGGCCTTCCCAGAACACCTT